>CAYRKB010000108.1:1442-14268 GCA_964424705.1 uncultured Victivallales bacterium
GGTCGGCGGGGAGATGCACGGCGGCCTGATTCACGTCCGCGGCCGCGCCGGGCAAGTCGGACACGAAGGGCAAGCCGGACACGAAGGACAAGTCGGACACGCCGCCGGCCGCCTCCATGTTCAGCCTGCAGCAGAACGCGCCGAACCCGTTCAACCCCACCACGGAGATCTCCTTCGCGGTGCCCGACGGGGGCGCGAACGTCTCGCTGCGCGTCTACGATATCACCGGTCGGCTGGTGCGGACCCTGGTCGAGGGGAACGAGCCCGCCGGCACGCGGACGGTCACGTGGTCGGGCGACAACGACCAGGGGCAGCGCGTGCCCAGCGGCACGTACTTCTACCGGTTGACGGCGCCTTCGTTCTCGGAGCAGAAGAAGATGGTGCTGTTGAAGTAGCGGGCGGCTGCGGAAGCGACCGCCCTGTCAGGCAAGAGCCCGGCCTCCTGGATTCGAACCAGGAGGCCGGTTCTCTGTCTACGCCGCCCCCCATATCATCCCCCACCGCTTTGTCCCGCGATCAGCGGACGATCAGCGCACGCGCCGTGCGGATGACCGTCTGGCCGCCGGCGCGGAATTCCGCGCGCGCGAAGTAGACGCCGCTTGGCAGCGTGCGCCCCTCGGTGTCGGCCAGCAGGTGGTGCGGACCCTGGCCCAGTTCGCCGCCGGGCAGTTTCGCCACCATGCGGCCGCGCAGGTCGTAGATCTTCACCCGCACATCGGCCGCCTGCGGCAGGTCCAGCGCGAAGGCCAACCGGTCGCTGCCGTTGTTCGCCGGCGCGAAGCGGAGGTCGGCGAGGCTGCGAACGACGTCATCGACGCCCGTTGAGATGTCGGGAATGAGCACCCGCACCGACGTCGGGTCGTAGAGCACCTTCACGTAGCTCGGCAGCGGGCCGCCGTTCCACGTCACCGAACTGAACGTGCCGGTGACGGCCGTGCCCGTAAGGACGGTGTACACATCGCCCGGGGTTGTGGTGAATCCGCCCGCGGTGGCAAGCTCCAGCGTGCCGTTCAGGGCGACCGCTCCGCTGATGTCCAGGGTGTCGCACTGGAGGGTGGCGCTGCCGCCAAGGTCCACGCGGTAGCGACCACCGGCAAACTGCGTGAGGCTGCCGTCCACCCGGATGCGTCCGAAATTGCCGAGGCTGGACGACGGTGAAACCCGGCCGCTGTTCTGGAGCGCGCCCGCCAGGCGCCCCCAGCCGTTCAGCGATCCGATCGAGGGCTGGCTCAGGTTGAGCGCCTCGATTTCGCCGGCGGACAGGAAGATGTCGCCCGAGTTGGAGATCGTGCCCGAGGTGGTGAAGAGCCCGCCCGAGGATACGGCCAGCACCCCGTATTCGAAGATGGTGGTCAGGGCCGGGTTGACGCCGCCGGTGTGCAGGACCTTGATGGTCGCGCCGGAG
This sequence comes from uncultured Victivallales bacterium, assembly GCA_964424705.1. Taxonomy (GTDB): domain Bacteria; phylum Verrucomicrobiota; class Kiritimatiellia; order UBA8416; family CAYRKB01; genus CAYRKB01. The sequence goes on from CAYRKB010000108.1 coordinate 2,848, forward strand.
TCGGCCTCGACCGATGCCGAACTGCCGCTGCCGCCGAAGCCGCCACCGATCCAGAAGTTGTCGCGGACCTGCAGGAACGAGCCTTCTCCGCGAACGACCGCTTGGCCGAAGCCGGTCGAGGCGACGCCGACCGCCATCGTTCCGAGATCCGCCGTGGCGCCGTGCAGGACGTTGAGGAACCCGTTGCCGCTGACGCCCAGGTGGACCGGGCCGCTCGCCAGCGTGGCCAGCGAGTCGATCACCACCGTGCCGACGCTGCCGAGCGAATCGCCCACGATGGTCGAGCCCGGGCCCATGATGAAGCTTGTCCCCGGCTGGGCCACGCGCAGCGTGCCCGTGCCGCCGCGGCCGACGAAAAGCTGCGCGTTCAAGGCCGGCGCGTTGGGTCCGGTGCTGGCGGCGCCGCTGCTGAGGTACAGCTCCGGGTTGCCGACCTGGCTCGAGATCGTCAGATACTTGCCCGCCGGCCACAGGAACGCCCCGCCGCGGACGTGCGCCTGCCCGCCGCGCAGGTCCAGCGCCGGGCCGGTGGTGGGCCAGAACTTGATGCCGCCGTTGACGCGGAACAGGCCACCCTCCGCCACGCGCAGGAAGGTTCCGGCGTCGTTGTCGGGGTCGCCGACATCGCACCGGCCGCCGACGGCCACGTAGGCGCGGCTCTTGATGTTCAACTCGCCGTGCCCGGCCGTCAACGCGCCGTAGCTGTTGTAGCCCAGGCCCAGGTTCCCGCTCACGCGGATCGAGGAGGTTCCGAACGTCGCGACAGGACCGACGGTGACGTAGCCCGCCGAGTTCTGGAGCTGGGCGACGGACATGCCGCCCTCGACATTGACGAAGCCGCCGTTGTAGACGAACAGGTTCGCCGTGCCGCTCTGGGCCACGACCAGCCCGTCGCCAACATTGCTGCCGGTGACGCTGAGCCCGCTGTACCGGATCGGGATCGCGTTGCGCCCGGCGATGCTGACGGTGGCGGTGGTGCCGGGCTCGGCCGCGATCCGCACAGGCCAGGACCCGGGCTGCGTGCGCTCGGCCAGGTACCGCGCGCCACCGAACACGTCGAGATAGGTGATCCCGGCGCCGTGGCCGATGATGTCGCCGCCCGCGCTCCCGTAGTAGCGGTTGTTCATCGAGTAGGTGTGCAGGGTGGACGGCCCCGTCAGGCTGCTGCCCGTGAGTGTCAGGCGCGTGAGACTTCCCGAGTAGCCCAGGCTCAGGTAGTCGGCATTCATCTGGCCGTAGGCCATGGTCAGGGTCGGGCTGCCGCTCGAGGCGCCGATCAGCAGTTCCTTCGTCGTGTGCGGGCTGTCGACGTTGAAGGTCACGTTGCCACCGCCGAAGGCGATCATCGCCGTGGTGGGCGCCGCAGCCGGATAGGTGACCGTGTAGGTTCCCGAAACGCCGTAGTACTGGTTGTCCACCGCGCCGGGCACGCCGAAGGGACTCCAGCGGGCGGGGTCGGCGGTTGAACCGCTGACGGCGGAGGCCCAGTTGTAGTTGATGAAGGCCCACGCCGGCAGCGGCGCGGCCAGGAGGGTCGCCAGGAGCAACGAGCCCAGGCGATGCCCAGGCCTCCGAGCCGGCGGGATGTTTCTGGTTTGCATGGGGACTCCTCCGGAAGCAGGGGAAGGGGTTGTCCTTCCTCAAACGTCCGTGGAGCGGCAAACGAACACGGAAATCATCTCGATTATCACCCGGCCCCCGGATCTGCGGTCCGGGGGCCTTCGACGTGTGCGGGCGGGGCTGATGCCGGTCGCCGCCCCGGTTCACTCGCCCAGCAGATGCCGCCGCCAGAACAGCATCGCGGCCGCCCCGAAATAGTCGGCGTTGGGCTTCTTGGCGAAGCCGTGGCCCTCGTCCTTGAACATCAGGAACCAGACGTCGCCGCCGTTGGCGCGGACGGCCTTCGTGATCTGCTCGGCCTCGGTCCAGGGCACGCGCGGGTCGTTGAAGCCCTGCGCCACGAACAACGGATGCGTGATGCGGTGCGCGTTGTTCAGCGGCGCGATCTCCTCGTGGAAGGCGCGCATGGCCGGGTCGCGCTCGTCGCCGTACTCGGCCCGGCGCAGGTCGCGGCGGTACTCCTCGGTGTTCTTCAGGAACGTGCTGAAGTTGGAGATGCCGACGACATCGACGCCGGCGCGGATGCGGTCGTTGTAGTCCACCATCGTCGCCAGCACCATGTAGCCGCCGTAGCTGCCGCCGGTGACGCCGACCCGCGCGGGATCGAGCCCGGGCTGCTTCGCGATCCAGTCCAGCAGCGCGCCGATATCCTTGACCGAGTCCTTGCGGCGCAGGCCGTTGTCCAGCTGCAGCCACGTCTTGCCGTAGCCGGACGAGCCGCGCACGTTCGGCACCAGCACGGCGACCTGCAGTTCGCGCAGCATGTACTGGATGGCCGGGCTGAACGTGGGATGCGCCTGCGACTCGGGACCGCCGTGGATGTTGATGAGCACCGGCAGCCGGCGGTCGGCGGGCACTCCTGCCGGACGGTAGTAGAAGGCCGGGATGCTGCGTCCGTCGAAGCTCTCGTAGTGGATGAGCTCCGGCGCCACGAAAGTCGCGGTGTCGAGCCCGCCGACCTCGCTGCGCGTCCAGCGCTCGACGGAAGCGGCCGCGAGGTCGATCACATGCACGTCCGAAGGCGACGTCGCCGTGTTGAGGCTGAGCGCCAGCCGGCGGCCGTCGGGCGAGAACTCGAGCCCGCCGACCTGGCCCAGCGGCAGGGCCGGCAGCCGCAGCGGCGCCAGGTCCTTCGCCGCGAGCACCCGCAGCACCGAGATGCCGTCCTCGTTGGTGACGAAGGCCAGCCGGGACCCGTCGCGGCTCTGTGCGAACGCCCTGACATCCCAGGGCACGTCGCCGCTGATCACCGTGACCGCGCCGGTGGCCCCGTCGCGTTTCCGCAGGCGGTGGAACTCGGAGTCCTCGTCCGAGACGTAGTAGATGCCGCTCCCGTCGCGCGCGTACTGGAAGCCGCCGAACGAGGCGCGGCCGCCCGCCACCGGGAACATCGTCAGCTTGCCGCTGGCCAGGTCCACCTCGCCGGGCAGCGATTCCTCGATCGAGACGAAGCGCGTGACCAGCAGGCGGCCGCCGTCAGGCGAGAAGTCGTGCACGTTCCAGGCGCCGCCTTCCTGGACAACGAGGCGGGGCTCGCCGTCCAGGCGGCGCACCCAGACATCGGTATCACGGCCGTTGCGCAGGGTGCTGCCCCAGGCCAGTTGCGCGCCGTCGCGCGACCAGCGGGGGCCCTCGTTGCGGGACTTGCCGTCGGTCAGCCGCGTCACCTTGCGTGTCGCCAGGTCGAACCAGTGGATCTGGAAGAACTCGTCGCCGCCGGTGTCCTTGCTGAACAGGAAGCCCGGCGCGGTCCCGCCCGGGCGCACCGCGGCGCCGCGCACGGGCTCACGATAGAAGGTCAACTGCTCGCGCGCGCCCAGCGGCCGCTCGACGCGGTGCACCTGGTCGGTGTCCCCGAAGCGGGTGCTGATCAAAAGGCTGGTGTCGTCCAGCCAGCCCTGGAACGAGGCGCCGCGCGTGTTCTGGTACTGGTTGAGGCTCTCCAGGAGCTCGGCCGGGATCTCCGGCAGGTTCTCGCTGACGCGGTTGCCGGCCTCCACGCGCGTGACGGCGGCGGGCGTCGGGGAGGCGGCCAGGGCGGCGGCGGTCGTCGCCATGAGCGTGAGGAGCGGGATGAGGCACAGGCGGGCGACGCGCATGGTGGGCTCCTTGGGGAGGATGACGATGACGCCGGATCGTGGGCGCACCATACCACTTGCGGAGGCAATATTGCCAGCAGTGCGAATGGGTTGACCTCGATGCCGTCGCCATCCGCGATGTACCGGGTGGCTCCGGCGGCCGGCATCGCGTTCCTGCTGTCCGGTGGGGCTCTTGATTGCGTGCGGGACTTGCGCCGGCGCAAGTGGGCGGCCCTCGGGCAATGCGGTGCCGGGTGCCGCTCGTGGCGCACCTTCTTGCATCTTCATTGGTTTCTGCCGGAAAAGCCCAGACTGTAGGATAATCAGACCCTGCGAGACACTTCAGGTGCTAATCTAGTGCACACTGAAGGAGGTCTGGCCATGAAAGACGAGGCCCGTGACGCCCTGGCGATCCACCGCAAGTACGTATTACTGGAGTACGCTCAGGCGGTAGGCAATGTCAAAGAAGTCTGCCGCGAGCTTGGCGTTGCGAGAGCCTCATTCTACCGCTGGAAGAAAGCATTTTCCGAAGATGGGAAGGCGGGCCTGGCCCGCAAGAGCCCGGTTGCCAAGAGTTATCCGAGGCAAATTCCACCTGAGTTTGTCGAGAAGATCCTGCATCTTCGCACGACATACCACCTCGGCCCCCAGCGGATCGTCTGGTACCTCGAGCGCTATCACGGATTCGAAACGTCCTGTTCCAGTGTCTACCGCACCCTCAACCGGAATGGACTTGGGCAGCTGCCGCGGAATGCTGAGCGTCGCGCCCTGCATACGAAACGGTATGCGAAGCAGGTGTCGGGCCACCAGAATCAAGTTGATGTCAAGTTCTTGAGCCTTACGAGCGCAGCCGGACAACGGATACGGCGATGACCAGTACACGGCCATCGATGACGCCACGCGGATCAGGGCCCTGAAGATCTACAGACGGCACAACCAGACAAGCCCCATCGACTTCATCGATCACGTGGTAGAAAGATTCCCATTCCGAATCCACACCGTTCGCACTGACCGCGGACATGAGTGGCAGGCCAAGTTCCATTGGCACGTCGAGGATATGGGAATCAGGCACGTCTATATCAAGGCCAGAACGCCGCAGCTCAACGGCAAGGCGGAGAGATCGCATCGGTCGGACCAGGAGGAATTCTAACAGCTCCCAACCTATACGGATGACGTTGATCTGAACAAGAAACTGGCCGCATGGGAGGACTTCTACAACCTCAGCCGGCCGCATGCCGCGCACGCCGGCAAGACCCCTTACGAGGCGTTGAGAAGTATGCTAGGATAGGAACGGAAGCGTCTCGAGGGGTCCGGCATGTCACAGGTGGTTTGTTTCGACTATCCCCTTCAATGTGAATGGCTTTTGCTCGCTCTCCAAGCAGCTACGAAAGGTCTTCGGCCATGACCGATACGAAACGAGTCGTTGTTCTCGCCATGGCTTTTCTGGTCCTACCGCTGGTGGGATGCAAGGACAAGTACGACCCGCTGGATGGATTGCGCCAAAGTGCCAGAAAGGGGGATGTGGAGGCTCTGTTCGCGCTCGGTCGCGCGTACGAAATGGGCGACCAAGTGCCGCAAGACATTGCCGAAGCTGCGAAGTGGTATCGCAGGGCCGCGAAGAAGGGAGATGCTCGATCACAGTTGAAGATTGCCGACATGTACGACCGGGGAAGTGGCGTGCGAGAGGATGACGCTGAAGCGCTGAAATGGACACGCACGGCCGCTGAGCAGGGGAATGCCGAGGCTCAGTGTGCACTTGGCTGGGTCTACCTTCATAGCGCGCTTGGTGTCGCGCAAGATTACGGCCAAGCTGTAAAGTGGTATCGTCAAGCTGCTGTCCAAGGATACGCTGAAGCTCAGGTCAGACTTGGCAAAATGTACAGCGAGGGAGATGGTGTGGCGCGGGACGTAGCTGAGGCGGCCAAATGGTTGCGGCAGGCTGCGGAGCAAGGAAACCTCCAAGGTAGGGTCGATCTTCGCCAGCTTGAAGACACTGAAGCTGCGAAGCGCTACTTGGTGGCAGCCGCGCAGGGCGATGCCCAGGCGCAATTCGACCTTGGTAGTGCCTATAAATGGGGCACGGGCGTGCCATCCGACAATGCCGAGGCGCTGAAGTGGTACCTCCTCGCAGCGAATCAGGGTCACGCCGAGGCCCAATACGAGCTCGGTCAGGCGCACTTCTTGGGACAACTCGACCTAAGGAAGGACAGCGCTGAGGCAATACGGTGGTATCGACGAGCGGCGGAGCGGGGGCACGCAATCGCACCAGAACGACTTGGCGAAATCTACGCCAAGGGCAACGGGGCACCCCAAGATTATGCCGAAGCTTTTCGGTGGTATCGCCTTGCTGCTGAAAGGGGCGTGAACTCGGCGCAGGGCGCGCTTGGCGGTATCTACTACTCTGGAAGAGGCGCGCCGCGCAATCTTGTCCTCGCGCATCTTTATTTCAATCTCGCTGCGTCAAATGCGTCGGACATTTCTTGGTCGAAGGAGGAATCTGACCGGGCCCGGTACGTGAGAATGCGCAGAAGGGTCGAAAGCGACATGAATGAGGCCCAGATCGCTGAAGCTCAGCGTTTGGCGCGAGAGTGGAAGCCGAAATAGTCCTGCCACCTATCGTCCGGCGGCAAGGGTGACGAAGTAACAACTGGATTGCAAAACGGCCGACCCACACGCGATCAGGATTGGGCCGGAACCACGCGAAGGATGCAGACCATGACAACCGCGAAACTGGTCTCCCTTTTTTGCATCGCCCTGCTGGTTTTTGAGGTATCCGGGACCTCGCTAGCTGGGCCGCGTGAAATCGAGCCTGCCACGGCCAACGAAACGATCAACCCGGCGGCAATCGAATGGTTGCGCCAGTTGGCCGAACAGGGGGACGCCAGTGCCCAGAGCAGCCTCGGCTTGATGTTCTACTCCGGCCAAGGCGTCCCGCAAGACTATGCAGAAGCGGCGAAGTGGTGCCGTTCGGCCGCCGAGCAGGGGATCGCCGGTGCCCAGTTCAATCTCGGCGCGTTGTACCAAAACGGCCTAGGCGTGCCACAGGACTACGGTCTCGCCATGAAATGGTACCGCTCAGCTGCGGAGCAGGGGCACGCCGGGGCCCAGGGCAACCTCGGCGTTATGTATTACTTCGGCCAAGGCGTGCCGCAGGACTATGCGGAGGCGGCGAAGTGGTTTCGCATGGCCGCCGAGCAGGGGAACGTCGGCGTCGGGTACCTCCTCGGTACGTTGTACCACAACGGCCAAGGAGTGTTGAAGAGTTACGCAGAGGCGATGAAGTGGTACCGGCCGGCCGCCGAGCAGGGGAACGCCGGTGCCCAGTATGGGATGGCCTTGTTGTACGACAACGGTCTCGGCGTACCACAAGACTACGGTCTCGCCATGAAATGGTACCGCTCAGCTGCGGAGCAGGGGCACGCCGGCGCCCAGAGCGAACTCGGCGTGTTGTACGGACTAGGCCGAGGCGTTTCGCAGGACTATGCTGAGGCGACGAAATGGTGCCGCATGGCCGCCGAGCAAGGGGACGCCAGCGCCCAGTTCAATCTCGGCGTGTCGTACCTCAACGGCCAAGGCGTACCGCAGGACTACGTTCAGGCCCACCTCTGGTTCAATCTCGCCGGAGTTCAAGCTACAGATTCGGACAAGAAAGCGGCGGAAGCGCGGGATAACGTCGCTGCCCTAATGACGCCCGCCCAGGTGGCTGAGGCACAGCGGCTAGCGAGAGAGTGGAATCCGAAATAGTCTCTGCCGCCTTTCTCCGGGCGACAAGGGGGAGGGCCACCGTACGGCTGTGGTGCGCTGAGCGCGACCACTGGTGAATCCCAGGTGTTAGACAAGATGGAAGTGTGTGAGCATCGCGTGGTTCCAATAATCCAACGGATAGTTGCGTTCTTGGATAACGGATCAGTCGCCGCGTTCGCCGGCGCATTCGCAGCCTATCTTCTGGTCGTTGCGGCAGACAGGATGCGGGGCCGCAAGCGGCGAACGTACCTGACTGTGCAACTTGCGAATTCGCGGGAGCTCATTCGTCGTAAACGTGAACTTGTGAAAGACTGGAACGCGGACTTCTCAGAGGCTGGACTGTTACACGTTTCGCAAGTAGTGCCATTTTGCGTCGGGGATATGAGCAACTTGGCGGCGCAGATATCGGATGCCTTTCGCGCAGAGGAGAAATTGGCACTTGATGCAATCTTGTTTGAGTTGAACGGCATTGACGCTGAATTTGATGAGGCTCGTTCTACAATGAAAGCCGTTGCGGCGGCGGCAAGTGCCGCTCGACGGGGCGCGCCTAGTGCGCCTGTTGACCATCGGTTGTCGACAACCTACAAGGATCTCTATGTCCTGCTTGGGCTCGCAGACCGGCGCATCGAGCGCTTCTTGGCCAAGGACTTTGGTGGATGTCTGGAGCTGAGTGTCAACAAAGAGGACTTAGAGGTTGGTTTTGAGAGTTAGAGCCGGAACGCCGCCTTCCCGTGTCAGGAACGGTCGTGTGTGCGATGTATCTGGGCACGGTGTCTAACCAGAGCTTGCAGCGGACGAAGCCGCCTGTCAGTGCTCATGGATGCCACTGCCCGCGCCAAGTCGGTGCCTACGGCCGAAACCAAGGTGCTCGTGGCACCAAAACACGGCCCCAATGCTGAGCGGGCACGCCTGTCGGGATTAGGGGGCGGTCTTCGCGGTCGGGCCGCTTGGCCTGCGATGGATGATCTATTCAATGAAGGGGGACCGTATGCGAATCCTACTATTGTCCACCGCGCTATTCATCGCCGTATCCAATGCGGGGGCCGTTCCGCTGAACCTAGACGGTCCCCAAGGCGTCGCGGCTACGTATACGGCCACGAACGACGGAACATCCGCAGGGGGCTATTTCGTCGTTTGCACCGATGGCAGCGGCTACGCATTCACAGGCGGCGCCCCTGGCGCATGGGTTCCCTTTGTCGCGACACCCGTACCGCTGTCGGAAGTGGCCGACTGGACGCCCTGGTTCATGCACACCGTCGATGGCCGCTGGTTCATCCGAAGTAACTGGACGATCCCGTGGCAGCAGCTGGGCGTCGAAGGCTTCGGCAACCCGCCCGTGCCGCCATGTAGTGCGGCTGTTGGGCAATCGGGGAAATCCCTAGGAAGCGTGAAATCGCTGTTCAGGTAGCGGGATCGGGTTGACCTGACTCGCGATAGGTGACCTATCAAACGGGGGACTGTATGCGAATCCGTCTATTGCTCGTTCTGCTGTTCATCGCCGTTTCAAATGCGGCGGCGGTCACGCTGGACCTAAACAACCCGAACGGGATCGCGGCGCTTTACGTCATCGACTCGCAGGGCGTAGGGCAGACTTATGTCGTTTGCACCAACGGCACGGGATACTGGCTTCCGAATAACTTCATGGCCGAATGGCGGCCGTTCACCCCGTCGCCTGTTCCGCTGGGCGATGTCGCCGACTGGACTCCCTGGACGCTCTACACGACCGATGGCCGTTGGTTCTTCCGGTCCAGCATCCCGGACGCTTGGGAGCAGTCGGGGGTCGGGAACGGAACCCCGCTTTCGCCGCCCTGTTTTGCGCCTGTGGGAATGTCAGGGAAGTCCCTGGGGGATGTAAAATCCCTGTTTAGGTAGGTCCAAGGAAGCCGCAGGGCGGGCCCACCGAAACGGGCCCGCCCCTGCGCCATGCCGTCCGCCCGAACACTAGTAAATCGGCCGTCAGCATCACCCGCTATTTCGGTACGGGCCGCAGCACATGGCATCTCAGGATAGAACGGCCGGAATAATCGCCCGCGCTAGCGGTGATTTCCGATGCTCCCCTGTTTACCGTGCCTGCGGGCGCGAAAGGGTCATAACGACGCGGAGACTAAGCTCCATGAGGTATTCTCCTTTCCGTTCCGCCCCGACCCTGCGCCGGAGCGATACGCAATATACCGGTGGCGCGCTTGGCAGCAACGTCTCGTTGCTTGCACTATTACGAATTCTGAATCAGGAAGCGCTGTACATAGTCGATGATTCGGAAATCAACCTCCATTGCGGCGACCGCTTTCCTAACTTCGTCGGCCGTTTCTTCCGTCGGGTTTTCGAATAGTCCCTCGCTGAATCTCGCGGCCAGAAGTTGGCTATTGGTAAGGCCGCTTGCCCTTACGTCTGCGGCCCATTCCAGAAGTGCGGTGCTATACATCTTCCACAGCACGTCATCGCGAAGCTCTGGGGGCATGATCTCGAAGTGAGAATTGAAGGTGGCCCGGAGTACCGCATCCAGAAATTTCTCGCGGTCACCCCTTGAAAGCGATGGGGCGTTCAAGGCGCAGTATTGCACCTGCTGGTAAATGGAGAAGGTGTATATCCAGAGGCAACCAACGCCGTCTTTGTTCACCCGAAGTCCAGGAACACGAGAAACGCTGCTCGTTATGATGGCTTGTGAAAACTGCCGGTCCAGCTTCGCTATCGCCAGCCCCACGTCCGTCCCGACCTGAACAAATCGGTCTTTCCGCCTGTTCATTAGTCGCTTTAGAAATCCTGCCATGAAGATACCCCCTCTGCTGCGGACTGAAATTGTCAGCAGGCGCGGCGGCCAGGGCCGTCGCCCTACTTGCCCTTATGGGCCTGGTCGTACAGGAAGTTGAATGCATAGCTGGGCAGTCCAAATTCCTTGCGCAATGCCTCAACCGCTTTTGTAACTTCGTCCGTCGTTTCTTCCGTCGGGTTCTCGAACAGCCCCGCATTGAGTTTGGCAGTCAGGAAATCACTTTCGTTCGGGAAAGCGGCCATCTCATCGCGCCACCCTCGAACTATAGCGTTGTAGCCTTCCCACAATTTGGTGCGGCGCCTTGGGGGCACGGAACTGAAGTGCGAATTGAAAGTACCCCGAAATACCGCATCGGTGAATTTATCTCTGTCTTCCGTTGCAAGTCCGCGGACATGCAGTGTGGCCAAACGCACGCGGTTGCACATTATGACGGTAATCAGGATGGAGCATAACTGATCGCCACGTTGCACGCGAAGTCCCGGATTCCGGCTAATACAACTCATCGTAAGCGTGTCAATGTAATGACGTTCCATCGCTACAATTGCCTGTCCCACTTCTAACCCGGTCAAAATAAGCGGGTCCTTCCGTCGGTTCAGCAGGCGCTTCAGAAAGCTAGCCACGACTATACCCCCTTGCGACTCCGGAACCGTTGCCAGTAGTCTATCCCACATAACTTGCGTGACAGGCCTGCCGCGATGGCGATGTTCGGGCCAGCTTCCTACGTGTCCGCCGTTAGGTCAAGCTGCCCGCTTCCGGAATCTCGACCGGTGCGCAAACGATTTGTGCGCGGCATTCATCGGCCTGACGGGCCCCGGTTCCCGGCCGACGGGTTGTGCGTTACCCGTGTCTTGGGGCCGCCGGCGCCATGAACTGTGCAGATTCCGGCGGGCCCGGAATCGGCTCGGCCTCGATTGCGGCAATAACACGCTCGATCTCAGTCGGGTCCGTGACGTTGTCGATAGGGTTGCGGACGAGCCGATCCACGAACGCCCGCAGTTCCTCCGCCAGAGCCGGCGCATCCCAAAGCCGCAGGTGCTTCCCAGACGGACCAGACGGCGGGACAGGACGGCGGCTGGGAGTAGATCCACAAGTCAGGTGAGCCGGAGAACGCGCCGTAAGCGCCACAGCGCGGCGGATGGCGGCGTCTGTCCGCGGCGGCGCAGAACGGGCTCCGTGCAGGGCGAAGAGCGGCATCCGACGGGGGCTTGG
>CAYRKB010000109.1:0-5080 GCA_964424705.1 uncultured Victivallales bacterium
TAACCACAACCTGTAGTGCGAGGGGATCCACCACCCGCTTCGCTGGAGACACGGAAACACGGAGAAGAGCAGACCCCGTCAGCCTCCCTGCCTTCTCCCGAGAAGTCGTTGCGCGAATTTTGCACAGGGCGGAGTCCTCGCCAGGAACTCGGAAAGCGCCCAAGAAGCCACCGCCCTGCGCCAAATTCGCGCAACATTGGGTTTCCGAGTGCACGGAAGGATGGACTTTCCCCTCTTTTCTTCTCTCCGTGTTTTCACTCCGTGGCTCAGTGCCGAATGGCGCTTACTTAAGCTCCCTTTGGGACACCGGACGGCGGCTGGGGACAGCCGCCCTCCAAGGAAAACGGCCGCATTCCCCTATTTGGAGGGCGGGCGGCCTCGACCGCCGTGGGCTTAAGTAAGCGCCGTTCGGCTCAGTGCCTCCAGCAAAGCGGGTGTTGAATTCTCCCTTCCCTGCAACCACAAGCTGGAGTGGGTACACCAGTGAAATGGATACCCCAGTCGGGATGAACGACGGAAACGGCGGCGTCAAGCCGCCGCACTCCACATAGCGCCTTGTCCCGTTCCTTGACGGTCCCCTGCGGAGCTGCGTTGCGCCGGGCGCATGTGAGTTCCGGGTAGGTGTCCGTTCAGGCGTGTTTCTTTATCTCCGCGACGAGGGCGTCGCGGCTCCAGGTTTCGCCTGCGGCCGAGCGGCTGCCTCTTGTCCGCGTCGGAATCGGAATCGGAATCGCGTTCGCAAATCGCTCTTCCCCCCGCATCGTCGACCCCGATTCCGACCCCGATGGTCCGGCGCCCGAGGGCGAAGCGGGCCGCTCCGCTGGAGACGCGGCGACCGCGCCGCGTTCGCTCCGAGCTTCGCCGCATCTCCCCCGGGCAGCGATCCCCGGAACTCACATGCGCCCGCTTGCTGCCCCGCACCCCACTTTAGGATTTGCATCGCGCACGCGCCCATTCTATATTGATGTGCAAATTCTAATTATTGGCAAAGGGACGGTTATGGCGCGAATTCTCCTTGTTGACGATGAACCTAGCATACTCAGCGTCTTGACAGCCCTTCTCAAGGCAGAGAAGTACGAGGTGGTGCCGGCTCTTGGCGGCGAGAAGGCTCGCGATCTGATCATGACCGAGACGTTTGATCTCATGATCTCCGACATCCGGATGAGCCCTGTCAACGGCCGGGAGCTTCTGCGACTGGCGCATGACGAGCGGCCGAACCTGCCAGTAATCATGCTCACCGCCTACGGCTCGGTCGAAACGGCTATTGAAGCCCTCAAGCTGGGGGCTTTCGACTACGTCACCAAGCCCTTCAAAGTCGATGAGCTGCTCATCACGGTGAGGCGCGCGCTGGACTACAGCACGGCGATTACAGAGAACGCCACCCTGAAGGCCCAGCTTGGCACGCGGTACCAGCTCGAGAATGTCGTCGCCGAAAGCCAGGCGATGAAGAACGTGTGCGAGATGATCCGCAAGGTGGCGCCCACGGACGCAACGGTCCTTATCTTCGGGGAGAGCGGAACCGGCAAGGAAATCGTGGCGCAGGCCATCCATGCCAACAGCCGCCGCAGCACAAAGCCGTTCCTGGCCATCAACTGCGCGGCCCTTCCCGAGGCGCTTCTCGAGTCCGAAATGTTTGGCCACGTGAAAGGCGCGTTCACAGGTGCGATTGCCAACAAAGCGGGGCTCTTCGAGAGCGCCGCGGGCGGAACGATCTTTCTGGACGAGATCGGCTCGATGCCGGCAAGCATACAGGGCAAGCTGCTGCGGGTGCTTCAGGAGAAAGAAGTGCGTCCCGTGGGTAGCAACGACCACATCGCAATCGATACACGGGTGCTCGCCGCCACGAACGTGCGACTGGAGGCCTTGCTGCATGAGGGGAAGTTCCGGGAAGACCTGTACTACCGGCTGAGCGTGATTCCTATCGAGATCAAGCCCCTGCGCGAGCGCACGGAAGATATCATGCCGCTCGTCTATCACTTCCTGCAGCGCGAAGTGAAAGACGGCAAGCAGCCCACGATTCATCCGGAAGCGTGCGCCTCATTGGAGTCCTACGGGTGGCCAGGCAACGTCCGCGAGCTCGAGAACGCCGTTAAGCATGCCTTGGCTTTCGTTCGTGACAACGTCATCACAAAGGATGTTCTGCCGGTAAAGCTCGCCACATCGTCGGCAACCATCCGTTCCAAACTGGGCGGCGATGCGGCTGACGATGGCAAGAGCAAGTCTCTCCGGGCGTTTCTGCGGGCGAAGGAGAAGGAGTATCTCACCCAGATCCTCACATCCAGCGGCGGAGACAAGGAAAAGACCGCCAAGGCGCTCAAAATAAGCCTGGCTACCCTCTACAGAAAAATGCCGGAAGAAACCGATTAGTTGCGTCGGCATACTTGCTTGATCCCCGCTTACCAGCGACAATCCATGCCCGCAGTGCTGTCGCCGATCACCCGCACAGAGAACCATAGTTCTCATTCGATTGTAAGCGTTTTGAAAGAACCGACTTACGTAAAATCAATATTATGACCCCGTTTATAGGCCTCTTCGCGTTATTGCAAAACTGATTATCATTTATGATCTTTTGCTTCAGAGGCGCAATTATAGATCGAGTTTGCGCAGTTCTCTTACGAACTATTTTCCATATAAACTGGGCGATTCATGCTATTCTTCGGACGAAATATAGGTTGGCATGCTCTCTGCTTATTACAATCCGCAACGAAATTAGGAAACGGGCGTGGTCGCAGCCCAAACAATAAGGAGAAGCGCGATGAACAAGAGATATGGATTCACGTTGGTGGAAATCATGATCGTAGTCGCAATCATCGGCTTGCTGGCCGCGATCGCAATCCCGTCCTTTGTGAAGGCCCGCAAGGATTCACAGACGAAGGCTTGCATTAACAACCTGCGCATCATGGATGCCGGCAAGGAGCAGGCGGCCATGGAGTACAAGTGGGCGGATACCGACCCGATCGTGGAAGCCAACGTGCTTGAGTACATTAAGGGCAATGTTACACCCGTGTGTCCCGCGGGCGGAACCTATACATGGCAGGCTATGGGCACGAACCCTACGTGCGACCAGTCTGCCGAGGGGCATACGCTCCCGACCGCCTGATAGACTTAGCAAGTGCTAACCAAGAGCCCCGCGTCTGCAAAGACACGGGGTTCTTTTTTTGTACACACTCCGGCCATTACATAGCGTCGACCACGAAGGACCGGCGCCCCCCCCGCCGCCTTGCGCTGTCCTTTACACACAAAGCGCGAGGACGGGGCTCCCTGCGTCCTTGCCGCCTTGCACTGTCCTTTACACACAAAGTGTGAGAACCGGGCTCCATGCGTTCTGCCGCCTTGCGCTGTCCTTTACACGCAAAGTGTGAGAACGGGGCTCCCTGCGCCCTTGCGGCGCAGGAGCCGAAATTCTGGCACCTGCCGCACAAGGCGGCAGGGAGCCGGTCCTTCGTCAACGAAACTATGCAATGGCCGGGGTAATAGGGTGCGATTGCAGCGTATTGCCGGTCGCGCGCGCGGGTAATTAAAAAACACGAATGGCGTGCAATCACGCTGATGTTCCGGCGCAGGGAGCCCGCGCTCAGATGTCGAGAATCCGGCTCTCCGCGCTGCCCTGCTCCGCATTCCCGAGGTACTTCATGGTGCGATACTCGTTCACCTGGTGCAGCCGGTGCAGGATTGCGGAGATATCACGGACGCAGTCGAGACTTGTTTCGAGCATCTCCTGGGTCAATGCATCCGCGCCATCCAACTTCCGCTGCAGCAACTCAAGGTTGCCCAGCAGCACCGTCGCCGGCTGTGCCAGGTGATGCGTCGCGGCGCCTACGCTCTCGAGCATGACCCGCTGGTGGTCCGCCTGGCGAAGCGCCTCTTCGGCCCGCTTGCGGTCGCTGATATCCACAACGGATATCACCAGCCCGACCGCCTCCCCGTCGGCATTCTTGTTCCGCGCAGCGGTGACCTGAACCGAAGTCCCACCCGCGTCGCGACGAGCCGCGACCATTTCGCCCACCCAGGAATCCGTCTCCTGCAAGACGGCTGCAACCATGGCGGCGGCGACTTCCCGGTCTTGAAACAGATCGCACACATCACAGCCAATCAGCGCGTGGTTATCGGAGCACCCCCACATGCGAGCCATGGAAGGGTTGGCATACTCCAGCGCGCCGGTGAGGTCTGCGACCGCGATGCCATCGCCTGCGTTCTGAATCGCGTGGTGCTCCGTGCGCAGCATATCCTCAGCCTGCCTCCGGATGGTGATGTCCCGCACAAAGAAGCAGAGGCGCATTTCCCCGAGCAGGAGTTTATTCACGGCGATTTCCGCGGCGAAGACAGACCCATCCTTCCGCACGCAGTGGGCCTGAAGGAGGGTATAGCGCTCGTTCTGAAGGTTTTGCCACAGTTCGCCAATGAGCTTCTCGTCCGCGCCTGAGATGATCTCGGGAATGCTTAGCTGCAGGAACTCTTCCCGTTCGAAGAGAAAGAATTCACAGGCGCGCGGATTGCAGTCGACAATGCGCCCCGTAAGGTCCGTGATCAAGGCGCCATCGTATACGCTCCGAAGAAGCTCACGGTAGTTTGAATGCCTGTCCGGCTCGACTCCCTTCGAGGAGCCGGAAGCGGACTTCGGGGCCGCTGCAGCGAAGACGATGCGCTTCTTCTTCCCGACTTGCGGGTCGCTGGGCGCATCGGGGATCAGATCGATCCTCATCGTCCGCGAAGAATTCACCTTCTCGTCCATATCGCGACTCGACTCGTTGAACCAAGCGCACCCAACCGCAGCCCGCATAAAGCGGGCTCTACTAAAACAACGGCGCTTTACGCTGTCTTATCCAACGCCCTCAGTAGAGCCCGCTTTACGCGGGCTATCTGTCTCTACTCACGCTTCGCGCGGGCCGCTGCCACGTGCTCCAGCTCACAACCGCAGCCCGCATAAAGCGGGCTCTACTAAAACAACGGCGCTTTACGCTGTCTTATCCAACGCCCTCAGTAGAGCCCGCTTTACGCGGGCTATCTGTCTCTACTCACGCTTCGCGCGGGCCGCTGCCACGTGCTCCAGCTCACAACCGCAGCCCGCATAAAGCGGGCT
>CAYRKB010000109.1:5180-14073 GCA_964424705.1 uncultured Victivallales bacterium
ACTCACGCTTCACGCGGGCTTGCACACGCCCCCCGTTGACGGCAACTATAGGCGGCCTCGTCAGCCTCGTCAACACGGCAACATAAACCGCTTGTCGAGTTGAAACGCGTTCTCAATGTGCCTGACTTCGGGCTCAGCGCCCGGCGCGCCGACGACCTCAACCACGTCGAACCTGAACGTTACGCGCGGGTTCCTGAGCCGTTCAAGATACCGCACTGCGGCCCGCGAAAGGGCATGCCGCTTCTTCCGGTCAACGAAATCGGCCGGTCTGCCGAACGCCACGCTGCGCCGGGTTTTCACCTCCACAAAGATCAGGACTTCGCCCCAGCGGGCGACAAGGTCGATCTCATCGCGCCGTCCGATTCGCACCCGGCGGCCCAGGATCTTGTACTTCTTGTTTTCAAGGTGGCGCGCGGCGGCCTCTTCGCCCCAGCGCCCCGAAAAAGAAGAGTCGGTTTCAGCCTGGCGTCGACGAAAGAAGATCATCGATCGAGCTCCAGGCCGGCAAGCCGCCTTCCCTCTGCATCCTGCTGCGCCCTGTGGTGCAGCTCGATCGCGTCCTTCACCGGCCGGAAGGAGCGGCGGTGCGCAGGGCATGGCCCGAACTCAAGCAGCGCCTGCATATGAGCGCCCGTGCCATACCCCTTGTGCTGCGCAAAGCCGTAGAGCGGGTAGTCACGATGGAGCGCAACCATCAGGCGATCCCTGGAGACTTTGGCGATCACGCTCGCCGCGGCAATGGAGAGGCTCTGGGCGTCGCCCCGCACGATCGCGGTGGAGGAGCAGGAAAACCCTTTTACGGGAAGGCCGTCCACAAGGATATGGTCGGGCGGCTCGTTTAATCCTGCCACCGCCCGGTTCATGGCGAGGTGCGTCGCGCGCAGAATGTTGAGCCGGTCGATTTCCTCAACATCCGCCAATCCGACGCCATAGGCGATGCTGTCGCATTGGGTGAGGATGCAGAAGAAGGATTCGCGCGCAGATTTTGTAAGCTGCTTGGAATCCGTGAGCCCCTGCAGAGAGCGGAGCTCCTCCGTCTCTGCAAAGTCGCGCCGCATGACGACTGCGGCGGCAACCACCGGGCCCGCCAGAGGGCCACGCCCCGCTTCATCGACCCCGGCCACCCGCCGGAACTGCCGCTCCCAGGACTGGCGCTCAAACTGGAGCACAGCGCGAGCTCCTTACAATGCCGCACGCGGCGGCTTGCAGCCGGCTTCAGCCCGCCGACATTCCGGAGGTCTTCAGGCGCGCGGTCTTTCCTGTCCGATTGCGCAGGAAATAAAGCTTGGCGCGGCGAACGCTGGACCTGCTTTCAATTTCGACCTTGGCAATGTGCGGGGACTTCACGGGGAAGATGCGCTCTACGCCCACGCCATGCGATATGCGGCGCACTGTGAACGTGCGCGTCGCGCCGGAGCTCTTCATGGCGATCACGGTGCCGGCAAACACCTGCACGCGCTCCTTTTCTCCCTCGCGGATCTTCACGTGCACCTTTACCGAGTCGCCTACGGCGAAAGGTTTCGCCGCCGCCTTCGCCGCCTTCTCCGACTTCACCGACTTCGTCGCATTCGTTTCCGTCATGGTATCATCCTCTTCCGCTGCATGCGTGGTGCGCTGCTCCTGCACCACCTTCCATTTCACGCTCTCGTGCTCACGCTTTCGCGAGCCCGTCACCGCCGCAAATCAAATCCGGCCTTCTCTCCGCCGTGCGGGCCCGCGCCTGCGCGCGCCGCCAGGCGGATATCTCGCCGTGGTTTCCGGAGACGAGCACCTCGGGCACCCGCATGCCGCGGTATTCCGCCGGGCGAGTGTACTGCGGATACTCCAGCAACCCTTCCGCAAACGACTCCTCTTCCGTCGACCCCGCGTCCCCCAGCACCCCCGGAATCAGTCGCACCACGGCATCAATCACCACGGCGGCGGGCAGGGCCCCGTTCGTCAGCACGTAATCGCCCACCGAGAGCTCATCCGTTGCCAGCGCCTGCCGCACCCGCTCATCAAACCCTTCATAATTCCCGCACAGGAAGATCAGATGGCTCTGCGCCTGCAATTCCCGCGCGATCGCCTGATCGAATCGCCTTCCCTGCGGCGTCATCAAAATGACCCGCGACTCGTCCCGCCGAATTGTCTCCACGGCCTCAAAAAACGGCTCCGGCTTCATCACCATGCCGGGGCCGCCGCCGTACGGCCTGTCATCCGTCGACCGGTGCGCATCGTGGGTAAACTGCCGCAGGTCGATCGTACGTATGCCGACAGCGCCTTTTTGCACCGCCCGCTTCAGGATGCTTTCCTCCAGAAAGCCCTTGAGCATCCCGGGAAAGATCGTGATTACATCAATCGCCAGCGAGGGGGCCATGTTCAGCCAGTCTCGCTACGCCGTCGCCGGAACCGCCAGCTTGCGCGCCTTCCGTACCAAGCTCGCCACGGTGTCGCTCAAGATCGCCCCATGGTTCTTCCAATGATCAATCCGGTCGAGCTTCAGGGAAAAATTGACCCCCTTCTTCTTGGGATCATACCAGCCCAGAATCTCCATGGAACGTCCATCACGCGGCGAGCGTGAGTCCGTGGCCACAACCCGATAGCACAGATCGTTGTTTGCACCGGTTCTCGTCAATCTTACTTTTACAGCCATAGTACCCCGCTTCGATGTCGAAAGATAGCCGCCCTCTCACCCTTGAAAAGGAGCCGCCCTCCGCCTCATGTCCCGGCATCCGATTCGTCCAAACGTCTTTTTGCAGCGCGAAATCCGAGCCCCGCCGCAAACAAGCGCGGAATCATGTCACGGCGTGCGCCAAAATGCAAGTGTTCTTGGGCTACTCTTTGTCGGCCTGCTTTGCGGCCCGAAATTGCAGGCTTTTGTCGGCCACAATCACCTCGATGGTCTCTGCGGCATCCAGGTTGCCGCGGAGAATCTCCTCCGAAAGCGGATCCTCGATATGCTGCTCGATGGCGCGCCGCAGAGGGCGGGCGCCCAGCGCCCTGTCAAAGCCCTTCTCAACGAGGAACTGCCGCGCCGGCCGCGTCAGCCGAAGCTTCTTGTTCCGGACGGCAAGCCGGCTCTGCACCTTCTTGATCTCCAAATCAAGAATCTTGGAAACATCCGCCTCCACAAGCTGCCGGAACACGACGATGTCATCAAAGCGATTGAGAAGCTCGGGCTTGAAGACGCGCTTGGCGTCATCAATCATGCTTGTCTTCAGGCGATCATAGTCCTGGTCCTGATCCGCGCCCCCGAAGCCCAGCCCGCCGTTTCGCTTGGCGAAATCAAAGCCCAGGTTCGAAGTTAGAATGATCACCGTGTTGCGGAAATCCACGCGCCGCCCGAAGCTGTCCGTCAGCTTTCCCTCCTCGAGAATCTGGAGGAGCATATGCATCACGTCGGGATGGGCCTTTTCCACCTCGTCGAAGAGCACGACCGAGTATGGGCGGCGGCGCACTTTTTCGGTCAGCTGGCCGCCCTCGTCGTACCCCACGTATCCGGGCGGCGAGCCGATCAGCCGCGAAACGGTGAACTTCTCCATGTATTCGGACATGTCGAGCTGGATCAGGGCATCCGCATCCGCGAACATGAACTCGGCCAGCGCCTTGGCCAGGAGCGTTTTGCCCACGCCCGTCGGCCCCAGGAAGATGAAGGAGCCGATCGGTCGGCGCGGGTCCTTCAAGTCCGCCCGCGAACGCCGCAGCGCCCTGCATATCGCCGCCACCGCCATGTCCTGCCCGATCACGGTCTTGGCCAGCTCTTTCTCCATGTCGAGCAGGCGCGCCAGCTCCTTGCCTTCCATCCGCTTCAGGGGAACGCCCGTGGTTTTCGACACGACGCTGGCCACGTCGTCCGCCGTCACGGTCATGCACTCTCCGTCGCTGGAGGCCCTCCACTCCTTTACGATGGCGTCGAAGAGCTCCCGCTCCTTCTTCTCCCGGTCGCGCAGCTCCGCCGCCGCTTCGAAGTGCTGCTCCTTGATGGCTTTCTCCTTGTCCAGCCGGAGCGCTTCAATCATGGCTTCCCGCTTGCGCATATCCGGAGAGCGGGTGGTGGAGAGGATGCGCACGTGGGCGCCCGCCTCGTCGATCGCGTCGATCGCCTTGTCCGGCAGAAAACGGCCCGTCACGTACCGGTGCGTGTAGCGCACCGCCGAATCAAGCGCTTCGTCGGTATACTTCACGTTATGATGCCGCTCGTAGCGCTCCCGGATGCCGTGCAAAATCTGAACGGCCTCTTCGGCGGACGGCTCGTCGACCCTGACCGGCTGAAAGCGCCGCTCCAGGGCGGCGTCTTTTTCGATGAACTTCCGATACTCGTTCAGCGTGGTGGCGCCGACGCACTGCAGCTCTCCGCGCGCCAGGGCGGGCTTGATGATGTTGGACGCATCCATCGCGCCTTCCGCCGAGCCAGCCCCCACGATCGTATGCAGCTCGTCGATGAAAAGAATGATGTTCTTTGCCGTCCTGATCTCGTCCATCACGGCCTTGATGCGCTCTTCAAACTGCCCGCGGTACTTCGTGCCCGCAATCATCAGCGCGATGTCGAGCGTGACCACCTTCTTGCCGCGCATGCTTTCCGGCACGTCGCCGGCCACCAGCGCCTGCGCCAGGCCCTCGACGACCGCCGTCTTTCCCACGCCGGCCTCCCCCAGCAGCACCGGGTTGTTCTTCGTTCTGCGGCAAAGAACCTGGATGACGCGCTGGAGCTCCTCCTTGCGGCCGATGACGGGGTCCAGCTCGTTGCGCCGGGCCAGCTCGGTGAGGTCCCGGCCGAACGTGTCCAGCGCCGGGGTTCTCGACTTCGCCGCCGGCTTCTTCTTCTCGGCCGTCGCCGCGGGCGCAGCTTCCTCGTCGGGGCTGAAGTCGGGGTCCAGCTCCTTGAGCACCTCCGTGCGCGCGGTCGCGATGTCCACATTCATGTTGCGGAGAATCTGCGCGGCGACTCCTTCGCCTTCATGCAGCAGCCCCAGCAGGATGTGCTCGGTCCCGACATAGTTGTGGCTGAGCGCCTGGGCCTCCGCCATGGCGAGCTGAAGAACCTTCTTAGACCGCGGCGTGAAGGGGATGTTGCCAGCCGTTTTCGTCTCGGGCCCCTGCCCCACGGTGCGCTCGACCTCGAGCCGCACCTTCTCGAGCGAAATGCCAAGGCTTTCCAGCACATTCACGGCCACGCCTTCGCCCAGCACGATCAAGCCGAGCAGAAGGTGCTCCGTGCCCACGTACGGGTGATTGAAGCGGTCCGCTTCCTGCTGCGCCAGCTTGATGGCCCTTTGTGCGCGCTCGGTGAAATTCGAGAAACCATTCATTCCGCTCCCCCTGCTCGTGACGTAAAGCCCTGACGTGAAAAACTCAATATCTATTCCACCACGGCGGCATGGCCCAGCTTGCGGCGGATCATATTCGCCCTCATCTCGTCGCGCTTCTCCGGCTCCAGCGCGGCTTGCGCAATCTTCTGGAGGTGCCCCGGCTGCGTCAGGAGCATCATCTGCCCCACGCTCTCTGCGTCCAGATCGCGCACGCGGTCCATCTCCACGCCAAGCCGGACGACCGAAAGAAGCTCGATCGCTTCCTTGGAGGAGAGAATCCGCGCATTCGCCAGAATGCCCAGCGCGCGGCCGACGTGGTCGAGAAAGAACGTCTCGCGTGATTCCATCATCCGCTCGCGGGCATTCTCCTCGTGCACCACGACCTCCTGCACGGCCCGCATCATGCCTTCCACAATCGTGGCCTCGCTCTCGCCAAGGGACGAGAGGTTGGAGATCTGGTACATGTTGCCCCAGGCGTCGCTCCCCTCCCCCCAGATGCCGCGCACGGCGAAGCCCAGCTTCTCCAGGCCGTTGAGCAGGGCATCCACTTCCTCCAGCAGCTTCAGCCCCGGGAGGTGCAGCATCGCGCTCGCGCGCAGCCCTGTCCCGACGTTGCTGGGACACGCCGTAATGTAGCCCAGCCTGGACGAATACGCGTATTCCACGAGCTCCTCAAGCTCCGTGTCCAGGCCGTTCAGGCGCCGCCACGTATCGACAAGGTCAAGCCCGCGCGCAATGCCCTGCATCCGCAGGTGGTCCTCCTCGTTGATCATCACCGCAAGGGATTCGTCGGCCGATATGACCACCGCGCTGCCCCGGCCGCGCTCGACCAGCTCTTTGCTGATGAGGTGCCGCTCCCGCAGCAGGTCGCGCTCGGCCGGCTGGATCGCCGCCATGTCGATGAACAGGGAATCCTTGAGCAGGCTCGTGTGCGACAGCGCGTCGCGAAGCGTGCTGCAGAGCTTGACGCGGTCCGTCTCCGAAGCCCACCCCGGAAAGCGCGCGGTCCGCACATTCCGCGCCAGGCGCACCCTGCTGCTGACAATGATGCCGCTGTCTCTTCGCATGATTCTTCCCGCTCGTGCGGCCGCGCCCCGCGCGGCGAACTACCCTTCCACCGCAGACGCTTTGCGCGGGCGCGCCTTGAGCGCTCCCATCTGGTCCCGCAGACGCGCGGCCCGTTCGAAATCCTGTTCACGCACCGCCTGCTGCAGCGATTTCTGCAGCGCCTCCACCTCCGAATTGACCCGGTGGCTCGCCAGGACTTTGCCCGTGTGCGAGGGGCCCTTCTGCATAGACTCGAGGAAGGCGCCCACTTCGTCGACAAACGCATCGTAGCAGGCCGCGCACCCCAGCAGGGAGGTCTTCCGGAATTCGCTCCGCTTCAAGTGGCAGGCCGGGCACTGCTTCTCCCCCGCGTCCCTGGCGGCATCCTTCTTCGCGCCCATCCCGAGAATCAGGTCGGTGAGAAGCGGCACCACCATCTTGAGGTTGAGGCCGCGCTTCGCCGCACAGGATTCGCAGATGCTCAGCTTCGTCTCCTCGCCGCCCTCCTGGTGGTTGATGGACGCCACGGCCTCATTCTGGTTGCAAATCTCACATCGCATGTGACAAATCTCCATTATCCCGAAGACGCGGCGATTGTAGCAGAAGGAGCGGCGCAAGTCACGCGGGAGCGGACGACCGGAGAGAAAGGAAAATGGTGCACCCGAGAGGAGTTGAACCTCCACGCCTTTCGGCACAAGAACCTGAATCTTGCGTGTATGCCAATTTCACCACGGGTGCACGTGATCAGGCCGTGGAACCTACTCTCTCTTCTTGCCACTCGTCAACACGTTATTTTTTACCTGCTCCGGTCCTTTCGTATAGGGCCGACCGTCCGACAGCTCGTACGCCTGGCTGACAAATTCGACCCTTCCGTTCCTGGTCTTGAAAACTGTCCGGGTCCAGCGGTCAATGCCGGACAGGTGCAGCACCGTAATAACGCCATCGACGTCCACCTTGATCTCGGGCTTCTGAACCCGCATGAAAGGCCCCATTTCAAAGGCGCCGTAGTTGTCGCCCGTCTCATCCTCGTCGACGCGAAGAAACAGCCGGTCAAAGCTCTCGCGGGACAGATAGCGCAGCGAGTACGTGCGCAGCCGCGCGCCGGTTTCCGGCGGCCTGCGCGACACTTTCGCAACGGGCAGCCCGTTGTCCACCTCGAACCGCACGGGGGCGGACTCGAAGGATTCCCCTCCAAACGTAACAACGGCCCGCAAGAGGTAGGTGCCCATGGCCGTCAGGTCGAACCATCGGGAGAGCTCAACCATGATCTCGGACTGATCGCCGGGCATGATGCGCACCTTGCCCGTCATCGGCCCGTCGACCTTGCGACGCACCCACTCTGTGGGCCCCGTATCGATCACGAAATCGAGCGCGGCGTCGCCGTCGTTCTTCCGCTCTGGAAAAACGATGATGTCGTCGCTGTCATTCTTCACCGTCACGAACAAGACCACCGGCTCGAACTGCAGGTGCCGCACGTGCGCCAGGCGTATGGACACAACGTCCGCCACGCAGGTCGCCCGCAGAAGCAGGGCGAACGCAAAAGCCCATGGAACGTACCGTGTCCGCTTCATCCGCGCCCCCGCGGCGTACGCGCGCCGGCAAACGCCCGTTCAACCTGGTCAAGAAGCAGGTGCAACACCACCTGGTGCGCCTCTTGAATCCGCTCCGTCGCCTCGCCCCGGACGATCAGCTCCATGTCTCCGAGCCCGGCCAGAGCCCCCCCGTCGCGCCCCAGGAGGCAGATTACCTTGACCTTCTTCCGCCGCGCCGCGCCCAGGGCCAGCCGCAGGTTGCGGGCGGCGCCGCTTGTGCTGAACAGCACCAGCACGTCGCCGCGGCAGCCCAGCCCTTCCACCTGACGGCTGAAGACCGCGTCAAACCCGAAATCGTTGGCGATGCAGGTCAGCACGGTCGGATCGGCGACCAGGGCCAGCCCCGGCAGAGACCTGCGATTGCCGCGAAAACGCCCCGTCAATTCCTCGGCCATGTGCAGGGCCTCCGCGGCGCTGCCCCCGTTGCCCGCCGTGAGGACTTTGCCGCCCGACCGCAGGGCCCGCACAAGAAGCTTTCCCATGGCAGCAAGACGGGCCGCCTCGTCAGCCAGCGAGGCTACAATCCCGGCGCTGGCACGGACGGCATCCACAATGCGCCGCTCGTCGGACCGACTCCCGCGCGCTATCGCCTTTTTCATAGCCGCTGATCTTATCGGCTTGAGCCTGCCTTGTCCACCTTTGCCGAATCGCGGCAGCCGATGCAAAAACAGGACGGAAACACGGCGCCCGTGCGGGAGAGGGCCCATCGCCCTGATCCAGGGGAGGTGTCTGTTCAGGCGCGTCTATGTATCTCAGCGACGAGGGCGTCGCCGGGAGCGACAACGGGCAACTCCGACTGGAGATGCGGCGACCCCGCCGCGTTCGCTCGCGCCGCCTCTCGCACCCCGCGACGAGGGCGTCGCGTCTCCAGGAGCATGGAAAGGAGCGAAGTCGGACGTTCCGCTGGAGCCGCGGCGACCCCGCCGCGTTCGCTCCGGGCTTCGCCGCATCTCCCCCGGGCGGCGA
>CAYRKB010000110.1:0-14053 GCA_964424705.1 uncultured Victivallales bacterium
GAACGGCCATAATGCGAATTGCGTCCTCTTTGTTGAGGACACGATATTGGACGGCCAGTTCTGATGTAACCTTTTGCGAATCAATGCTGACTTCTGGCTCCTTCATTCTGATTCCTTGGTGCAATTGCAACTCACTGCAATCGCGCCCCACGATTCTTCGCCGTTGACGTGCTCTGCATGTTGTGCAACACTTCTTGTACAGGATAGGAAGTGTCCGTCATGAAAGAACTCAGCATCTCGGATGTGCGCAGCCATCTGCCGGCCTTGCTTAAGGAGGTGACGAGGAGCCGCGCGGCCTTTGTCGTCACGCGATACGGCAAGGCGATCGCCAGCATTGTTCCTTTCCAGCCACGGAAAGAGTGTGAAGTACGCTATCCACTGCGCAACCGACCGATTGCTGTAACTGAAGATTTCGACGCACCGATGCCGGATCTCTGGGAGGCGCTGACGGCGAAGGAAGGGCGGGGCACATATGCAACCCGCCGGAGCCGTTGTCCGCGCAGGAAGAAAGGCACAGGGAAGAAATGATCGTGCTGGATACCCAGGCCTGGTTGTGGTGGTGCCATGAGCCATCCCGGCTTTCGAAAGCGGCAACGGCGGCTATCTTGAAAGCGGAACGGACGGACGGCATTCGGGTTTCCGCAATTTCAGTCTGGGAGATTGCCGTGAAGACCGAACTCCGCAAACTCCAGTTGCCAATGGAGATCAACGAATGGTTTCGGGCGTCAAGCGCGTACCCCAACCTCGTTGTCGAACCCGTCTCGGCGGCGGATGCGATTGCCAGCACGAGGCTGCCTGGCGAATTCCACAAAGACCCCGCGGACCGGATCATCATTGCGGTGACCCGGCGCTACGGCGTTGAGCTTGTCACGTCGGACGCTCTGATTCGCGCGTATGCGCATGTCTCGACGGTCTGGTAGGCTTCAACCCCGCTCCAGCTCCTGCCGGACAGCCCTCACGAACCGGGCTGCTGCGACTTCCGGAACCGCTCTTGAGGGCTCTCTTCGCTTTCTTCTTTCCGCGTATGGTCCGGACCGGCTTCTTCTTCTCTGCTTTCCTGCGCATCGCACGGCGTGCTGGCGCGGCGACGGCCGCCGCGGCCGCTGCCCCCGTCTCCATCTCGATCCCGAACACGGACCCGACGTCTTCCGACGACAAGGTGGGCAGGGCGGCCCCTGTCTTCGTCTCGGTCAGGGTCGCAAGCGAGTCCGCCTGACTTACCAGCTCCCGATGATCCGCATGGCGCAGAAGAAACAGAAGCTCCGGCTTTTCGTCAAGCCGCGCGCCCACGCCGTAGAGCACGGCCGCCACATGCTTGCACATGTCGGCCCAGTCAGGACACGAACAATCCAGCTCGATCTCCTTGGGGGACGGAAACAGGCCGCTCTCCCGGTGCGTCATGATGCCCATCACCCGTTCGGAGAGCTTGCCCTGCAGCAACTCCATCAGCGACCCGATGCTGCCCGCCGACGCGCGGCAAAGGGCCGCCCAGCGATTCTTATCCACAGGCTTGATCTTGACCTTTATCTTATACAGCGAGGACCCGCTGACCAACGCCTCGACCTCGCCCTGCCGGATGTCGAGATGCAGAACGGAGCCGTTGCGAACATAGGTGCGGCCACGCGGCATGCGGTTGGCGTAGTCGCTGTACGACTCGAGATTGTCGCACCATGCCTTACCCCAAAACGACCGTGCGATGGTCCGGCCTTCGATCTGGACCGGCGACAACGTCTGGCCTTTCTTGGTCAGCTTCGCCGCTTCCTTTTCGGACCGCCGACGCTTTTCGGCCACGGGCACGTACGGTGCAAATCCCCCGTATCCATAGTCCCTCCTCGAGCCCCGGCTTCGACTGTACCAGCTCATGCTCATGCTCCCGGATCTTTCGCTACTCCGCTTCAGCGGCTCGACTTATATCCAACGAAACAAACCGCATCAAGCCCTCGTTGCTCATCTCGGTCAGCAGCTTCGCGGCGCCCTCGCCGCCAAGCACCTCATCGGCCATTTGCATCTTGCTCTCAATCAGCTCGTCAATGCGCTCCTCCAGCGTGCCCCGGCAGACGAACTTGTGGACGAGCACATTTCGCTTCTGGCCGATGCGGAACGCGCGATCCGTGGCCTGGTTCTCCACCGCCGGGTTCCACCACCGGTCGAAGTGGACCACATGCGACGCCTCGGTCAGGTTCAGCCCGGAGCCGCCGGCCTTGACCGTCAGGACGAAGAACGGCGGGCCGTTCTCGGCTTGAAATGCATCCACCAGGCCTCGCCGTTCCCTGACGGGCGTGCCGCCGTGGAGAACCAGCCCCGCCCGCCCGAAGACCGGGGTCAGGAATTCGAGCAGCGGGCCTGTCATTTCCTGGAACTGGGTGAAGACCAGCATCTTTTCCTGGCGAGCGGCGATTTCCTCCGCGAGCGAGCGCAGGCGCTGGAATTTGCCGCTATCCGCCTCGACGAACCCGCCGTCCCGCAGCCAGTGTGACGGATGGTTGCAAATCTGCTTAAACCGCATCAGATACGCAAGCACCAGTCCCCGGCGCTGGATGCCGTCCGCGGCCTCAACCGCTTCGGCCAGTTCATGCGCCGTTTGTTCATAAAGCGCGGCCTGCTTCGGCGCCAGCCCGCACCAGGCTTTGACTTCCGTCTTTTCCGGAAGATCGGCAATGACGCGCTTGTCGGTCTTCATCCGGCGCAGAACATAAGGCGTGGCAAGCGCGCGCAGAGAGCCCAATCCGCCGCCATTCTCCGAGCGCGTTTTGATGAACTGCGCGAACTGGCGGGCGGAGCCGAGCAACCCCGGGTTGAGAAAATCAAAAATGGACCACAGGTCTCCCAGCCGGTTCTCCACCGGCGTGCCAGTCAACACCAGGCGCTGGTGCGCCACCAATTCCTTGACGGCGCGCGTCTGACGCGCCGACGGGTTCTTGATAGCCTGCGCCTCGTCCAGGGCCACGATATCCCACTGTTGCTTCCGCAGGGGCTCCATGCGCGCGACCATTCCATACGTCGTAAGAATCATGTCGTATCCGGCCACAGCCTGTTTGGAGCCCTTCTGGACGGCCTTCCATTCGTCGGGCGACAGGTCGGAGGGATGCAGAATGCGGAAGGTGAGCGAAGGTGCAAACCGCTGAATCTCCGCACGCCAATTGGCCAGCAGCGACGCCGGCGCCACCAGGAGGCTGGGCTCCGTTGCTTCACGCTCCGCTTTGCGCGCCAGGAGGAGCGCCAGCACTTGAATGGTTTTCCCCAACCCCATGTCGTCGGCCAGGCAGGCTCCGAGCCGCAGTTCTGTCATGAAGCGCAGCCAGCTCACGCCGGCCTTCTGGTACGGCCTCAATTCGGCCCGCAGTCCGGGAATGACGGCGGCGGAACCCAGCTTCGAAGGGTCTCTCAGCCGCGCCAGCGTGGCCTCCAGCCAGTCGCCCGCTTTGATGCCGCTCCATTCTGCTGTCGCGGCCGCCTCGTCTGCAGCCGCCGGCCCGCCCTCAGCCGACACGCCCGACAGCATGCGCATGGCCTCGGCGAAGCTGACGCCGCCACCGGCCACGCGTTCCGCTTTCTTCCAATTCTCCAGCGCCGCCTTGAGCTTCTCAGTGTCCGCCTCGACCCAGCGGCCCCGGATCAAGACCAGCCCGCCAGCCGAGGTCATGAGCGTATTCCACTCCGCGTCCGTCAACGGTTCGCCTTCCAGGCTCTTCGCGACCTTGAAATCCAGAAGCGAGTTTGTGCCGAATCCTTTTCCAGGCGTATTGCCAACGCACACACTCACCTGCGCCCGCGGAGGACGTCCGCCGCGCCAAAGATCGGGCAGCCGCACCACCACGCCTCCCGCGTCAAAGGCCTGCGCGTCCTTCAAGAACCGGTATGCCTGGGAGGGGGTCCATGCCAAAGGCTTGAACAGCGCTCCGGTATCCACCAGTTCGCGGGCCAGCAGGCTCTTCTCGGCCGCCGCATGCACGGGCGCGAGCAGGCGCAGCAGCGCCGCTTTGTTGCGTTCGCCGGCATACTCGTTCAGCGCCTCGGCCAGGGGCCTGTATTGCACCCTCCCCTGCCCCGAAATGCCCGAGGCATACGTAGCGAGAAAGGCGAACGGGTAATCCTGGCTCTTGCGGTTTTCGGCGAGATGAAAGCAGACCCGCCCCACCATGCGCCATACCGGATTTATGGACTTCAGGTAATCTGAAGGGCCGCCGGCGTGCGCGACGGCTTCCGCCCGCACATATTCATCCAGTGCGCTCCAGAGAGAATCCAGCACCTCGACGTTCAGATACTCCCCGCCTCTGATCGGCGGCAGCCGGTCCAGCCATACCCGCCACTCCCCCTCCGGAAGAGCATCGACGGGAAGGATCTGCGCGGCGTCCGCAGCGACGCCGTGACAGAACCGGGACAGGTAGAGGCGCGCAAACTCCCGCCAGAATGCGACGGCGACCGGCAAGGGCGTGCCCAATTCCCGCGCGACCAGGTGCACCAACCCCTGAGGCGCGCCCAGCGTAAAAGCTGCCTGCACGCGCTCCGGGGCCGTTACGTCAGGCCACGCCTCCTCGCCGCCCACGGCATCCCAATACAAATGGCCATGCGGATTGACAGCAAGCGTTGGAATTGGAAGCAAATCCTTCACCAGGCGGGGCATGATGCGCGGCCGCTCGTTACGCTGCAATTCAAAAAATGGAAATGTTTCCCGCCTTGCGCGCCGTCGCGGAAACCGATATCCTCTGCGGCATGGAATATGCCATTGAGATCCGTGATTTGAAGGCGCTCTTCACCTCGCGCGGGCAGACCGTGAAGGCGCTCGACGGGCTCTCGCTCAACGTCGGCACGGGGCAGGTTTTCGGGTTTCTCGGGCCCAATGGCGCCGGGAAGACCACCACCATGCATATTCTCCTTGGCTTTGTCCGCGCCTCGTCGGGCGAAGCCAGGCTCCTCGGAGAGGACGTGCGCCGGTCCATTGCGCGCCAGCGCATCGGATATCTGCCCGAAAATCCGGCCGCCTATCGCTTTATGTCCGGCCGCGAGCTGCTGGAGATGGCAGGCGGGCTCTTCGGCTTGCGCGGCGCAGCTCTCCGGCAGCGCATCGACACAGTGCTCACCGAAGTCGAGCTGCGCGATGCGGCGAGCCGCCGCATCGGAACCTATTCCCGCGGCATGCTGCAGAGAATCTGCATGGCGCAAGCCCTGATCAACGACCCCGATCTCGTCATTCTGGATGAACCCACCAGCGGGCTGGATCCCTTTGGAAGAATGGCGATCCGCCGGATCATCGCCGGGCTGCGCGCGCGCGGAAAAACCGTATTCTTCTCCTCGCACGAACTATCCGAAGTTGAACTGGTCTGCGATCAAATCGCCATCCTGGTGCAAGGGCGCCTGGCCGCGCAGGGGCCTGCCGCGACGCTGGCGGGCCCGGGCGAGAGCTTGGAGCGGTATTTCATGCGAGTGGTGGGCGCGGCCCAGCCCTAGGAAAAAGGCATGTTGCGAATCTGGACCATAGCGAAGGTTGTCTGGCTGGAACTCCTCCGAAAGAAGGACGTTTACGTCCTGCTCATCTTGCTGGGCGTGCTTCTGCTCTCGCTGGTGTCGCTCGACATCTTTGGTTTGAGCGGGACCGTAGGGTACGTGAAAGATGTAGGAATTCTAATGGCCTGGGTGTTCTCGACAATCCTCGCCGTGGCCATCGGTTCGCGCGCCCTGCCCAGGGAGGAAACCCAAGCCACAATTTACCCGCTCCTCGCCAAGCCGCTGACCCGTTGGGAGCTCATCGCCGGAAAATGGCTGGGCATTTGGACGGTGACCTCCTGCGCGCTACTCCTGTTCTATGGGCTGATCCTCGCGGTTGTCACGGCCAGGGGCGGAGGATTCCTGCCCGGCACCTTCTGCCAGGGCATCGCGCTGCACATCATGGCGCTGGCGATCACGTGCGCCGTCTCGATTCTCTTCTCCACCCGCCTCAACCCGGACGCGGCGACCTCCCTGTCCTACGTGAGCGCGATGACCGCGGGGCTTGTGCTGCCGCAGGTTCCGGAGCTGCTGGTAAAAGAACAAGGCTTCGCCGCGGATATTCTCCTGGCCCTGTACTTCATGCTGCCACGCATGGAGCTGTTCGATCTGCGCCGCAGGCTGGTACACGGCTATGGCCCGATATCATGGCCCGTCTTCGGAACGGTTCTCGTGTATGGATTGATCTATGTGGCGATCTTTCTCCTGCTCGCATGGGCCTTCTACCGCAACAAACGTTTCTCGCGGGAGAACGTGGAGTGATGCAACAGGCCAGGAAAGAATCTCCGCCTGCTCCAACGGCATCCTCTGCGCTTCGCCCCGCAGCGGCGGCCATTCTTCTGTGGACCGGCGCCTTCAGCCTGTCTTGCCACATCCCGTCCGACGCAGATGCCATGCAGCCATCCTCCGCTCCCGATTCCGCGTCCGGAAAAGCTGTCAGCACCGCACGAACGGCGATTTCAAGGTACTTCTACTCGCACGCAGACACCTTCTTTCACAGGGGCGTCGGCGAGGTCAAACCCAAGGCATTCCAGAAGACGTTCTTCCAGAGAATGTCCGGCGCAATCACGCCCGAAGAGCATTCTCATCTTTCCGGGCAGTCAATCAGCGAAATCATGCCCTGGCTCAAGTTCGCCATGCTGGCGGACCCGCACAATACAGAGATTCCAATGGACGCTGCATTCTGGATGGCGAACTCGGGAGAACGACCGGACGTCGCCCTGGTCATCCTGCGCGACGCTCGCATCAGCAACCCGGGGAACTGCGAGCTGATTGTTGAGGAGGGACGGCTGTTCGTGCGCATGAACCGTTTTAACGACGCCCGCCGCATGCTGGATCTGGCCCGGAGACAATGGCCCGGCGAACTCCCCCCGTCCAGCGACGATGCCCTGAGGCTCAAACGCGAAGGGCTCCTGTACACGGCGCTTCTCGCCGAGGAGGCTGGCAACACGCGGCAGGCCATTGAAGATCTCAGCGCTCTGCTCGCCATCTATCCCAAGATGAATTCGATCCGCCAGCGCATACAGAACCTCAAAGATGGAACCGAGATCAAAGACAGCGCACGCAAAGTTCTGACAGACCTGATCGTTTCGTCCAACAGCGAAAGGGGTGGTTGCGAGAGAGAAGATCAGGGCCACGCAAACCACAATCACGATTGAACGGACACGCTGGCATGCAAGGTGCTACAATAAAGGGCTTTGGGGGTGGGCGACGCAGGGGCAGCGAGAGATTCTCGCTTCGCCTGCGGTGCTGCCGTGCCCGGGGATGCCGCTGATGTATCTGCAGTTCTTCAATCTCGTCGAGGCGCCATTCAACATTACGCCCGATCCCCGTTTTCTCTTCTTCTCGCGCCACCACAGAGAAGCGATGGACCACGTAATGTTCGGGATTCAGCAGCGAAAAGGGTTTATCCAGTTGACCGGCGAAGTGGGCTCCGGCAAAACCACGCTCTGCCGCGCCGTACTCGCAAGCCTTGGCAACACCGTGAAGACGGCCCTGATCCTCAACCCGTCCCTCAGCGAAACGCAGTTGATGCGGGCCATGCTCAACGACTTCGACCTCGAAATCAGCGGGCGGGACCGTCTGGCCTACATTGAAGCGCTCAACGAGTTTCTGCTGAGGCAAAACCGGGAAGGCATCAACGTGGCGCTCATCATCGACGAAGCCCAGGATCTGACAACGCAGGTCATGGAACAGGTTCGCCTGCTGTCAAACCTTGAAACGGACCAGCACAAGCTCATCCAGATCGTGCTGTGCGGGCAGCCAGAGCTGGAAAGACGGCTGGCAAGGACGGACCTTCGTCAGCTGCGGCAGCGCATCACGGTGCGCTGCAGCATCCATCCTCTGAGCGAAGAGGATACCATGCTATACATCCGTCATCGATTAACGGTGTCGGGACCCGAATCGAGTGTCGAGTTCGACCGCGGCGCCGTGCGCGAAGTGTTCCGGTATTCCAAGGGCATTCCGCGCCTGATCAATGCTGTCTGCGACAACGCCCTCCTCGCGGGCTACGTGTTCCGGACCCAGCAAATCGATGCGCGCTGCGCAAAGAGCGCCATTCTGCAGTTGGAGGGTAAGACATGAGCTTGATTCAGGAAGCACTCAAGCGGCAGCAGGAAGAAAGCGCCCAGGCGCCTGCGGCCTCTAAACCACCTCTCGCCGGCCTTGCCATGAAAGCCAAGCCGCCGAGGCCGGCGCCCCCCCCCTCGCCCGAGGCCGGTGCGACTCCGCCCCAGCCGGCAATGCCGCCGCCTGCCGCCAGCGCGCCCCCTCTCCAGCCGGCGATGCCGCCGCCTCTTCCTGATCGGAAGCCATCGCCCTCGACGGCCAAACTGGTCATGAAAGAGCAGCCCGCCACAACGGTTCCCGCAGAGGCGGAGCCGGAGATCTCGCCTGACGAGCGCAAAGCGCTCTCCACAGTCGCGATAGTCGGCATCGTGATCGTTGTGCTTCTCATGGCCGGCATCGCTGCGGTCTACTTCGTGTTTTCGAAGATGAAGACTGCGACACCTCCGAAGAAACCCGTGGCGATCCAGACCACGGCGGTAACGACCAAAGTTTCCGTCGCGACGCAGGCCGTGCCGGTGGTAGCTGCGACCGTGCCCACCACCCCGCCGCCGAAGCCTCTCGCTGCTACGCCAACCAACGTGCTGGCGCCAATCCCCATTGAGCCGCCCAAGTTTGTGAAACCTCCCCCGCCACCGCCGCCCCCGCCGCCGCCGCCTGAGTGGCCGACTCTGAAACTGACGGGCATCCTCGGCGTCAAAACGAAAGGCGCAGCCCGCATCAACGGGCAGACGGTTCTGGTGGGCGAAACCGTCGAGGGCGTGACCCTGGTGGAGGTCAACGAACAGAACGTTCTGCTTGAATTCAACGGAAAGAGAGAGACTCTGCGAATCGGTGGAACCTTGCACTGATGATTGACATCGTCGCCCCCTTGGCCCTAGCGTAGCACCTCCGGACGACAGAAGCCCATCCTGATCCGTAGAGGGGGAGGAAGAAGCGACTGTCCAACGCCGATGCGCCTGTAGCTCAATTGGACAGAGCTTCTGACTTCGAATCAGAAGGTTGCAGGTTCGAGCCCTGCCAGGCGCGCCAATAGAATCAAGGGTTTCGTAACACACACACCGCAGGAAGTAGCTTCCGCTCATCTTCCTGCTACGCCCCTTATTGCAGGGCGCTACTCTTTGGCGAGGCGACGGATCCTGCCGTGCGCTTCAAGGAGTCTGCGGGTTCTGTCGATCTCGGCGACAAGGGCCTTCTCGGCGGGTAGCACCACTTTGTACTCTGAGGCGAGAACCTTGTTGGATAGCCCTTCGAGGGAGTAGCGGGCAAGGGAGGTACCTTTCTGAGCGCAGAGGATGAGACCGACTGGCGGATTTTCGTCGGGCCGAGTCCAGTGCTCGCGGGCATAGTTGAGATAGAGGTGCATCTGCCCGGCATCCGCATGGGTGAATTTGCCAACTTTGAGATCGATAATTACGAGGCAATGCAGTCTGCGGTGGAAGAAGAGCAGGTCCACGCGATAGGTAGCCGCCATGACCGCGTCGACGGCGCGGGCCGAAACATGGCGCGCCGAGTCGAGCACTTGCGTAATTCACGGCGCGACGCGACGCGGCCCCGATCCCTTTGAGTCGCGGGTACGGGGAGCCGATTTGGCCGACCTCCTGGATATGAGCCGGATCTCATCCTTGAAGCGCAGCGAATGCGCTGGCCAGAAATGCATCCCCTGCCCTGTAATCTCAATTTCCAGGCCGTACTCCGGAATTCCCCATTCGTCCCTTCTCTTCTGGTTGTCCACCACGGCATGGACAACACCGGTCTGACGGCCCTGGTGCGT
Organism: uncultured Victivallales bacterium; assembly: GCA_964424705.1. Classification (GTDB taxonomy): domain Bacteria; phylum Verrucomicrobiota; class Kiritimatiellia; order UBA8416; family CAYRKB01; genus CAYRKB01. The sequence goes on from CAYRKB010000110.1 coordinate 9,824, forward strand.
CAGCACGACGTCGTTCGCGAGAACCCGTCTTCCATCAGGATATGTTATCATCTCCACCGCCGCTGCTTCGGGGTGCCGCCGCTACTTTGAAACTGGCGTGGCGGGATCGCCATCGCCGAGCCATCCTTCGATACCTTGCGGGTATTCCAGGATGCGCTTGTAGCCCAGCGCCATCAGCCGGGCGGCAAGCATTCTGCTGGCCTGGCATTTCACGTTGGCGCAGTATGTCACAATCAGCGCATCCTTCGAAGGCAGCGCGCTCTCAATGTCGGCGTCCTTCGCCTCCGGGCTCAGGTTGATCGCCTTTGCAATCCTGCGACCGTCATCATATTTCCCCGTTCTGGCATCCACCAGCGTGAGCGCGACGCCGGAGTCGATCAAGGTCCTGAGTGCGGATGCATTGATCTCCGCCATGGGAGTGGCCTTCGCCCTGCATCTGCAGTGACCCTTGGGCATCCCGCAGTGCGTACAGGCCTTCTCGCTTGTCGTGCCGCAGTGGGTGCATTTTCCTCCGCCGGGCCGATCATGTCCACGCATCGAGTGGCATCCCGCCGCCGCAAGCCCCGCAGCCATCACAATGCTAAGTGCAGACTTTGTGTTCATAGTGCTTCCCCCTTGTTTCTAGCATTCCTTCTTGCAGTCGCTTCGAAAGCAACAGGCCTTGTATCGGCAGCCGGCCCCGAACTGGCCATAGCACACCGAGCTGCCCTCCGCCTTTTGAATGGCGTGAATCAGCTCCGCCTTCTTCATCCCGTCCGGTTGAATTCCCCACACCTTCGCCTTCATGCCAGTATCCGCCATGTTCATGAACACCAACCCTCCTCTGTTCCGACACCTGCTTGTGGACGCGCTGGTCCGTACCTCTCGCACGGGGTGATACTCTCACCGGTTCCTACTCTTTCATATGGGGCAACCCCCTACTTTCCCCATCGAAAAGCCCTAGATGCCAGCATTCCATCTGGACGAATCCTTTCGACAGGACGGCAAGGTCAAGGCGAGAAAGCGGCGACCCGGAAAGCGCGGCGCGGCGCACAGCTCCCGAAACTACTTCTCGAGTTGCGCGCCTTCGGCAAAGTCGGGCGTTTCACGGCAACCTTCTTCGAATAGTTTCGTTGACGAAGGGCCGGCTCCCTGCCGCCTTGCGCGGCAGGCGCCTGAATTTCGGCTCCTGCGCCGCAAGGGCGCAGGGAGCCCAGCTCAGATTTGGACCGCAGCACCCAGCAGCGCCATCGGGGCCGTCATTTCTTCGGCAGCGATCCGTAACCGGCGAAATGTTTCATGGCGACTGGTTTAGAACGCGCAGTTCGCCGTCAGCACGAAGTTGCGGCCCGGCTCGTTCACGCCGGAGCCATGAATGCGATAGTCCTCGTCCAACAGGTTCTCGACCGCCAGCGCCAGAGCTACGCCTTGCGTGATGCGCACGCCCGCGCGCGCTGTGCACACCGCATACGCGGGGGTACCGCCGGGAGGGATGCGCTGCGTGTCCCGCTTGTCATCCGCGCTGAGCTTGTCCGCCTTCGCGGCCGCATCGCCGATGAGTTCGCTCCAGTACTTTCCGCTCATTGTCCGCCACCGTACACCCGCCTGTGCCGTCAGCGGCATCAGGCGGCTGATGTAGTCGCGCTCCTGCAGCGTGGACGACGTCGGGTAGCCATCCACTTTTCCGTCCATCAAGGACATGGAGAACCAGGCTGACCCTTGAGGCGTGAAGCGATACAACGCGGACACTTCAACGCCCTCTATATATCCTTTACCCGAGTTGCGCTTCGTGACTTCAGTCATGCCGTCGATTGTGCGGCCCGTCGGGGTCCGTACTATCATGCCGTCGATCCGGGTATAGTAGAGGCTGAGCTGCGACACCAGGCGTTCCGTGCGTGATTTCAAGCCCGCTTCATACTCCACGTACTCTTCGGGATCGAGGGCGGGGGCGGGGGTCTCGATCTCGTCGCTACGCGCGATGTCAAGCCGGGTAAGGTCGGACAGGTTCGGCGCTCGAAACGCCTGTGATACGCCGGCAAACAGAACATGGCGGCGGTCCTGCGTGAGCGGATGCAGCAGACGCAGCGACCCGGTAAAGGCGTCCCAGTCGTCAGCGAGCGAGAAGGGCTCGCCCGCGATGGGGTCCTTGACCCGGTCGGCATCCGCACGCGCATACGAATAGCGTGCCCCGGGAGTCACATCCAGCGCACCGCCCAGGAGCGAGAGGGTGTCCTGCGCGTAGAGCCCCAGGTTGTCGTATGTCGCATTATCGGCCACAGGGCCCTGGATTTCGATCTTATCGAGCCCGCCGTCTGCCTTGTACTTGCGGCTGTAGGAATTGACAGCGTCGCGGTAGTACTCTGCCCCATACACCCAGGCGCCGACAGGACTGCCGGATTCCAGCTGCAGTGCTGCACCCCACGTCGCGACGTCAAAGCCCTGCTCGTCGCGCTTGTCATCCTTCCGCACGCGATAGAGATCCTCTTCCTGGGCCTGCCGCGAGATCGTTGCGGTAACGCCGTCCACGGGGCCCTCCAGATGATCGGCCCGATAACGCGCGTAGGTGAGGTCCCGGTGCTGATCGTAGGTGTGGACTTTGTCGTCGCCCTTGGAGAGCCCGTGCCAGTCGACACCGTACACCGTGCGGTGCGTGCGCCACACATCATCCTGGTTGACCGTCTGGTGTCCGAGCGAGAGGCGCGAGTCTTCATCGATGTAGTAGTCGAGCCGTGCGTCGAAGGCCTGCTCATCGTAACCCGTGTGCTCCTGGCGGCCCACGTCACGGCCGCCTTCCAAATCACCGAAATGCTTGCCCGTCAGCCCGCCAACAAAACCCACGTGCTCGTTAAGCCGCGCGCCGACCTGCGCGCGCCCGATGGTTGAGCGGTCGGCCGACGCACCGCGATAGGAAAGGCGGCGTTCCCAGACCGGGGCGCCGCTGTAGTCGGGCGCCTCCACAGGGATGGCGTTCAGCACGCCGCCGACCGCGTCGCTTCCGTACAGCACGGAAGCCGGCCCCATGACGAGTTCATAGTTCTCGATGGAGAGCGGGTCGACGGTGTTCCAGTATTGATTCGGGCCGTCGCGGAAGACAGAGTTGTTAAGCCGAACGCCGTCGACCAGGCACAAGGTCCGGAAACCGGTGACGCCACGCAGGTAAGGAGATCCCTGCCCATAGGAGGTCTTCTGCACCATCGCGGACGGCACGCCCTTGAGCGCGTCCGGCGTCGTCCGGGTGCCTGCGGATTCTGTGCCGGAAGGGGTGTGCAGGTTATAGACCGTGTACGGAGCGGACTGGATGTCGCGCGCAATGCGCGAGGCAGTGACCACGATTTCCGGCAGTGCTTCGCTTGCCGCCTGGCTGTTCGTTTGGCCCGCCGGACTCGAGCCCTGGCCCCGCGCAAAACCCGCGACCGCACCGACTATGACGAGACAAAGAAGCCGACGACCATCTGCATAACTCATGTGCGCCCTTTCTGCTGGTGACTTGTTGCAGTGGCAAACGATTGCGGCGGAAGAAAGGTTCACTGCGTCGAAGGAAACCGGCGGCAGGAACCATGGGCGCGAGGTGTAGTCATACTCTGCACCGGTGTCGCACCGTCGGCCCGGATCCGGCCCGGATCCGATCAAAGGCGCGCTTGCATTCCCCAGCCTGTTTTGACAGGCTAACCCATATTGAGCGCTCTTTACCATGCCGGTCGCACCGGGCGTGCGAGCCCACACCATCAGAGAAGCAATTTCTTATCAACGAGCGGCGCTCGATCGCGGGCGCATGAAGCGGAACGAACAGGAGCAAGCGATGGCCAAACCAACGAAACGCGTCTCTGACCCGGCAAGCCCCGCCCCTGAGGCGCCCCTCCCGTCCGGCGAGGCCTCTGCGGCCGCAGCGGAGTCCCCGGCCCCGCCGTCTGCGGGTTTTCCCATCGTCGGCATCGGCGCATCCGCCGGCGGCCTGGCGGCGTTCGAGGCCTTCTTCTCCGGCATGCCCGCGGCCACCGATCCGGGCATGGCCTTCGTGCTGGTGCAGCACCTGGCGCCCGATCACAAGAGCATCCTCTGCGATTTGGTCCGGCGCTACACCCGGATGGAGGTGCTCGAGGTCGAGGATGGCATGGTGGTTGCGCCCAACTGCACGTACATCATCCCGCCCAACCGCGACATGGCGTTTCTGAATGGCGCGCTGCAGCTGCTGGAGCCCGCCTCGCCGCGAGGCCAGCGCCTGCCGATCGATTTCTTTTTTCGCTCCCTGGC
>CAYRKB010000111.1:0-6918 GCA_964424705.1 uncultured Victivallales bacterium
CAGGTAGCCGCGCAGCGATGAGACGATAATCGGGCGCCGCGCCACCCGCCCGGCCAACCTCCCCAGCACATCGGCGCAGGTCAGCATCGTCTGCACAACTTGGGTCCGCTCCTCGCGGAACAAGATAGCCAGACGCAGGAGCGCAAACCCGGAAACAGACTGCCACGCTGGCCACACTTCCACCGGAATGGCGGCGGTTCGAAACAGGCCCAGCAACGACGAATCTGCTCGATTCAGACAGATAATCCTCTGCGCATATCCCCGGTCTCGCAGCGATCGAGCCAGATTCAGAAGAAAAGTCTGCGTGCCGCCATGCAGGAGGTTGTCAATCAGGTAGACGATGCGAATAGGGCTGGCATTCATGCGATCGTTCACGTCGGACTATAACCTACTGCGCGCTCGCCCCATGTCGGGCCTCTCGCAAACACAAACTCGTTGCATCCCGTCCAACCCTCCGTGGGAATCACATGCTCGCACGTGAATCCGAGTTTTTCCACGAACGTCACCAACTCCTGCACGGAAGCGTACTCGTAAGGGTATCCCCCCAGCCAATCCACCAGGTCGTGCCAGAACTCCATGCCCCGCTCCTTGCGCAACGGACTGCGCCCTGTCGTTGCCCAGGCGCCGACCAGCATCACGCCGCTGAAAAGATATACCATGGTTTTGCGGCCCCAACGCGGCAATACGTTGTACAGCCTCTTGGCCACGCGCCAAGCAGGCGCGGTCCAGTGCCGATTGTAGATCGCCAGGACGAAGAGACCATCCGGACGCGCCACGAAAGCAGCAGCCTTTCGTATGGCCTCCCACATCGCCCCGGTGTGATGAAGCACGCCCCAGGAATAGACAACGTCGAATGTTCCCAACTTCTCCACCGTTTCCGGCGTCAGAACGTTGCCCGCCCGGAACTCCGGCAGATGGCAGTCGCCCAGCCAGTCTTTGAAGCGCTCCGTATTCCGCTGTGCAGTGTCCACGGAAGCCGAGCTAAGATCGAAGCCTACAACCCGCCGCGCCCCGCAGTGAGCCGCGGCCATGGAAAAGATCCCCGACCCACAGCCGATATCCAGAAACGTCTTCCCCCGAAGGTCGTGTCCCTGCAAGAGCCCGCGCAATGACTTCTCCGCTTCATCCAGGCGCGACGTCGTCAGCACCCGCACAGAAAAGGACCGCCAGTTCTTGCCGAAATCAAACGCTTGCGCCATCTGTGCCTACCAGAGAGTTCTGACGTGAGGATAGTCCAGGATACGCCGATCCGCCGTCACAACCACCAGATCGTGAAGGCGAGCCGTGCCGACGAGGACGCGGTCCGCCGGATCGCGGTGAAACGTCTCCGGCAACGAGTAGGCTTCCTGCACAACGGCTAGCGTGATGTCGAGAACCTGCCAGTTGTTGACGCTGAGGCATCGGCTAAACCACGTCTTCCAATGTCCCTTGATTGCGATGCGATTTCGTTCCTGAAGGCAAGCCAACTCCGCGCACGTGATTGGAGAAACAAACACCGAAGTATCCCCCGCAGAAAGGACATCACGCGCCGCTTCTGAAAGGCTTTCCGGCTCCGACGCTGTCCAGATGATCGCACACGTGTCGAGGAGCACATTCACCGCAACATCTCCCACTCCTCATCGCCGAATGCCGGAGCAACGATATCACCCAAGATTCGAACAGTACCCCTTGCGTATCCAAGCCGTGTCCCGTTCTTCCCGGTTCCGGTGGCAACCCTCACAATACGGGCCACGCTCTTGTTCCGCTTGCAGATCTGCACTTCACATCCTTGTTCGACATCCGCAAGGTATTCCCCGAAGTGCGCTCTCAATTCAGCAACATTGACCGCCTTCATTGCAGCCCCCCCATATTATGTACATGTCTATGTACACAAACTAGATCGCCATGCAGTACATGTCAAGCTCATTGAGCAAGGAACCGTGTCATGCATCCGACATAGCCACATCTCCAGATTCAGGAGCGCCCAGATACGCTGGGCGAAGTCCGCCTAATCGTCTCCTTTCAATCTGTGCGCGATGGCTGTGGCGAATCGGTCCTTGAGATAGCACTTAGCCCCCGAAGAGAAGATCTTTTCACACAGAGTTGAATGGCGCTTACTTAAGCTCCCTGGGATACAGGACGGCGACTGGGGACAGCCGCCCTCCAAGGAAAACGGCCGCTTTCCCCTGTTTGGAGGGCGGGCGGCCTCGACCGCCGTGAGCTTAAGCAAGCGCCATTCCACACAGAGTTCACAGAGTACCTTGGTCTATCAACTCCCATCCGCGTTCATCCGCGCTATCCGCGGTGAAATCCCTTCCGCCTTCTCCCGGGAGAGGAGAACCAGATTCACGCTGATGGTTGCCGTATGCATCGCCCCACCATCTTTCTGCGTTCATTTCAGAGCGTTCGCAGCTCTTTATAGCCGGGCCCAATTGGCTTTGTTTGGCAATTCTGCATCTTCCAACGGAGGAGTGCGTTATCTCGATACAGGCACACTCCGTGCCTGTGGATTATGCACGTTCGGCAGGCAAAGACCTATCCGCCGCGCCCCCTTCATCCCAACAGGCTGTCGCCATCCACCAGCACCGCGTCCTTGTCCTTCGCCCAGGCGGCCACAGCAGGCGTGAAGCCGCCGGTCGAGAACAGGCCCAGCCGGACCGCTCCCGCGGCGTATCCCGGAACCTTGGCCACCGCCCCCTCCAACTCACGAACCACATCAAGCCCCACGGGGCGGGAAGTCCACTTGCACTCCGCCGCAAACAGCAATCGCCCTTTCTCGTCAACAGCCGCCACATCGAGCTCGGCCGAGCGATCCCAATATCTGCCAACGCGCACAATCCCGGGGACAGGCCGGTGGTCCTCAACATGCTGCCGGCACACTTCTTCATAGCTCCACGCCAGGTGCCGTTGCAGCCGTTCATTCATGAGGGACTCGACCTCACCTGCTCTGCCAAGTTCAAGAAGGCTCATGTAAGGCAGCACACACCCGAACCAAAGCCGGAGGAATGGATCCGTGAGTTGGTACAGGCCTTTCTTGCTTCGGGCCGGATTCTCCTCCGTGACCGTCACCTCACGCCGCACCAGGTCCATGTCGCGAAGAACGTCCAGATATCGAGTCAACTGATTTGCTGGAAGCCCCATCCGCGCCGCAATCTCGCTGATTCTGGACACCCCATTCCCGATGGTCTGCAGCAGACTCCAATAGGTGTTGGGGGTGGCGACCTCGTCGCGAATGAGGAAGGCGCTCTCCTCGTAGAGGGCGCCCCCCTTCTTCAACACCAGTCCCGTCAGGGCTTCCCTGAAACTGCCATAGACGGATGCCAGGTCGAGATAATAGGGAACCCCGCCGGTCAAACCCCAAAAAGAGAGGAGCTCCCTCGGTTTCCGGGAGGGCAGGAACTCCACCGCATGGGAAAATCGAAGGGGACGCAGCAGCCACTGGCCGGTGCGCCGTCCGTACAGCGGACTTGAACGGGACAAAGTTTCCCGGTACATCATCGAGGTCACCGAGCCGCTCAGAACCAGCATGACCTCCTGGTCCTTCCAGTGTTCGTCCCAGTACCGCTGAAGGATGCTGGAAAGCGCCGGCTGTGCCTCGCAAAGATATTGGTATTCATCCAACACCAGCACGGGCTTACGCCCTTTCCGAAACCGATCATACGCGCGAAACAGCGCATACCAGTCCGGGTAATTCGCCTGCGCCAACGTAGGTTCCCCAAGAGCCATGGACATCGACTGCGCCAGCAACCGGAGCGCCTCATGTTCCGTCGAACGGTCAGCCACATGATAGACTGCCGGCAGGCCGTCGCAAAACCTGCGCAGCAGTGTGGTCTTGCCAAGACGCCGCCGCCCGTAGAGCACGTACAAGTCTGCCCCCGGCTTCGCATAGGCCTCTTTCAGCGAGGCCAGTTCATGGCTCCTGTTGATGAATTGATTCATATCTGAAGTATAATACTTCCAAACAGAACACGTCAACGTCGGACAATCAGGCAAGAACATTTCACATTATGGCGACCGATCTATTCCAGCGCCTCGCCCGCGTAAAGCGGGCTCTGTCTCGACAATTGTACAGTAGAGCCCGCTTTAGGCGGGCTGCGCCGCCGGAATCGAATGCTGACTAGCAAACCATGTTCTGTATTCCGTTCTCTGTGCCAGAAATGGCGACGGCGAGCGTTGACTCTCATGGCCTAAGGTTTTGATCGTCACAGCCGAGCCCAACGACACGAAGCCCCAGTGCTGAGGCCGCGCGACCAAACTGCTGATCGTGCGTCAGGACCGTGAGCTCACCCGGGGCGTCGGAACGTGCCGCCAACGCACTTGCCAAGTGCAGAGCATCAAGAGTTCCGATTACTGTGGGAAACGACTGCGCGGCCCGTGTCAAAATCGACTCGGCGAGAGGAACACGGAAGATCGCCCGCCACAATGACTCAAAACGGGTATTGAGTTCAACGCGCGCCTCATCGTCGATCGAGCCTTGAAGACGCAATCGATCGACCGTGCGCAAATATTCGACGCGCGTAATGATACTCGTATACACACGCTCCCAACCGCCCCAGGAAGACAACATGTTGGGCTGGCCGAGAAAGCGACTGAGAATCACGGACGTGTCCAGATAGACAATCATCGCCGTTCCCGGTCTCTCATGAGTTCCCGCAGGCCATCCACCGGTTCAGGCAAACGCACAGGCATGAGGTCATCCAAGTCCGAAACCGATCGTTCGGGTCGAAGCATTGCAACATCTTCAGCTCCTGCCGGCGGCCGAACCAGACAGGCAACCGGGTGCCGATGTGAGGTCACGACCACCGTCTCGCCCTGAGTTACATACCCCAGATATCGTCCAAGATGTGTTTTGAATTCGACCACGCTGGCTGTTTTCATGGTCACTATATAACCCTTATGCGGTCAGATTATCAAGCTCAATCCATCTATCAACTGCAATACCATTCTTCCCGTTAGGCCCATCCAACCCGCACCGGGCTCTACATCCTGTACCGGCGCAGCCACATCTCCAGACTCATCAGCGCCCATAAGCGCTTTCCCAAGTCCGCCCGACCCGACCCGTGAACGTCAAGAATCCGCGCAACCTCATCCCGCCGAAGAAAGTCTACAACGCGAGATTCGTGACCCAAAAGAAGATCCCGGACGGGAGCCGCCAGCGGCCCGCGGAACCACATACCCAGCGGAACGCTGAATCCCACCTTCCCGCGGTTGAGTACGGCAGGGGGGAGAAGATTGGAAAAGGTTTCTCGCAACGCCCGCTTTGTCAGGCTGCCGCGCACCTTGAGACCGGTCGGGAGCCGGGCCGACAGCTCCAGGACTTTGTGGTCCAGGAATGGCGACCGCGCTTCAAGTGAATGCGCCATGGTCATTCGGTCGACCTTGGGCAGCAGGCACCCTGGCAGGTAGTTGTGCACGTCTGTATACACGGTGCGATCCAGCCGGTTTCCCGCGCTGGCGCTCCGGAAGCTCTCCTCGAGAAGCGTGAAAGAGGGCGAGGCGGCGATCGCCAGGCGCAGGTCGTCACCGTAAAGACGCCACTTCTCCGCCTCGCCAAAATAGTCGCCCCAGCGGACAATACTAGAGGCATGCGACAAGTCGGCCGCCTGGGACAGCCGCCGTAACGCCATTACAGGGCTTCGCTCCATCGGACGATCCGATTGGATCGGCAGAGCTCGCAAGAACGGATCCAATACGCCGTGGCGAAGCCAGGCAGGAACCAGACGGTAGAGATCCGCAATCCTGTCGCCATAGTACCGTTGGTATCCTGCAAAGGCCTCATCGCCACCGTCCCCATTCAGCGCCACCGTCACGTGCTGCCGGGTCATCTTGGCAAGGTACCAGGTGGGAATGGCCGCCGGATCGGCAAACGGTTCATCGAAATGCTCCACCAGCTTCGGGAGCACGTCGAGCGCGTCCGGCTTGAGAATGAACTCGTGGTGATCCGTGCCGAAATGCTCAGCCACCTGGCGCGCATAGGGCAGTTCGCTGAAGCCGCCTTCCTCGAAACCGATAGAGAAGGTCTTCACGGGCTGCCCCATCATGCCGGCCATCAGGCCGACGATGATGCTGGAGTCGATCCCTCCGCTAAGGTGCGCACCGAGCGCCACGTCGCTGACCAGTCGAATGCGAACAGCCTCGGTCACTGCCTGCCGCACTTGTTCCTTTAGCTCGCCCTCCGTTCCCCGCAACTTCGGCTCATACGGCAGATCCCAGTACTTCTCCACGGAAATGTTGCCACGCTCCCAGACAAGCCGGTGCGCCGGCGGAAGTTTGCGTATGCTCTTGAATGCGCTCCACGGATCAGGCACGTACTGCAGCGTGAGATAGTGGTGAATGGCCTCCCAATCCACCTCCCTCGGCATTGCCGGATACTCAAGAATGCACTTCAGCTCCGACCCGAAGATCAGGGAGTTGTCGAACTCCGCATAATACAGCGGCTTCTTGCCGACCCGGTCCCGCGCCAGAAGGAGGCGCTGCTTCTTTGAATCCCAGAGCGCGAAGGCAAACATACCTCTCAGGTGATTCACGCAGTCATCCCCGTATTCCTCGTAGAGGTGAACGATGGCCTCGGTGTCGGACCGGGTGCGAAAAGAGTGCCCGCGCGCCTCCAGCGCAGGACGCAGCTCCGGGAAGTTGTAGATTTCGCCATTGAACACAACCCGGACGGACTCGTCTTCGTTGCTCACGGGCTGGTCACCCGTGACGAGGTCAATGATGGCGAGGCGCCGCATCGCAAGCCCGACGCCAGCCTTCACGTAGAATCCGTCACTGTCCGGCCCGCGATGGCGGATGACGCCATTCATGTGCGCCAGCACCTCCCGGTCAACTGGCCGGCTCCGATCACGACGTACGATTCCGCAAATGCCGCACATAAACTTACACGCCTTTCGCCGCCTGCTCAGCGGCCCGCATAAAGCGGGCTCTACGCGACCCGCTCAA
>CAYRKB010000111.1:7018-10817 GCA_964424705.1 uncultured Victivallales bacterium
TGCTCAGCGGCCCGCATAAAGCGGGCTCTACGCGACCCGCTCAATACCCCGCGACGAAGAGGCCTCTGCGCTGGCCAGAGCGCCCACAGTAGAGCCCGGTTTACCCGGGCTTCGCTCACGAAGTGCGATTCCGCAACTACCACACATGAACTGTCGAGCCTTTCGCCGCCTGCTCAGCGGCCCGCATAAAGCGGGCTCTACGCGACCCGCTCAACACCCCGCGACGGGGCGCTTCTACGCTGACTGACCGGAGCAGCCCGGTTTACCCGGGCTCCGATCCCCACTTCGACGACGCGGGCCGCACGAAGAAAACAGCTCCATGTATCGCGCAGCGGCGGCATCCCAACCAAAGGCCAGGGCACACTCACGGGAGGCCGCTCCCAACCGGCCTGCGAGAGATCGATCCTCACAGAATCGTCGCATCGCCGTCACAAGAGCGCCATCATCGCCCCATGGCACGGAAAAGCCGTTCACGCCCTCCCGCACCAGTTCCCCTGTCCCCGGGGTGCGCGTCACAACCACCGGCAGCCCTGACGCCATGGCCTCTAACAGGGATACGCTCATGCCTTCATTATAGGACGCCAGCACGAACAAATCGGCGGATGAATAGTGCTGCGCAACCTGCTCCCGCGACACAGCTCCCGCGAAGCGCACACGATCCGATACGCCCAGGGCGCAGGCAAGAGACTCACAGGCAGCCCGGTCATCTCCTCCGCCAACCAGTTCCAGCGCTACCTCATGCCCCTCGGTCGTCAGCTGCCGCACAGCCCGGATCAGCGCCTTCTGGCCTTTCCGCTCGATCAGGCGCGCCACGCAAACCATGCGCAACGGCCCGCCTCCGGCTCCAGCCCCCCGGGGCTGGAACAATCGGGGGTCCACGCCATTGGGAATTGTCGTCACGGCGAGCCAGGGCGCCGTGCGCTGAAGCATCTCGACTTCGCCGTGAGCCTTCGCGACGACGGCCGCCGCCGCACGCCACGTCAGTTTGAGAACCGGGGACAGAAAGGGATACAGCCTCGCATAGCGACGCTCGAAGCCGGGTATGTCGGCTCCTCCGATCCGGATCACAAACGGCAGTCCCGTCAAGCCACGCATGCATAGCGCAACAACCCCTGCGGGCACGGTATGCCACGCCATGCAGACGTCGTATGGACGCTGGCGATGAAGCCGCCAGGCATACGGCAGCGCCCGCGCGGCGTAACGAACCAGCTCCCCATTGGAAGCGTGGTGAAGGTCGCGGATGCCAAGAGGTAAACGATGCAGGACAATTCGCTCCGAAAAGCGCTCGGTCTCCGTGGTTGAGCCCTGCGTAGCCGTCACCAGATCAATCTCGAGATTCGCCTCCCGGGCGAACACTGTGAACAGCATCAGGTTTACGGTGGCGGTCCCCCCGCCAAGCGGAGGAAATTCGTTGTTGAGCATCAGGACGCGCACTAGCAGTTTATCCTATCGCTCACCACGTACAGAGGCCGCCGGCGCACGTCCTGATAGATGCGACCGATGTACTCTCCCAGAACCCACATGAACATGAACATCGCGCCCAAGTAAGCAAACATCAGCACGCTCAGCCACTTGAACAGCGGATAGACCTGATGGTTGATGACGGCGTCACACATCATGTATACCAACAACACTACCGCCACCAGAATAGTCATGACTCCAATCCATAATCCGAGCCGTAACGGAAAGAGCGTAAAGTTAAGCAGCCCGTCCATCGCGAGGCCCGCCATGCGCCCGAGGCTATAGTGCGTGACTCCACGTTCCCGCCCCGCCCGCTCGAACTCAACAAACCCGTGCCGGAAGCCCAGCCATGCCACCAGGCCGCGCAAGTAGCGGGCATGCTCCTCAAGCGGGGTCAGGCTCTGTAGCACCGCGCGGTCAAGCAGGCGAAAGTCTCCGACGTTGCGGGGAATGCTGACCTCCGACGTCTTTTCCAGCAGCCTGTAGTAGAGGTCCGCCGTCGTCTTCTTGAATTGCGTATCGACGCGCAAAGCCCGCCGGCCATAGACAACCTGATCGCCTCCCTCCCACGCGCGCACCATGTCCGCAATCACGCCGGGAGGGTCTTGCAGATCACAATCGAGGGTCACCACTGCAGCCCCCTTCGCCTCGCGCAGGCCCGCGGTCAGCGCTGCCTGGTGCCCGAAGTTCCGGCTCAGGCGCAGGACCCTGACGCGCGGGTCGGCGCCCGCCAGCTCCCGGAGCCGCTCGAACGTCTTATCCGTGCTGCCGTCGTCTACGATAACGACCTCAACATCATACGCCTGCAGCCCGCCCTCGGCCACGCCGCGGACGGCCTCGTAGAACAGCCGCACATTCTCTTCCTCGTTGAAAGCCGCTGACACGATCGAGATCAATTTGTGACTCATGATATTCCTCCCCGGGCCTCCCACGGTTCCCGCCGCCGCGCTGCCGCCCGTATCCTTGCTGTCCGTGCATCCGGTGGCTACGGTTCGTCACGTGCTCGGCAGAGCGGCCCGCATAAAGCGGGCTCTACACTGCCTCTTCGTCCACGCGGCGACAGCAGATCAGTCACATGCCATGGTAGAGCTCGGTTTATCCGGACTACGCCTTCGCTTCCAAGGCAAGCACGTGTCCCAGTTCAAAGCAAACCATTTCAACGCATTCCGGCGGAAGCTCCGGATACATCGGCAGGGACAAGATGCATTGCGACAGTCTCTCCGTCACAGGGAAGCGGCCCTCACGGCAACCCAGAAACTCGTACGCCTTCATGCGGTGAATGGGAAACGGGTAGTGAATCCCGGTCTCGACATCCCTCTGCCGGAGTTCCTCCCGCACGTCATCACGTCGCGCCACTTTTACGACGTACAGATGATATGCGTGCTCTACGCCCGATGCGGCCCGCACCGGCAGCGCGGCAGTCGGAAGGTGGCGATCATACAGGGCTGCCAGCGCACGCCGACGTGAGATCCAGCCATGCAGATGCCGGAGCTTCACACGCAGGATCGCCGCTTGCACTTCGTCGAGGCGGCTGTTGATGCCCTCCCGCTCGGCATAGTACCGGCCCTCAAACCCGTACATACGAATGCGTCTCATGTCCGCGACCAATGCGGCATCTGCGCTCCAGCAGAGGCCGGCATCGCCATACGCTCCAAGGTTCTTGGTAGGATAGAACGAGAACGCGCTAATGTCCCCGAACGTGCCGGCCATGGCGCCGCGCAGCGTGGCGCCATGACACTGCGCGCAATCTTCAATGATTCGAATCTGACGGCCAGCCAGCAGCGACTTCAGGCGCGGGACGTCCACCACGTTCCCAAACAGGTGAACAGGAATGACGGCGCGCGTCTTCTGCGTGATGCAGCCTGGCACCTGTGTCAAATCCATGAGGCAAGTGCTCTCCTCCACATCGCAGAACACGGGGATGGCGCCCACTGCCCGGATCGCGCTGACCGTAGGCACGGCGGTGTTGGCCACCGTGATGACTTCGTCGCCATGCCCGACGCCGAGGGCCATGAGGGCGACGACGAGCGCATCGGTCCCGCTGTTCACCCCGACGCACGCGCCGCTGCCACCAAGAAAGGCGGCGAACTCCTCTTCGAACGCCTTGCCCTCGGGGCCGAGGATGAGCTGACCGGAGGCAAGAACCGTTTGCACCGCCGCGAGGATCTCATCCTTCAGCGTTGCGTACTGCGCCTGGTAGTCAAACATGCGGATTCGATTCATATTGCTGATTCCTGCCACCTTCCGCCCAAGTAGAGCCCGGTTTACCCGGGCCGCCGCTCCGCCCGCGTAAAGCGGGCTCTACTTCACCTGTGGTTAACCCGACATTGACAATTCA
>CAYRKB010000111.1:10917-13884 GCA_964424705.1 uncultured Victivallales bacterium
GGCCGCCGCTCCGCCCGCGTAAAGCGGGCTCTACTTCACCTGTGGTTAACCCGACGTGGACAATTCGCTCAGTAGAGCCCGGTTTATCCGGGCTTCCGCTCAGCCCGCGTAAAGCGGGCTCTACTTCACCTGTGGTTAACCCGACATTGACAATTCACTTGCTCAGGCTTTCGCCCAGCCCGCATAAAGCGGGCTCTACCTTTACTATCGGCAACACGACACGGACACGCCCCTGCCCAGTAGAGCCCGGTTTACCCGGGCCGCCGCTCCGCCCGCGTAAAGCGGGCTCTACTTCACCTGTGGTTAACCCGACGTGGACAATTCGCTCAGTAGAGCCCGGTTTATCCGGGCTTCCGCTCAGCCCGCGTAAAGCGGGCTCTACTTCACCTGTGGTTAACCCGACATTGACAATTCACTTGCTCAGGCTTTCGCCCAGCCCGCATAAAGCGGGCTCTACCTTTACTATCGGCAACACGACACGGACACGCCCCTGCCCAGTAGAGCCCGGTTTACCCGGGCCGCCGCTCCGCCCGCGTAAAGCGGGCTCTACCTTTGCCGACGGTAGAACGACACGGACACTCTCTTTGCTTAGTAGAGCCCGGTTTACCCGGGCTTCCGCTCTGCCCGCGTAAAGCGGGCTCTACCTCGCCGCCAGCGACCCCGACCAGCGATACTCCTCAGCGGCTGCCACAAGTCCTGCGCGCACTGGGTTCTGTAACACGTAGCCACATTTCCCGCTGAAAGACTCCGAACCCCGAATCAGGTGGTCAAAGTACCCATCCTGCCAGAGATGGAGTCCGTCACCATAGCGACGCCACCAAGCCGTCATCCGCCCTTTGAAGCGTCGGACAGACTCCGGAATCCCTCTCCCCCCCGGATTCACCACCAAATGCAGGTGATCCGGCATAATGCAATAAACGTAGACGCCCCAAAATCCCTGAGACTGCACCTCCCGAAGCGTCTTCACGATGTTGGTGTTTACCGTTTCCGAAGAGAAGGCAGGGCGACGAGGGCCCACGCAAAGAGTCAGCAGGAACGCATTTTCAGAATCAGCATAGTCGATCCGACGGCACCGTTGATGGCCACGATTCGATGGTCTTTGCGTCTCCATGCGTGATGATCTTCTTACAGGTATTCCCCGCCCGCGTAAAGCGGGCTCTACCTTTACTGACGGTAGAACGACACGGACACTCCCCTTGCCCAGTAGAGCCCGGTTAATCCGGGCTTCCGCTCTGCCCGCGTAAAGCGGGCTCTACCTTTGCCGACGGTAGAACGACACGGACACTTTCCTTGCCCAGTAGAGCCCGGTTTACCCGGGCCGCCGCTCCGCCCGCGTAAAGCGGGCTCTACCTTTACTAACGGCACAACGACACAGACGAGCCCCTTGCTCAGTAGAGCCCGGTTTATCCGGGCTTCCGCGCCGCCCGCGTAAAGCGGGCTCTACTTCACCTGCGGAAAACCAGATATGGACACCCCACTGCTCCGGTTTATCCAGGCTTCTATTCCCAGTAGACGCCCCTGTGCCGCCTGTAATAATCCAACGTTCGCTCGACACCCTCGGCCAAATCCACCGCAGGCGACCAGCCGGTCACATCTCGCAACCGCGTGTAATCCGCGTAGAAATCGCCGATGTCGATAATCCTCTTGTCGTCTGGGAATGGCACAATCTCGTGCTGCACCCCGCTCAGTTGATTCAGAACACCGACGAACTCGAGTAGGCTGTAATGCTCCGGTGCACCAAGATTCAGGACCGTTCCGTAACACCCCTCTGTCGCCGCAGCGAGCAGCAGCGCATCCGTCACGTCGTCCACATAGTTGAAGTCACGGATCTGCCGTCCCGTCCCGAACACCTGGAGGGTCTCACCTCGAAGAGCCTGCCGGATCATGATGCCAATAAAGCCCTGTCGGTTGTTGCGGATCTGCTGGCGCGGCCCATAGGTATTCGTCAGCCGCAAGACAGCCGACCGAAGCCCGTAGGTCCGGTCATAGAGCAGGTGATAGTATTCTGCGGCCAGCTTATTGATTCCGTTAACGTCGATCGGCAGGGTCGGGTGGTCCTCCGTCACCGGCAGCGAGCGCGGAATGCCATACACTTGGCGCGTCGATGTATACACGAGCCGGGTCGCCGGGCTGAACTTCCGGCAAGCCTCAAGAAGGTTGATTGTGGAGACACAGTTGACTCCGAGGTCCATCTCGGGATCGCGCATGCTGTCGCCGTGACTGACCTGCCCAGCCAAATGAAAGATGAAGTCCTGTCCGCGCACCAGGGGCTGCAGGCAGGCCGCATCGCGCATATCGCCCACGATGACCTGCACCTTGTCCTCGACCGGTGCAACGTTGAACCGGTTCCCGCCGAACTCCGGAATCAGCGCGTCGAGCAGCGTAACGATGGCCCCCTCCCCGGCGAGCCGGATCGCCAGGTTGCTGCCAATGAACCCGAGCCCTCCCGTGATAAGGATCCGCCGTCCCTTGTAGAGTGAGTTCATGGCCATTGTAATCCAGGAGACGGAAGTCAGGAAACAGGGGTCAGCAAGAACTTGTCCGGTGTCTTAATTATCGATCCCAACATACGTCCCACCTCTCGATTTCCTGCCACGAGCGCGGAATGCTCCTCGCGTGAGATGTAGCCACAGTCCTGCGCGAAATCCAATGCCGATTCCGTCTCAGAATTCTCCCCATCGCAATCGGTGAGCTTGCTCACGAAGTGGGCGAGATAGCGTCGTTTTGCCCAGGCCTCGCGAAGGTTCAGGCAGACGGAGCGCGACGACCTTCTGATTTGAGAGGTCAATGCGTACCGTTCCTCTGCCGGAAAGCGCTTGGTAATATTGAACACTTGCATGGCCAATGCATACGCTCTCTTGTAGACGATCAGTTCTTTAACATCTTGAACGGCCATTCCCGTCTCCCGTCTCCCGTCTCCCGTCTCCCGTCTCCCGTCTCCCGTCTCCCGTCTCCCGTCTCCCGTCT
>CAYRKB010000112.1:0-13472 GCA_964424705.1 uncultured Victivallales bacterium
CCTCAAATCACGTCCGGGCCAGCACAAAATCCCCACACAAACCCAGAAGCGCCATGGATGTGCCATGAAGCCTACCGGGCTCCCCGGCAACAACCCAAGTACGAATGCTGATCTGGGGAAGCGAAAAGCAATGCGCGCTTTCTGCAATGTTTAAGCCTACATATTCTTTGTTGGCCATTATATCCCAAACATGACGTGCCGTAAGTATGCCGTATCGATTATCGATTCGAAGGAGTGTTCCGGAACCCTGTAGCCTTTGTTTCACGACAAAACTTACAGCGAAGTGCTTGAGGTCTCGCACGGCACTTTCTAGCGCGCTATCCGGTAGGTCGTATTCGCTATGTGTTCCGTATTCCATGTCCCGTCTCAACGATATCACACACGCTATGGCAGCAATGCGGGTGATAATATCCTCGCTTTGCTGGATGTCCAGCGCTCACTGCAGGCAGATAGTAGCGACGCCGACAACTGGATGCTTCCACAAAGTACGCTTTGCGGAAGTGCGCGTTTCAGAAAGGCGTGCTTGCGTGACCGGCCAGTTCCTTGCCGAGAATGGGGTCAAGGTGCGTAGTGCCACGTCTGCACAGCGGAGGCTTCGTGACAGCGAGAATAGTCGGCGGTCCCGGCGGCGCCAGTGGCGCGCAACGCCGCTGCGTTGCGCGGTCACGTAAGTTGGCGTTTCAGCTCCGCGACACTGAGGATAGGGGTAACTCTTCTGTGGATCATTCTATGGCAATTTGCACAGAGGACCGCCATTTCCCGCTTTGGATTGATCTTGCGACCGCGGGACAGAGAGCTTAGCGGCGTGCAATGATGGACCTCGATATATCCTCTTCCAAGAGATCCGTAGACGCTCTCAAAATGGAAACCACAGACCATGCATTTGTCCCCATGTGCTTGGATTGCAGCGGCTCTGTTCTTTGGATTCCTTTCAATGACCGATAGGAGTGTGCTCCTCCTAAGCCCCTCGATCTGCCCGTCCTCTACTCCCTGAGCTGTCACGATGGCTTTCTGCAAGCTCTCCAGCGCGGCCGTTGCGAGATCGCCAACTCCTCGTTTGAGTTTTGTGAGGAGGTCTAGCGCACTGCCCGACAAGCCCTTGTGACGGGCGATATCCAATGGCGTCCGCCCTTTGAAATCCTTATACAATAGGGCTCCTCGATGTACCAGAATCGCCACAAGCTCCGGGATGCCGCGCATTGCCGCGACGTGCAACGGAGTTTGCCCTCTAAGATCAGCCACGTTAGGGTTAGCGCCTGCATTCAGCAGGGCCTCAACGTTGCGAATGCGATCTTGCCGCCGTCCCGCTGATGCCGCCTCGTGAAGAGGAGTGGTGCCGTCGAATGCGCGCATATTGGGATCAACGCCGTGCGCTATCATTGTCGCGATTACGTCCGAACTCCCCCGAAAACGCACGCACAGATGCAACAATCCGTCTCCAACGGCGTCCTCATAACGCGGAGATACGTGGTGTCCGCGTAGCAAAAATCTCATTGCTTGCGCATCGGTCACTAGGTCGAGCATGGGGAACTCAGTATCCACTGGCTGGACGCGGAGAATGGAACGGGCCTCAGCCGCCAGTCCAGCGTGGATCAGATGGAGCAGGCGTGGTGCTATGTCTTCCGACCTTAACATGTTTTCACCTCTTTGTTGTTAAATGGAAACAGCATGCTTCTTGAGCCGCGTGTCACCATGATAACAATGGCTGCAGTGTGTGCGACGATGTTCCTATCTGTGACCTACTATCAAGGTGGCTCAGTTAGCGCCATCTTAATCGTCCCGTCTTCAGCTGCGTCCCGCTCCGCCGTAGCATGTGGGCGAGTATGCGGCGTACTTCCACAAACTCCCCTTTGCAGAAGCGATGGCGAGCCCTAGACAGACACGCGGTGGCTCGCCAGCCAGATGTCGACCGCTCGCGCCGTCTCGGCGTAGACGCTCGCGTTCCGCCTGGCCTTCAACTCCGAACGGTACCAGCAGCCGTCGGAACTCCGGATGATTGCGAGGGTGGCACGTTCCGGGGCCGTGATCCGGTAGATGTACGTGGCGCCTTTCATGACGCGCGCGACGTAGCCCCCCACGCAGTTGCACTGTTCCCGCCCCTCCGCGCGAAGCTGTTCCGCGGTCGTGAGTGGGATGATGTCCGGCGTGCCCGGAACAGGCGGCAGCGGATACTGGCGCCGGCCGCGCCGTGCGACAGGCGCAGGCTGTTCCTGGCGCTGACGAAGCAGGTAAGCATGGTATTCCGCGTCCACTTCCCGCTGAAAGAGGGCGGCTTCCTGAATAGTTGTGAACGGCCTGACAGCACGGCGCGGGGCCACCGTGCGCAAAATGCCGAGTGCACTGAGGATCATGTCGGCCGGGGTGGGGGTCCCCGGTTCTGTCTCCGTCCCGGCCGCCTCCAGGAGGAACTTCGGCGTAATCAGGTCGATGAGTTGCGGGTATGTGACAAGTTCGAGCACGGCAGCGTTGATCGCCGGCAAATGCGTGAGCATGTCGTACGCGCGGCTGTCGGCCTTGCCCGCGTTCCGCAGGCGACGGAGAATGGATGGGTGCGCGCACTCGGGTGGAATCTTCCTCATCAGGCGTGCCATGGCCTCGGTGCCGGGGAAGTCGAGCCATTCGAGGACAATGCGTTGCTTGCGATGGCTGTAGCAGATGGCCTGAAAAGAAGCTGCGTCAATCCGGGTACTCCGGAACTGGTCGTTATTCGCAAGGCAGTATGCCAGAACCGGATTGGAAAGCGCGAGGTCGATGGACCTGGGCTGCTCGTCCAACAGGAGAAGCAGCGCCCACTGGTGACTTCCGAACGGCTCGACAACGCTGACCATTTCGGAGGGTACCTCCTGACGGAACGCGGAGAAGGCGGCGGCCTTCTGTTCGGCAAGTTCCTGAGTGGGGTCGTCCAGATGGATGTCCGGGGCATACGCATGGCTTCTCTCGGGGGCGTCGAGCGGACGGATCAGCCGGAATTCCGGCCAGAACACGCTCCAGCGCCGTGCGCCCGGGATGAGCTCTTCGGCCAACGGCCTGGGCCGCCACTGAATGCGCATCTCAGTCCGCAGCGTGTGAATGCGCAGTGCACCATCCGCAAATACGAAAGCCGGCATCTCTACGCTATCTGACACCTGGCGATCTCCTTAGCTTGTTCTGCCGCAATTCTTGAGTATCCCACCAATCAGGCTCTTGAGCCTCTGGGGCGCCTCGGCGTTCCGCATGCCCGACACCTGTGCCGGGTAGAGGTTGCCCTTCTCGTCCGGCTGGATCTCGAGGGTATAGTGGTGCCCGCGGTACTTCACGTGATATAGCCCGCAGTTCTCGTTGATAACCTCGATTGCATAGTCGGCAACGCAGGTCTTCATGACGATCGCTTCGCTCAATAGTCGCTTCCTGCTGTCGATCAGTTCAAGTTTAACTTCACCATGATCGGTGCGGTCGAGAACGAACTGCTTTGCTGTCTCAATCTCCGGCAGCTTGTCCAATTCGCGCCTCATACGGCATTTTCGGCGCTCTTCCAGGAAGCGATTAGCCGACTTGATCCTTATGTTCAGTTTCCGGCCGGCGCTGCGGCAGCAGTTAACATAGCAGTAGACGGTCTGGAAATGGACGCGCTTCGGGTCTTCCAGGATGCGTTTGTAGTACTTCAGCAATATGCGCGCCGCCCTGACTGCGCCTTTCTGGAACTCCTTCTCCTGCTTGACGATAGCGGCCATCTCGTTGAGGTATGGGCCAGGTACAACCTGAAGCAACAGAAGAAGCTCTCCAACCGGCATTGCGTGGAGCAGGCGCTTTGGGATCTCGACGCCGGGGCCCGTGATGTACGTGTAGAGATCATTGAGGCTGGTGATTTGCCAGAGATCGCCACTGGGGATGGGGTGATAGGCCACGGGGATCTCGTTGATCCACTGCAGATCGTCGTTGGTAACCATGATGAGCCGCGCCAGCCTGTCGTCTCCGAGAAGATGATAATTGCGCAAAGAAATCGTTCGGACCGCGTAGGAATGTTCGTCGTTGTGGTAGTAGCACCTCCGAATGGTGCCAGCGGCGTTCACCGCAATATGGTTATCAATGGAATAGTGCTTGTCACGGATGTGTCTGCCGCGGTTGACACAACGCAGCATGGACTGCGCGCAATAGTCGATGTAGTCGAGTTTCTTGTGGTAGGTCAGCACGTGGCGCGTGAATTCCACGGTATAGTTCAGGGGTCCGCCGTCCCGCCGCCCGCACTTGTCACGGCTCATGACGCGCCGCTCATCGTCGTCACTGACATTCCGGAGCCGATGGCGGCGGACCAGGTGGGTCCAGATTCGCTGCAAGTAGGGTGTCATAAGGCTCCGTCCGGGCGTCAGGTGAAGGCCAGATCGTTCTCGAAGTGCGACTTGAATTCGCCGACGCGCCTGACGAACGCCTCACAGTAAGTCGACAGCACGATATCAAAGAGGCCGAGCGGTATGGACGCCTGCTTGAGAAGGGCCTCAAGCACTGCCTCCCTGAGCCGGTAGTAACGCAGGAACGCGAGTACCCAGCGGTCGTATTTGATCGTTTCCCCGCCGATGCTGCGGATGATGAAGGCCGCGTTGCCGGGTCCGATAAAGGGCAGACGCTGATCCACCAGCCTTTGCTTGTCGCTGTTATTGAGGCGGCCGGATTCGGCCTTGCCGCCGAAGAACTGCTTTCTGAAGCCCTCCTCATTCGGGAGCTTTCCGAGAGCCACAGCTATGTCCCGGATGGCGCGCCATTTACTCACAGCGCGTTCCGGCACAGGGCGTTTGGCGTGCATCCGCCCGATAAACGCGGTGAACTTACGGTCGTTCCAGGCCGCCAACGTCCTGAAGTCGCCGTCGAACCCCTCTGCTGCTGCGCGTTTCAGAAACGACTGAATTGCCTCAGCGGACATCCCCGCCACCCAGATGGCGTGAGGTACCTTGCTGAAGAAGGTATCTCGGGTAATGGTCCTGGGTCGCCGGTTGGCATAGTGCTCGACATCCCGGTTGTCAGCCCCGCCGATCTTGTCGAACAGGCCCGTATAGAGTCTCTTGAGTTCCTTGGCTGTCATGGCTCCCTCGTTTTCGTGAATGCATCCTGCAATCATCGTGTGATCAGTGCTCCCGAGATGCACCTACGGGCTCTGCTAGCTGTGCCACAGTGCCGATAATGATTCTAATAGACGCATCGGACTGCACGGTCGCTTGTCGGTCGACCAGAGCCTCCTGTTTGAGTTCCCGTATCCGCTCATAGAGTAGTCTGTCCAGACGTATCTCGATATTCGTGTCGCCCTTGAATCTGAATCGGGCAACGAGGGCAAGAAGTTCGGCGTGCAACTTCGGAAGGGCCTTCTCGGGGTCCTTCTTATCCTCGGCTTGCTTAATGGCCTTCAGGATTCCAACTGCCTTTGTCTTCTCCTGCGAATCCACCACCATCTGTGGAAACTCCCTGAGGATTCCCGTCGGGCCGGCGTGAATCTCGGACTGTCCGTATGGTGACGCATAGACAAGATAGGGTTTGATGTCGGAGTACTTTGGCTTGATCGCCGTAAACCTGGCTGAGGCCGCTACTGCTGCAGTCTGAACCTGATCGAAAGTAAGCATCTGGATCCTCTGCGCCGCTGTGTGTGGCCTCAGGACTTATCTGCGCGTCTGCCGCTTTGGTAGCAGGCCGCCCTTTAGTAGACCCGGTACGAGCGTCGCCGGCTGGCGCCTGACATGTGTCCCTCGGCAGTCGCCTGATCGAGGTGGAAGAAGGCCGTGTGGACGACAGTGTCGCCGTAGACAAGGGCGCTTCCGCCGATGCCGGCGCCCTTGAACCGGTAGTCATCGCCGTGACCGACCGACTTGAAGGTCTTTTCCTCACAGCCGGCAGCCTGATTGAGAAACGCCCGGGCCGCAGCCGCCGCCAGCGTCTCATCCGACTTCTTCTTTCTGCCGACCAGCGAGTCCATAACGTAGCTTTTTACAAGCTTGCCGTGCAAACGGGCGTACGCCGCGGGCCGGGAGACGATATCGAAGCCCACAGCCTCGCCGTTGACGACCGCGAGAATGCCCACCTGGCCCTCAATTGCGGGGAACGCCTTGAGCGCATCCTCCAGCGATTCCCGCTTGGCTTCAAAGACGTCACGCATGGCGCAGGTGGGAGACGGCGCTTCGGCTGCCATCTGGAGTTCGGCGATTCCGCTCCAGACTGCGCCCTGATCGGACCGGAAGCTTGCGGAGTTGTCGAGGCTTGCCGATACCGACTGGCTCTTCCGCGCCCGGATACCCCGGGCCATGACTGTGCCCGAGTCGTGGAAGGTGTCGGTGGCGTACGCCCACCGGCCCTGCTCGGTGCAGCTCACCGGGATCACGATGGACTGCTTTGCCGGGGCAAGCACGGTGGTGTTCAGCACGCGGTTCTGTTTGGCGCCGGCCAGTTCTTCGCCATCCAGGAGAAGCACGGGGGCATCTCCCGTGTTATTCACGCCAAGCTCGGGTACCGAGCCGCCCTGAGAGATCTCCGATACCGTAAGCACGTGGCTCTCAAGTGCTTCGGCCAGAGTTATGTAGGCAACGCCGCTCTCGCCGCTTCCATTGGTGATCGGGAAGACCACCACATTGCGGCTGACCTGCGGGGCGCCGAGTTTCACTGCCTTCAAACGTTGATCGATCATCTGCAGCATGGTTCACCTCGTTCCTTCACTTACCTGTTCGTTACTTGATGGAGACATACTATTACGCCACGTAGGACATGGCGTGTCCGTCATCACAAGTTTATAAATATATCGGCTGACTGCCCCTTGGCCGTCCGGTGGGCGTCGGGCGCCTGTGCGCCCGCGCGGCGAGTTCTTTCTTCAAAATGCGGCACGTGCATTTGATCAGACGGTTGACAGCTCTTCTCCATTGTCCCTGTGTCTAAAATGCCTTCCGCGCCCGTTTGCGGTCGGCGGGCCCGAATCTCCAGCAGAAGAGTTCAGTGGAATGCGGAAGGTCGTAATAGTCCTCGACGTGGAGCGTGGTATTTCCGGTCAGAGAGCGAGTCAGACCCGTGAATACACGCCGCTGCAGGCGCCTCCACTCTCCGCCGCGTCCGGGAAGCACGCGAAAGACCACGTACGGGTCCTGCCTTCTCACCCCGGGCGCCCAGTGACCGTGGCAGGCGTGTGTCGAGAATGTGAGCCGGTTGTTCAGCAGTCCGACAAGCTCCTTCATCCCTCTGTCGATGGTCGCCTCCGTATAGTAGATGTGATCGTGCCTGACGGTCCCGTTAAGCTCTGCGATCCTGGCGCGGTGGAGGCGTTCGAGCGCCGGAACGTCGTGGGCGCAAGCCTTCGTCGCGCCGGTGGGCTCGGCGCGGCGGCTCAATGCGGGTTTTGTCTTCACATGGCACCTCGTCGGGGATGCAACTGTGGGGGGAGTGCACAGCCGCAATCAGTTGTTGATTGTCCACGGGGCGGCTACGAGGTCGGCGTAACCGCGCCGGCCCTGCCGTTGGACGCTGCGGCTCTGGCGGCGTTGAAGGCTGCAAAGTAGGCGGCGTCGTACGCGTCGCGGGCCCCGGCGTGGGCTTTGCGGGCGTTCTCGATGGCCCCTGCGGATGCGCCGGGGTCGGCAAGGACGGCCACGTACTCGTAACGGGCGTTGAAGAGCATAGCAGCGTGGGCGTCGACAATGGTGTCGGCGTGTGCGGCGTTGTGCGCTGCGTCGCCGGTATTCGTCTGCTGCTTTCGTTTCGTCTCGCTCATACGGCTTTCTCCCGCTGTGCCCGACCGCGACGACGCCGGCCCGGCATGGAGGGTGCTGCCGGTTCCACGTGGTGCGCAGTGCGGGACGGTGAAGAACATCTTCTGTGTTTTATCTTTCCTTTATTTGACGCGGCTATACTATGACCCAATGAAGGACACTGGATGTCCCTCACGAAAGAAATATGAATATGTCAGGCGGACACTTCCTGACCGTCTGGCCGTGTATCGTAGGGAGGCGTGCAGATGGACAGGAGCAAATCACAGTTCTCGAGGCTCGTTGAGCTTGACCAGAAGATCCGGGCCGACAGGTATCCCAACTGCCTGACTTTCGCGCTGGAGTGGGGGACCTCACAGAAGACCATACAGCGCGACATCGATTTCCTGCGCGACCAGATGGGCGCCCCCATTGAGTATGACAAGGAGAAGAAAGGGTACCGCTACACCAACAAGAACTGGTTCCTTCCCGCCATGAGTATCAGCGAAGGCGCGCTGTTCGACCTCCTGGTGGCCAGCCGGGCGCTGGAGCAGTATCAGGGCACGCCCGTCGCCGGGGAACTGAGGTCGGTCTTCAACAGGATCGCGGAGCTCATGCCGGAGAAGATCAGTATCCGTCCCGAGCTGGCCTTCACGCGCTTCACGTTCACCGCTCCGCCCTCGAAGCTCGTGGACCAGCGGATCTGGGTGACGATTGTACGTGGGCTGCAGAGCCAGCGTCAGGTAAAGATTTCATACCAGTCCGTGGACGCGCCGCAGCCCAAGGAACGCGCCCTGTCGCCGTACCACATCGCGAATCTTCAGGGCGAGTGGTACGTGTTCGGGCCGGCAAGCGACCATGAGAAGGTGCGCCAGTACTCCATGGCCCGCATTTCGGCGGCCAAGCTCATGGAAACACAATTTGAAATGGAGAAGGACTTTGACCCCGCCAAGCTCCTGAAGCACACTTTTGCCCGCTTTGTGATTGCCGACAAGGCTCAGGTTGTAACAGTGCTCTTTGACAAGGAGTTGGCGCCGTGGGTACTGGAGCGACAGTGGCATCCCAGCCAGAAGGTGAAGCACCGCAAGGACAAGAGCGTAGAGATGTCCTTTGAGGTGGCGGGGTTGTACGAGGTGTCAAGGTGGGTGCTTGCCTGGGGACGACACGCCAAGGTGCTGGCCCCGGAGTCACTGGCGGCCCAGGTACGGGACGAAGCCAGCGGCATGGCGGCGAGATACGGGAAGTCCGCCGGGAAGAGTGAGTAAGCGCAATGGCAAAACCGACGATTTCCAAGTCCAAGTACCTCGCGGGGTTGCAGTGCCCGAAGCTTCTGTGGACGCACTACAACGCAAGGGACAAGCTGCCGCCGGTTGGCGCGGCCACGCAGGCTATCTTTGACCAGGGGCACAAGGTCGGCGATCTGGCCAAGCAGTGTTACCCCGGCGGGGTGGAAGTGGCCTGGGACAGGAACCTTGCTGCCACGGTCCGGCAATCCATGGAACTGCTGGGCCGCCGCGAGCCGATCTTCGAAGCCAGCTTTCTCGGCGGAGGGATCTATGCCCGAGCTGACGTTCTGAATCCCGTGGGCCGCGGAGAGTGGGATATCATCGAGGTGAAGAGCACGACGGAGGTCAAGGATGTCCACATCGCGGACCTTGCGGTGCAGCGCTACTGCTACGAAGCGGCCGGCGTGCCGGTCAGGCGCTGCCACCTGATGCACGTCGACAGCTCCTACGTTCTCAAAGGCGCCGTTGATCCGGCCGGGTTGTTCGCCTGCGAGGATGTTACCGGCCGGGTGGCCGCAATAATGTCTGAAGTGCCTGACAAGGTCGAAGGGATGCTCAAGACAATCGCCGAACGCACGTGCCCCGCTGTCGACATTGGTCCGCAGTGTAAGACCCCGTACCAGTGTCCGCTCATTGAGGTGTGCTGGAAGGCCGTCAATGCCCGTGCAAGCAGCATTTTCACGCTGCACGGCATTCACAGCAAGACGGCGTGGTCGCTGTACGGGGAAGGAATCCTGGATAACTCGGAGATCGGGGAGGCTGCCAGGCTTTCACGCGTGCAGCAGCTGCAGATCGAGGCGGAGCGCAGCGGCATTATGCATGTGGATGCTGCCGCTGTGACGGCCTTTCTTCAAGAGTTGAAGTATCCCCTGCAGTTTCTTGATTTCGAGAGTTTTCAGATGGCAGTTCCGCTGCTGCAGGGAACCCGGCCATATCAACAGATACCGTTCCAGTTCAGCCTGCACACCGTCGATGGGCCGAACGGCCAGCCCCGGCACTGCGGCTGGATCTGGGATGGGGCTGGCTCGCCTTTTGAAGCCATGCTTGCAGAGCTGCGGCGCAGTCTGGGATCTGAAGGTTCGGTGGTGGCGTACAGCGCCAGTTTCGAGACGGCCCGACTGCGGGAAGCGGCAACGGCGTGTCCGGCACACTTTACGTGGGTAGCGTCGGTTGCCGATCGCGTGGTGGATCTGCTGGCGCCATTCCGGAGCTTCGATGTCTACCATCCGGACCAGCATGGCTCGGTTTCCGTAAAGGATGTGCTGCCCGCACTTACCGGCGACGGCTACTCCGGTCTGGCGATATCGGACGGTGGCATGGCCGGGAGGGCCTATCTGGCTGCCATGTATGGGGACCCGTCCGACGCCGAACGCCGGAAGACGCTGAAGGACCTCGAGGAATACTGCGGACTCGATACCCTGGGCATGTGGAAGCTCGTTCAGGTCCTCGCGCGGCTCTGATCCCGCGTACACCTATGGGTCTCGTCTTAGAAACGGGACGATGCCGGAGCAGTCCGGTGGTCGCCAATTGGGTGTGAAGGAAGGCTGGCATGAAAGACAGGCAGGAAAAAGAGATGCTTGATGAGATCGCATTCCGAAATGCGATAGCCATGTTCCGCGCGGCATCCGGAAAGAAGGGCGCGATTCCTGAGCTGGGAATCTTCTGGATAGACGATTCCGGGACAATGTTTTCTGAAAGCATCTCGCTTCGGGATGCCGTGGACTATGGGGAATTCAAGATATTCGATGGAAGTCACTTCGAGTTGTGGCCTAACGCTGTTCGTGCCAATCCGAAATGGCGTGACAGGGAATACGAGGAGATTCCGCGCGGGCGTGTTGTCTATAAGAAAGACCCGAAGAAGCCGGAGTTCATCGTTTATCTGCCCAGGAAGCTCGGTAAGTATAAGAAGAAGGTGATTGACCGGTTCAATCTGCCTTCCCGTCATGTCCGCTTCGACATGTCGGACGAGCACTACCGGATTTAAACGGCAGGCATTTGCCGCGTGTGTGGAGTCAGGGACCTTGCTGATGCAGTGAATCACACTCGTCCAGCCCCGGCTCGTAGCATCATCGGTCAGCTGCAATTCAGCACCGCGGAGCCTCCGGTTTCCCGCCCGCACCGCTCGCGAACTCCATTTGTCAGATAGGTATATCGGCATCCGCCTCCCCACAAGCTCATCACAAGCTGGTTGCCAATCCGCGCCGGGTGCTGCATATTCCCGACACAGGACTAACGCAAGCAATTCACTAACGAGATTATGACCATGACAACGACGCATCGCCGAAGCCGCAAACACATTCTGGACATGGTAAGCCTTAAAGGCCCAGAGTTTCTGGGTGCTCTGAACGGACTGATTCATATCACCGGGGCAGTGGTGACAGCAGAGGACCGATGGATGCCGAAGGGCTACAATCACGATCGAGAAGCGAAATTGTGCGAGCTGAACGATATGTGGTTGCCAGACGTTGTCCGCGAAGAGATTGAGCGATGGTGGCTGGCCCACGCGGAGAGGGCGAACACTCCAAACTGGGACTTGCTTTCCACCTGCACGTTCGCCGGCAGGAAAGGGCTGGTTCTGGTTGAGGCTAAGGCTCACGCCAATGAGTTGAAGGTGGAGGGGAAGATTCTATCGGAGAAGGCGTCAGAGCAGAGCAAGCGGAACCACGCGCGCATTGGAGAAGCCATCAATGGGGTGCCTTCAAAATCGCCAGAGACAGCCACTACCAACTGTCAAACAGGATTGCCTTTGCATGGAAGCTCGCACAACTCGGAGTACCGACAGTTCTTCTCTACCTGGGATTCCTCGGTGATACAGGAATTCCAGAAGGACAGCGACCGTTCATGAGCGATGCGGAATGGGGGAGGGCGATGACGGACTACGCCAGGGGCGTCTTGCCGGAGGATTTCGTTGCATTGGCCGCCACGGATCGGGCAGTTGTTAATTGTGGACTGGCGTCGTTTGCCTTTGTGATCCGGTCGGCAGCGATTCAGTCGGTGACTCAGCCGTGACCGCCCTGACGCATGGCCCATGGATGGCCGGGAAGGGGGCGATAGCCGACCTATCCACCCGTGCCGCCGTCCGCCGGCTGCGAGCCGATGTGGAGGCCATCTGTCTGCCCCAAGGTCGCAAGGTCGGTTCGCCTGGCCACCAGAAAGCGCGCGCCTATCTGACAGGGCGACTCGTCGACGTAGGTTGCGTCCCGTTTCAGGGAGGATCTTTCGAGCTGACGTATCAGAAAGGCGGTATCTCTTTCTACAATCTGGTGGGCTTGAAAGGCCTCAACACGTCTTCCTTGGGTTCTTTCTATCTTGCCCTCCCAGCCGATTCCATGGCGACTGTGGGCCGCGGAGCCCGTTGCCTGGCGCGAAGGGAGGCGGAGAGCCGGACGTCTGAGGATCGCCTTCAAGGCCGCCGTTCACTTCCGGCTGGCTTACGCAAAGCGGCGTTCATGGAAGTCAGCGCCCTGCCAATTCAGCACCCGTCCGGCTTTCAGCACTGCGAGAAGCCACAGCCGTGGCACTTGGCGCAGCCCTCTTCGAAGATGATTGCGCCGCCGCATTCCGGGCATCTGATCTTGAACCCGTTCAGCTCCTCTCCGTTCGAGGAGCCGGACTGTGCGGATGTTGCGCCCTTGGTGCCCTTCGCTATCGAGGACAGGTCGGCTTTGCCGAGTAACAGCGCATGCAGTCCGGAAATCGCCTTGGCACGCTGATACTTCTGAATCGCCTTGGCCAGCCCGTCGGCGAGCGACGCGATCCGGCCGTCTTTCGTGGGAACGGAGAGGCTGGACCCGATGCCGTCCAGCTGCGCCACGATGTCATCCAGGGAGCCGTTGACGCGCAGATACAGGGATGTCAGCCGGCACATCGCTTCCAGGTCGGAACACGCAATGTCGCCGCCTTTTCCAAGCTGGGCGAAGATCTCGAACTCCCGCTCGGAGACGGGATCGACCACGATCTTGATATGCATGTTGCCGAAGGGCGTAACCTGTTTCACGCGGATGGCCGACATGATCTCAGGCAACGGCATCGGCCTTAACGTCGATTCCTTCTTCCCGTCGGGCTGCGGCTTCTCGGCAAGCGCCATGGGCTGGTTCTGCCGGCATCCGTCACGATAGACGGTCACGCCCTTGCAGCGCTGCTCATAGGCCAGGAGGTAGATCTTCCGCACGTCCTCAACGGTTGCCGCGTGCGGGAAGTTGATCGTCTTGGATATCGAGGCGTCACAGTGCCTCTGAAAAGCGGCCTGCATACGGATGTGCCACTCCGGCGCAATGTCGTGCGCTGTGCAGAAGACGCGCCGCACATCCTCGGGGACGTTCTCCATCTGCCTGATCGAGCCCTTCTCGGCAATCTGCTTCATTAAGTTCTTGCTGTAGAACCCACGCTCCCTGGCGACTTTCTCAAACGGGCTGTTTACCTCCAGCAGGTGCTGGCCCTCCATGACGTTCCGGAAGAAGACCAGGGAGAAGAGCGGCTCAATGCCGCCGGAACAGTTGGC
>CAYRKB010000113.1:0-13455 GCA_964424705.1 uncultured Victivallales bacterium
AGGCGCAGGTCCGGCCCGTAGATGTCGACGCCGTCGAGGGACACCTCGCCCGCGAGCTGCGCCGAGGGGACCAGCTCGTGCATGCGGTTGAGCAGCCGCAGGAACGTCGACTTGCCGCAGCCGGACGGGCCGATGAGCGCCGTGATCCGGTTCCGGGCGACGTCCATTCCCACGTTCTTGAGCGCGTGGAACTGCCCGTAGTGGAGGTTCAGGCTTCGAATCTGGATGCGAGGGTCCATGTCGCTCACCCGAACCTCCCCGTCACGTAGTCGTTCGTGCGCTTGTCGTCGGGCACGGTGAAAATCTTTTCCGTCGGGCCGTACTCCACGAGCTCGCCCATCAGGAAGAATGCGGTGTTGTCGGCCACGCGCGCGGCCTGCTTGGTGTTGTTGGTCACGAGCACGATCGTGTAGCGGCTCTTAAGCAGCGTCAGCGCCTCCTCGATCTTGGCCGTGGAAATCGGGTCGAGCCCCGAGCAGGGCTCATCGAGCAGCACCACCTCGGGCTCCATGGCGAGGGTGCGCGCCAGGCACAGGCGCTGCTGCTGTCCCCCGGAGAGCCGCAGGCCCGACAGGCTCAGGCGGTCCTTGACCTCGTCCCACAGGAAGGCGGCGCGCAAGCTGGTCTCGACCAGGAGGTCGAGGCGGGCGCGATCCCTCACCCCGGAGAGTCGCGGGCCGTACGTCACGTTGTCATAGATGCTCATCGGCAGCGCCACGGGCAGCGCAAAGACCATCCCGATGCGCTTGCGAAGGCGGGTTACGTCCTGGGCGGGGTGGTAGATGTCCTGCCCGTCCAGCAGCACCTCGCCCTCCGTGTGGCTCGCGGGGGTCAGCTCGTTCATGCGGTTGAGCGCGCGCAGGAAGGTTGTCTTGCCGGAGCCAGCAGGGCCGATGGCGCCCAGCACGCGAAAGGCGGGCACGTCGAGCGTGACCCAGCGCAGGCCCTGGTTCTTGCCGAAAAAGACATTCAGCTTCCGGGCCGAGATCTTCACGTTGGCGGGTTCTTTGTTGAGCATGCGCGCCTCAGGAACGTTTGGCAATAAAGCGGTGCATAAGCCAGTACGAGACCAGGTTCACCATGAGCACGGAAATCACGAGCACTGCCGCCGTGCCGTAAGCGTTCTCCATTGAGATTCCTTCGCGCGCCAGGATGTAGAAGTGCACAGACATCGTGCGCACTGAATCAAACACGGAAGTCGGCAGCCGCAGCGAGGAGCCGGCGGTGAAGATGACGGCGGCGGTCTCCCCGATAGACCGGCCCAGGCTCAGCATCACGCCCGTCACGATGCCCGGCAGCGCGTTGGGAAGAACCACCTTGAGCACCGTCTGCCACCGCGTCGCGCCCAGGGAAAAGCTCACCTCGCGATAGCTGTTCGGCACGGCGCGAATCGCCTCTTCCGACGTGCGGATGATGGTCGGCAGCACCATGATCGCAAGGGTCAGCCCGCCGGACAGGAGGCACCAACCCAGCCCGAGCATGACGACGAAGAAGATGAACCCGAACAGGCCGAAGATGATCGAGGGGATCCCCGCGAGGCAATCCGTCCCAAACCGGATCGCCCGGGTCGCGCGGTTCTCCAGCGTATATTCGGAGAGATACACCGCCGTGCCCACGCCGAGCGGCAGCGCGATGCCGATGGCCAGCAGCGGCAGCAGCAGGGTCCCGACAAGAGTCGGGAAGATGCCCCCAGCCTTGCCCATGTCCTTCGGGCTGTCCAGCAGGAAGCGGAGCGACAAGGTCGGCAGCCCCTTCTCCATCACGAAGAAGATGATGAAGACCAGCACGGCCAGCGTCAGCAGCGTGGCGGCGCCCAGGAGCGCCACGGCCACGGCCTGCGTGAACTTTGGGCTGACGCGGATCATTTCGCGCGCACCTTCCGCTTCATCGCCGCCATGGCGCCCGCGTTGAGGATCATGACGATGACGAACAGCACGATGCCCGTGGCAAAGAGCGCCTGGCGGTGCAGGCCGGTGGCAAAACCCATTTCCAGCGCGATGTTGGCGGTGAGGGTGCGGACGGAATCCAGCGCGGAGTGCGGCAGCTTCACGGCGTTGCCGGCCACCATGATAACGGCCATGGTTTCGCCCATGGCGCGGCCCATGGCGAGGATGATGCTCGCGATAATTCCGGAGCGGGCGGCCTTGATCGTCACCATGTGCACGCTCTGCCAGCGCGTCGCGCCCAGCGCCAGCGCGCCTTCCCGGTACGAGTTCGGCACGCTGCCGAGCGCGTCGACGGAAATGCTGATGATGGTGGGCAGCACCATCACGCCCAGGATCACGGCAGCCGCGAGCAGCGAGAGGCCGGGCCCGCCCGCACTATTGCGGATCAGCGGCGCCAGCACCATCACGCCGATGAAGCCGTACACGACGGAGGGGATTCCCGCCAGCAGCTCGATCGCCGGCTTGATGACGCGCATGACTCCCCGGGGCATAAACTCGTTCAGAAAGATCGCGCCCGCGACCCCCAGCGGCGCGCCGATGAGCATCGCGCCGAGCGTGACCCACACCGAGGCCACGATCATCGGGTAGATCCCGAAATGCCCGGTCGACGGATCCCACTGGGATTCGAGCAGAAACTTCAAGAGGCCGTACTTAAGCAGGAAGGGAACGCCTTCCTTGAAAATAAAGACCGCAATCAGCAGGAGGCTCAGAATGGCCGAGCAGGCAAGCGTGAGCAGGATCGCGCGAACTGTTTTTTCGCTCCGAACGGACATGGTCTGCTGTTTCCCCCGCGGCTCAACTTTCAGATCCGGCGCGCCGGCCCTCACATTCTGGAACCCACGAAAGGCAAGGAGCCGCCGCGCAACGGATTCCTGATTCCGAGTCTCCAATTGGCTCTGCTATGGCAGCTGCTGAGCCGGGCGGCACTCAGCGGGCGCGAATCAGGCCGCTGTCCTGAATCGTTTTCTGTCCCGCTTCCGACATCACGTAATCGATGAAGGCCTTCTGCGCTCCGGCCGGCGCACCGCGCGTCAGCAAATACATGGGGCGGACAAGCTTGTACGAGCCCTTCTGGATCTCGTCGTTCGTGCAGCGGGCATCGTCCACGTTGACCGCCTTGATCTTCTCGTTCAGAAGCCCGTGGGAAAGATAGCCGACGGCCTTCGGGTCATTGGCCACCGTTTCGCGGATCGTCCCGTTGGAGTCCTGCACGATGGCGTCCTGCGTGAGCTTGATGTTCTTGATGATCTGTTCGAAGGACGATCGCGTTCCCGAGCCGGCCTCGCGCGAAACCACCGTGATCGGCGCGTCGCCGCCGCCAACTTCTTTCCAGCTCTTAATCGTTCCGTTAAAGATGCCCCGCACCTGGTCGAGCGTAAGATTCGTGACAAGGCTCGAGGGATGCACCACCACCGCAATTCCGTCCCGCGCCACCACCGTGGCGGTCAGCGCGTCGGCCTCGGGGGGAAGCTGCACCAGATCCGCCATGCCGATCTGCGCCGCGCCGGAGAGCGCAGCCTGCACGCCGACGGCCGACCCACCGCCCTGCACCGTAATGTTCACGCCCGGGTTGGCCGCCATATACTGCTCGGCCAGCTTCTCTGCAAACGATTGAAAGGCCGTAGAGCCGGCCAGGGTGAGCGACTCTGCCTTGCGGCCGCATCCGCAACAAGCCAGAACGGTTAGAAGCGCTCCGCAGAAGCCGGCGACGATCTTGCTATGAGACATGGCTGATTCTCCTTTTCGCTTGTGGAATTATCTCTCCGCGGGCGGCGCGCCGTCTCTACCCCGGGCCCCGGCGACTCAAGCCGCAGAGGGCCGAACCCCGCACGGGCGCTTCCCGCAACATTTCAAAACAGCGTGTAGATGAAGGGCGCAACGGCCTGGCTGCTCACAATGAGGAAGCCCAGGAGCAGAAGGACGAGGACCATGGGCACGATCCACCAGACCTTGTTCTGCCAGGAAAATCCGATAAACTCTTTCAGCAGCTTTCCAAGGTGTTTAAGAAACCGCATGGGCGCGCCCTCCGTCAATCGATCACGTAATCCTGCCGCCAGTCCGCCTTGTCCTTCCACTCCGGCTGCCCCTGCTTGGTCAGCACAAAGGATCCAAGCACGAGAGCATCCATCTCCGTCCGCATAAAGCAGCGGTACGCATCTTCCGGCGTGCACACGATGGGCTCGCCGCGCACGTTGAAGGACGTGTTGATAACGATACCGTATCCCGTCCGCTCTTCAAAGGCTTTGATGATGCTGTGGAACGCCGGATTGGTTTCGGACGACACCGTCTGGACGCGCGCGGAATAGTCGACGTGCGTGATGGCCGGCACGTCCGAGCGCACCTCGTTGATCACGTCCCGCAGGGCGCGCAGCTCCTGCTTGGCCACCGCCACGCAGCGGTCCTTGCGCACCTGGGCCACGAGCAGCATGTAGGGCGAGGGGCACCCGAGCTCGAAGTAGTCGCCCGCCCGCTCCTCGAGGCACGCCGGGGCGAAGGGGCGGAAGGACTCGCGGTACTTGATCTTCAAATTCATGATCGACTGCATCTTCGGGGAGCGCGCGTCGCCGATGATCGACCGGCCGCCGAGAGCGCGCGGGCCGAATTCCATGCGCCCCTGCACGAGGCCGATCACGTTCTGCTCGTCGATCAGGCGCGCGATCTCTTCCGCCCACGCCTTGGGCTCCAGCTTGCGCGCCGGGTAGCCGTGCGCCGCGAGCCACGCCTCGACCTCGTCGTCCTCGAACGTGGGGCCGAGGTAGGAGCCGCGCATGCTGTCGCGCTTGCCGTCGGCCTGGCGCGGCTGGTTCTTCACCTTGTGCCAGACCATCAGCGCGGCGCCGAGCGCGCCGCCGGCGTCGCCCGCCGCGGGCTGCAGCCAGATTTCCTTGAACGGCCCGTCGCGCAGCAGGCGCCCGTTGGCCACGCAGTTCAGCGCCACGCCGCCCGCCATGCAAAGGCGCGACTCGCCGGTCGCCCCGTGGACGTGGCGCGCCATGCGCAGCACGACCTCTTCCGTCACGGCCTGAATGGAGCGCGCCATGTCCATTTCGCGGCGCGTAATATCGCCCTCCGACTTGCGCGGCGGCCCGCCGAACAGCGCATCGAATTTCTGGTTGGTCATCGTCAGGCCGTCGAGGTAGCCGAAGTAGTCCATGTTCAGCCGGAAAGAGCCGTCGTCGCGCAGGTCCAGCAGGTTGTCCAGGATCAGCTTCATGTACTTCGGCTCGCCGTAGGGCGCCAAGCCCATGAGCTTGTATTCGCCCGAGTTGACCCGGAAGCCGGTGAAGTAGGTGAACGCGGAGTACAGCAGCCCCAGAGAGTGCGGGAAGCGCAGCTCGCGGGTCAGGTCGAGCCGGTTCCCGTCGCCCCGGCCGTAGCTGGTGGTGCCCCACTCGCCCACGCCGTCCACGGTAAGAACGGCCGCGCTCTGGAACGGCGAGGGATAGAATGCGCTCGCGGCGTGGGACTCGTGGTGTTCCGGAAAGAAGATCTCGGCGGGCATCTTGATGCCGCACCGCTCCAGCGAGGTCTCGATCTCCATCGGAATCCAGAGCTTCTCCTTAAGCCACAGGGGGACGGCC
This sequence comes from uncultured Victivallales bacterium, assembly GCA_964424705.1. Taxonomy (GTDB): domain Bacteria; phylum Verrucomicrobiota; class Kiritimatiellia; order UBA8416; family CAYRKB01; genus CAYRKB01. Next base: position 5,528 of record CAYRKB010000113.1, read on the forward strand.
ATCATGAACGATTCCAGCCCGCGCGGCGCCACGCCGAGATACGTGTCCAGGATGCGAACGAACTTGGTGATCGGCTTATCGTAGAACGCCACGGCATCCAGGCCGTCGGCGGCCACGCCGCCCTCCGCCAGGCAGTATTTGACGGCGTTGATCGGAAAGCGCGCGTCGTGCTTCTTCCGCGAGAAACGCTCCTCCTGGGCGGCGGCAATGATGACCCCGTCGCGCACCAGGGCGGCGGCTGAGTCATGGTAGAAAGCGCTGATTCCGAGGATATTCATGGGTTTCAATACTGCAGCGTATAGCTCGCGGGATCGTCTTTGCGCTTGCGCTCGGTCCAATACGATTTCAGGTTCGCATCATAGGCGCGGTGGAGCGGATCCTTGCCGCGCAGCGCGAGGAAAGCGTGCCCGGTGGCGAAGAAGAGATAGAAGAGCGGCACCAGCAGAAACCATGAGACGACGATGCCCGCCCCGGCGCCGAGCAGCGCGCCAAACCGGCGCAGCCCACGGTACAGCGGCGGGATCAGGAAACCGCCCACAAGCGTCAGCGAGGCCAACGTGAGAACAAAGGCCCCGAGCCAGGGCTTGCCCAACACCAGGAGAACCACCAGGCCCGCCGCCGTGGCAATTGCAAACTCGATGGCAACCCGGGTGCGCTGCCCGTTCTTCGCCGCCGGCTTTTCTGCCGTCCGCCACGGCCAGACGGTCTGCGCCACGCGCGCCGCATTACTGTTCTGCCCCGCTTCCATTCCATGCATCTCCGGCGGCCATGCCGCCCAAGGATTCACCGCGGGGGAGTATGGCGAATACGCCTCCGGGAGGCAACAAGGATCGATTCAAGGATCGATTATGCCCGTAAGGCTTCAGTTAGGGGAGGGCTCCCTGCGCCCTTGTGCGCAGGAGCCGCAATTCAGGCTCCTGCCGGGTAAACCGGCAGAGAGCCCCTGCCCATTACTGCCCCATGATTCATGCCTGGCTTTTGGGGTGGAACTCACTTCCGGACGAATTACTTCGATCTGCGGCCCGATTCCGCCGGCGCGCCCTCCCCGCGATCCGCGTCGTTCTGTCGTGACATATGGCGCAAATGCCTGCATCTTTCCGGGGCGAGCGAGTGGACCAGAGGAGGGCCGTACGTTGAGAACGCAAAAGAAGCTAAGCGGAAGAGAAGTTACGGATTTGGTGCGCGGCTTCCAGCCGGCCTGCGTCGTGGTCGCCGGGGCGGAATTGGACGTCTTCTCCCTCCTGCATGCCAGGCCGATGAGCGCCGCACAGCTTGCCCGGCGGATCAAGGGAGATCTCCGGGCGACAAGCATTCTTCTGGATGCGCTCGCCTCGATGAAACTGCTGGTCAAGGATTCCGGACCCAGGCCCCTCTACCGGGTCCCGCCCGCGGCGGCCGGAGTTCTCGCCGAAGCCGGATCGCAAAGCATGGTGGGCATGGTCCGCCACCTTGGCAACTGCCTGCGCAGCTGGGGAGAGCTGGCCCGCGTCGTGCAGCGCGGCAAACCGGTCGCCCGCCGCCCGAGCATACGGGGCGCGGAGGGGGACCTGACCTCGTTCATCCGTGCCATGCACGAGATCTCCGAGCCCATGGCAACGCCGCTTGTCGCCAGCCTGGGCCCCTTGAAGTTCGAGCACCTGCTGGATCTCGCCGGGGCCTCCGGCTCGTGGACCATCCCCTTCCTGCGGATCAATCCCGCGGCGCGCGCAACTATCTTCGACCTGCCCGACGTCATCCCCATGGCCCGGCGCCTGATGAAGAAGACCGGGCTGGCCAGCCGCGTGCGACTGGTCCCGGGCAACTATCATGTCGACGCCATGCCGGCCGGGGCCGACCTGGCCTGGGTAAGCGCGATCGTGCACCAGAACTCGCGCGCCCAAAACCGCGCGCTGTTCGCGAAGGTCTTGGCCGCCCTTGTGCCCGGCGGACGGATCCTTATTCGCGACATTGTGATGGATTCATCCCGCACACGGCCTGTGGGCGGCGCCCTGTTCGCCGTCAACATGCTGGTGGCCACCGCCGGGGGCGGCACGTTCACATTCGCCGAACTTCGTGCGGACCTCGTCGACGCAGGTTTCGCAAAGGTAAAGTTCCTCCGCCGCGGGGAAGCGATGGACTCCGTGCTCTGCGCCACCAAACCTGGCCCGCGACAATAAACACGGGCGGGCGCGCGTTGTCTGGCGGACCGGTATTTCGTCATTCGAAGGAAAGACTCATGCAGAAGGCTCTGCTTTGCATCTTGCTTGGTTCCCCCTTCTTCCTTTGTGCGCCGCGGCAGGCCTGGTGCGGGGTCAAGGAGAACCAGGAGGATGGACGGGAGGAGTATCTGCGTGCGCATCCCCGGGAGCTGTTCAACGCCAGAATCATGGGGCACTACGCCATCCGGGACGGCAAGCCCGTGCCTTTCACCAAGCTCGCGGGCACGGTGCGGGGAAGCGCGGCGGGGGGCGGCATCGTCCTGTCCAGAAAGCTAGCAGCCACGCCCTCGCCGCGGGTCGTCATCTTCGCGGAGACACCTCAGGCCGTTGCCCGCGGAGATAAGTTTTCCATCCCCAATGTCATAGCCGACGACAGCACCTGCGACTACCCGCTGCCGAACGGACCCGGAAACGCCGAAGTTGTCCTCAATCTGAAAGCCTACAGGGAAGCCATCGGCATCACTTAGAAGGAGTTTCTGTCCCTGCGTCACAATGGCTATGTCTTCCCCGAAGAGTCGCCTCCATAAAAGAATGCGCCAGACCTACCAGTTCAATACATAAAGGAGAATACGTGCCAAGCTTCGACATCGATTGGTTTATTTCGCGGTTAACGATGATGGGGCCCCTGTGGCTCTCGCTCTCGGTCCACGAGTGGGCGCACGCGTGGGCCGCTTACAAGCTGGGGGACGACACGGCTTCGCTTCAGGGGCGGCTGACGCTGAATCCCCTGGCGCACATCGATCCGATCGGGACGTTTCTCCTGCCGCTGATGGGAATACCGTTCGGCTGGGCCAAACCGGTGCCCATCAACCCTCTGCGCTTCCATGGCTCCGTCACCGTGCGCAAGGGGATGCTCCTGACGGCGGCGGCAGGCCCCCTCTCGAACATTGTGCTGGCCGTCTTCTGCACAGTGCTCTACCTGCTGGCCGCGCTGGCTGGCGCGGGGCTGTGGACGTGGGGGCCCTCCCTATTCATCTTGCTTCACATGATGATTCTGATGAACGTGAGCCTCGCCGCGTTCAATGCCATTCCAGTGCCGCCGCTGGACGGCAGCCGCGTGGCAGATGCGCTTGTGCCGGATCGCATGCGGCGCCCGTGGGAGGCGTTCTGCGCCTGCGGCAACTATGTGTTTCTAGGCCTGATCCTTCTGCCGGACCTGCTCGGCTTTTCGCTCTTTGGATGGATCTTTCCCTTCGTTCGTTCCCTGGAGCTGCAGATTCTGTCGTTCGCAGGGTGAGGAATGCGGCGCGGCCGGGGATGTTTTCATGGGCAAGGGCCGCTCGTCTCCGGCCGTGATCTTTCGCGCTGAACACCTGCCTCGGGCGCGGGCAGGGATATCAAGGCCTTCTTGGCCGGAACGATTCAATTCAACAAGGAATGGGGCCACGAATTCACGCGGCAGGAGACGCGGATCTGAGAACAGTAAGAACGCCGTTCGCGTCTCACCCAATAGTGAAGTTCCGAGCTCCTGCGGGCGACATATTTTGATCCGCGTTTATCCGCGACCATCCCTGCCCGCAGTGCTGTCGCTGCGCTCCCGCACAGCGCTGCAGGCGGGCGTGGCTTCTCCTATTCCCGGACTGCGTCGTTCCGGCTTAGCGCTCCCTCTTGCCATCACGAGGCGTGCCTGAGCGGCGCGGCTTTCAGGGCAAGTCCGAGCGGGAGCACCAAGCCAACAATAGCGGCGAGCGAGCAGATTCGTTTGGAATCGAGGTCTTATCTCCTTGTTCATGCCCAACGTTCTCCGGCGATGACAGTGTGACCGTTCTCATTCTTTCTGCCTCCTTTCATGAACGTCGTGCTTGACCATTTGGGAAAGCGCAGCGTTCAGCAATACGGTCCGGCCTCCGGCTGGCTATCCTCAACTTCCCGTGCTCTTGAACCACACTTCTCCACCTTCGTACTTCAGAATGTCCAACCCCAGGCCGTTTTCACAGCCGTGCGTCGTCTCAACGGCCGGAGATGGATTCCACCAATTCGTGGGACCCCCGCCTTGCCATTGGATCGATGGGTAGTAACTGGCCGCGAGATCGTTGATCGGGGTGCCATTCTCGTCGGTGACCCCAAGCAATCTGTCGGCATAAGGTAGAAGCGCGTTGCCTTTCCATTCCATCAAACTCCACAACCTTTTCTTCTCCTCGCATGGCGTGTTTGGGGTCAGGAAAGCCTCGACGACACGTGGCAGTCGATTGGTGATATCGCACTCCATAAGCCCGGCTTACTGGCGTGGTCGTATTCATCTACGGTCCCGGCGTTCGTAAATCACCGCCTCGGGTCCGCCGCGGACGAAGAAGCAGGTGCATTTGTTTGTTGGGCCGGCTTCAGTTCCTCGTATTTCTTCAAGTTGTCCGGGTTGAGCATCGGAATGATGATGAACCAACGATCCTTCTCCTTGGCAATGAAGCGGATGACGGACACGCTGGCATACTCACCGGTGCTAAACTCGACCTCGATTTGATGCGTGGGTGTGACCGGCCAGGCCATTGCACCTGCAAATGGAAGGTCAGGCCCTTCGAGCGCCGTGACCTTCACGTTTCTATTCTCGGGAATGACTCGGCGGAAGTCTCTGGACAAGGTTTCGTCCATGAATTCCTTCTGCAGGCCGGCGAGGCCGGCCAGACACTGAGGATGCACGAGTGTCCTCTGATTCTCCGCGCTCTTGGCGTTGAGCGCACGAATGAGCTGCTCAACGAGTCCTTCGGGTGTGTCAGACTCGCCCGCAAGAGCGCCGACGGCAAGCATCAGCACCGCAAGGAGCACATTCCTCTTCATCCTCATTTCTCCATCCCAGGCGTTCAGGTTGTACCGCGGGCTTCCCATGGCACCAACCGCTGGTTAGACAATTCCATCCCATGTAGGTGTTTCAAGAAAGGCTGATAGGGTTGTCGCGTCTCGTCTCATCCATTGAAGACTGCCGTGATCGGCAACACTCATGCGCTCCGCATTGTGGAAGACGAGATTCAGCTCGTAGCCTTGGAATGTGGAGTTGCTCTTGATGTGCACCCTTTTCGACAAGAGCTTCAAGGCGTGGATTTGGTCTAGGGCCACTCTCTGAGGGGCCAGTTCGAGATTGCCTGCTGAGTTAATGGTTTGGTGTGTTTTCGAGAAGACTCCTGCCCGCTTATCGAACACGGCTTTGGTTGATGTGCAATATGGGTATATGCCACCTGCACAGGATGTGATTACACCCAGAATGATAGGTCCTATTGCGTATGCTGGGCGGGAATGTGGGCCTGCCCAGACAAGGCACAGACCGGCCAGCAAGAACGCCAGGGGCGGACAAAGGGCTGCAGGCGTAGGTCGGAATTCCATTCGGCGGAAGTCGACGTTGACCAACTGGCGGGTGCGACCTCCTGCTCCGCCTTTGCAGAGAGGCGCCCAACTGGTTTGACTGGCCAAGGGGTCAGTTATACAGTCCGGGGCACATCCGCGTTGAAGCTGTCCGTTGGGTAACACTGTCACTATTCCTTTGTCTAACGTGCGCAATCAGGCGTTCGGGACCCGCGCCGCGCGGGTTGAGAATCGCCTGGATTTGGTTGTTGGGCCGGTTCTTTGTCCGTGCAGGGCGTCAAGAACAGCAGCCGGATTGCGCGAAGCGATGGTCAGAAGAGCCTTCGCGGGCCCCTCCGGTTGCCGCCGGCCTTGCTCCCAGTTCTGGAGGGTCCGGGTGCTGACGCCGATCATGTCGGCAAACTCTCCTTGCGAGACGTCGAGCCGCTCACGAACGAGTCGGATTTCAGGCGGCCCCATCTCGTAGATTCGGCTGGGCGTGTGGTGTCCCGCCTTGATCCCTCCGGCTTCCTTGATGCTGGCGACCAACTTGGCAAACGTGTCTTCTTTCATGTTAACCACTCCTTGACCAACGTCCGTAGGAATCTCACTTGCTCCGACGTGAGGTCGTCTTGATCTGTCTTCTTGTACGGCAAAAGCATGTAGATCGTATCCGGCAGGTCCCAGTAGTAGATGACGCGCAGGGCGCCTCGCTTGCCCATGCCGGGAAGATTCCACCGTACCTTCCGCAATCCACCTCCGCCACGGATGAGATCACCGGCATCCGGCCTGAACATCAGCGCCGTCTGCAGTCTTCGATACTCTTCGTCCGGCAAGAGGTGCCTGATCTCTCTCGTGAACACTGAAGTCTCAATAAAGATCATGGAGTCATGATACGCCACTGGCGTATACAGTCAACCTAAGATGTCATCCCGTTTCTCCGCAGAACGATGTACCTCACACTTGAGGAGTCCCGCCGCGGGACTCCGAATAGGGGTGCAGTGGATTGTTGGCAACCTCCCTCATGGACCTCGATAATCTCCAAAGACAGGTGCTAGGCTCAACAGAATGATCGGCAGCAGCGCCAAGATGATGCCGAAGCTGATGCCAACCCATCCTCGGTTTTGCGACCGAAGAGAAAGGAGCAGCCATGCTCCGACTGCGAAGCCTGCGAGTGCAGACGGAATCCACGCGTAAGCTGGGATTCCAAACATGAAGATGCAGACGTGGGCGAAGACGATGAACCCCCAGTACTCCTTCAGACTGGTGCTTTGCTCCGACAGGCAGGCGATGAGCGGAATGCCCAGCGACCAGAAGAGAAGCGCCAGTGCTGCGAGTGCAGGCAAGATCAGAATGAGAATTGCGTGTTTTCGTTTCATCTCATGTTGCCAACGTTCATTTCTCTGGCGCGGCGCCGGCAGCAACGCCGCCAGCAGAAGTTGGTTGGCCTTTCGCGTCGTTCCGCGCAAACCGAAGGCACTTCGCCTGATCCGGCCATCGTGACAGACAACGGGCCTCCATCTCACGAAGTTGCGCGTCAGTCAATGTTCGGTACCGGTCCAAAGAAATCCGGGTGACGGTCGCGTACAGTTCGCCGCCTCGGCTGTGCGGGTAGAGGATGCACGAATCGTCTACATGCAGGAAGACCGGCTCCACCTCGGCCAAGTCATTTCGTCTGAGTTCGGCTGTTGGGACGTAAAGCTTTGTCCCCCGTTCGATCGTGCCACAAACGACCTGGGTCACCTCGACCTCGATGATTTGCAACTTCTTTATCGCATCGCCGCGCACCGACACGTTGGTTGACACAGGGAAGTCCCCGATGGCTCGAGCCATAAACACGTTCTGTCCGCTGGCCACCGCACGATGGATGCGGTACATCTCGATCTCCACGAGGCGTTCGCGCACATACACCAAGTGCGCTCTGGCCAGTCCCGCCTTCACTTCAGGCGTCTCGAAGAAAACATGCTGCCAGGTGCAACCGCCTGCCTCTGCCTGCACCAGTATGCCGTCTCTTGCGGCGACCGTGAGTGAGCCGAAAGGGCGTTGGTAGTACAGAAGCACAAAGGGAGGAAAATCGTCGCGCCTATAGGGAGCGTGCTTAGCCACGAGATCATCGAGGCCGTCGCCTCTGACAATGCGCCTCAAGGCCAGGTCCCGCCACACCGGAGGGAACCCGTCATGGATCATCTCGGCGTAGGCCATGATATCCATCCGCGTCTTGATGCCTAGATGGCGGACCGCTGCGCCGAGAATCCCCGCCGCCACAGCCAGCACGAGGATCGGCAGAAGGAACGACCGCCTAATTGTTGTTTTGGTTGCGTCCCTAGTCATCGTGGAGGCCAACGTTCGGCGCGTGCCATGAGGTGACCGCCACGGGCACCGCATCGGCACCACGCCGTTGTTCGCTGGCGCTTCTGGGTTTGTGGGGGGATTTTTCATTGCGCGGATAGCGGGTCCATG
>CAYRKB010000114.1:0-13257 GCA_964424705.1 uncultured Victivallales bacterium
CCGAGTTCGACGGCATGCCCCGCAGCGCCATCGCCACCGGCATGGTGGACTACGAACTGCCCCCGGCCCAGATGGCCGCGCAGCTCATCGGCTACGCCACCCACGCCCACGGCAAGCCCTTCAACGCGGTGCCTGCGCCCAAGGTGGAGAGCGCGCTGCAGAAGATTTTCGTGCTGCTGCGCGCGCAGGTCGGCCACGACTTTTCCCAGTACAAGCCCAGCACCATCAGCCGGCGCATCGAACGGCGCATGGCGGTGCACCAGATCGAATCCCTGGACAGCTATGTCAAATACCTGCAGCATACCCCGGCCGAGGTCGAGGCTCTTTTTCGCGACCTCCTGATCGGGGTGACGAATTTCTTCCGCGATCCGGAGGCCTTCAAGGCGCTCGAGGAGGTGTCTCTCACGCGGCTGTTTGCGGGCAGGCCCTCGGGCGCCGTGGTGCGCGTCTGGGTTCCGGGGTGTTCCACCGGTGAGGAGGCGTATTCCATCGCCATCCTGCTGATGGAGCGCATGGAGGCCTTGAGGCAAAGCTACACGGTGCAGATCTTTGCCACCGACATCGACAGCAATGCGATCACCGCAGCGCGCGCCGGCCTGTACCCGGCCAGCATCGCCTCCGACATCTCGCCCGAGCGGCTCAGGCGCTTCTTCACCGCCGAGCCCGACGGCAACGTCTACCGCATCCTTAAGGGCATCCGCGACATGGTGGTGTTCTCCGAGCAGGACCTGATCAAGGACCCGCCTTTTTCAAAGATCGACCTGATCAGTTGCAGAAATCTTCTCATCTACCTGGGAGCGGAGCTGCAAAGAAGGGTCATCACTCTGTTTCATTACGCGCTCAACACGGGCGGATTACTGTTTCTTGGGACGTCCGAAACCGTGGGCGAATGTTTCGATCAGTTTGCGGCGCTCGAGCGCATGAGCAAGCTGTATCAGCGTAAGGAAGACTTGCACGGCGCGCAGCGCCTGGCGCTGGGCCGTTTCCTGCCCCCGATGACGGCGGTGGGCGCGGCGCTGCCGCGCGGCGCGGGCAAGAGCGCGTTCCCGGTGAAGCTCCCGCTGCGCGAGATTGCCGAGCAGGCGCTGCTCGCGCAGCTGGTCCCGGCCGGCGCGCTGGTAAACGCCCAGGGCGATATTCTCTACCTGCACGGGCGCACCGGCATGTACCTGGAGCCGGCGCCGGGGGAGGCTGGCATCAACAATATCCTGAAGATGGCGCGCGAGGGGCTGCGGCGCGAGCTGACCACGGCGCTGCACAAGGCGTCGGCCGGCAATGAGATCGCGTGCGCCACCAGGCTGCGGGTCAAGACCAATGGCCACTACTCCCTGGTCAATCTCACCGTGCTCCCGGTGGCGTCGGGGCCCGGCGCGACGCTGGAGACCCCGCTCTATCTGGTGATCCTGGTGGAGGAGGAGGCGGACGCCGACGCCGACGCGGCGCGCCAGGCCGGGGGCGGGGAGCCGCGCCCGGAGCAGGATGTCGATGAGCGCATTGCGGCGCTGCAGCGGGAGCTGCGGGCGAAGGAAGAGTACCTGCAGAGCACCCACGAGGAGCTGGAGACCTCCAACGAAGAGCTCAAGTCCTCGAACGAGGAAATGCAGTCGGTGAACGAGGAGCTGCAGTCCACCAACGAGGAGCTGGAGACGGCCAAAGAGGAAATGCAGTCGGTGAACGAGGAGCTGAGCACGGTCAACGCCGAGCTGCAGGGGAAAGTGCTTGATCTGTCGCGGGCCAACAACGACATGAATAACCTCCTCGCCGGCAGCGGCATCGCCACCATCTTCATCGACCATGAGCTGCGCATTCTGCGCTTCACCCCCGCCACCACGGCGATCATCAACCTGATCGCGGGCGACCACGGGCGGCCGGTGGGCCACATCGTGTCCAACCTGGTGGGCTACGACAGCCTGGTGGCCGACGTGCAGGCGGTGCTCGACAAACTCGTCCCGCAGGAGCGCGTGGTGAAAACCACGCAAGGCCAGTGGTACACCATGAGAATCCAGGTCTATCGCACGCTCGACAATGTGATCGAGGGCGCGGTGATCTCGTTTGTCGACATCAGCGAGATCGTGGCTACGCGCGAGGCGCTGCGCAAGGCCAACGATCAGCTGCGCCTGGCGGTGGTGGTGCGCGACTCCTCCGACGCGATCACGGTGCAGGACCTGGAGGGGCGCACCCTCGCCTGGAACCCGGGCGCGGAGCGCCTGTACGGCTGGAGCGAAGCCGAGGCGCTGCGGATGCACGTGAGCGAGCGCATCCCGCAGGGGCTGCGCGACGGCGCCCTGTCCGCAATCCTTCGGCTGTCCCGGGCCGAGATACTGGAGCCTCATCAAACGCAGCGCGTCACCAAAGCCGGGCGCATGGTGGAGGTGTCGGTGATCTCCACGGCTCTGCTCGACGCGGCCGGAAAGATGTATGCCATCGCAACCACGGAGCGCGTGAAGCCCCTGTAGCGGGCGGAAAGACGGCGGCGCAGGATCGTTCTTCCGGCGTAGCCGTATGGGAAGATTCGCTTGAACTGGCATTTCAGGAAGACATGGCCGGCGTGGTCCATGCTGTGCATCGGCCTGCTTGCGACGCTCTACACCAGCCTGCAGGTCAGGCGTGATATCGAGCAGGATGCCGCGAGGCAGTTCTCCTTCGTCAGCGATCAGGTCACGCTAAAGATCAAGGAGCGGCTTGGCGCGTATGCGCTGATTCTGCAGGGCGGCGCCGCCCTTTTCGCCGGGTCAGGCACCGTGGACCGCGGGGAATGGCGGGCTTACGTCGAGCGGCTGCGCGCGGAGAGAAGCGTCCCGGGCGTGCAAGGGATCGGGTTTTCCCTGGCGATTGCGCCGGAGCAGCTCAGTAACCATGTCGAGCGGATTCGCAGGGAAGGCTTCCCGGGATACGAGGTGCGACCAGCTGGCGCACGCGCCCTCTACACGTCCATCATCTACCTTGAGCCGTTCCGCGAGCGCAACCTGCGCGCCTTCGGTTTCGACATGTTCTCCGAGCCGGTCAGGCGGGCCGCCATGGAGCAGGCGCGCGACTCGGGCGAAGCGGCGCTCTCGGGCAAGGTCGAACTGGTGCAGGAGACCGGGACCGAGGTTCAGGCGGGCGCGCTGATGTATGTCCCCGTCTATAGCAATGGCGTTACGACGGACACGGTTGAGCAGAGGCGGGCGGCGCTGATCGGGTGGGCCTATAGTCCGTATCGCATGGACAACCTCATGCGCGGCATCCTCGCCGATTGGATCAGGAGCGAAGACCAAGGCGTCGAGTTGCGCATCTACGACGGCCTGGACATGGATGCCCGTCCCGAGGCCTTGGCCGCCAACCTGCTGTTCGGCGGCAAGCAGGGGGCTGTTCGCAATCCGGATTCCCTGCTGCAACGCCGCACGATCGACATCAACGGCCACAAGTGGCTGCTGATATTCGACAGCGCCGCGGCATCCCTCGGCCACAGTTACCTCCCCGCGTGGTCGACGCTGATCAGCGGCCTCGCGCTCAGCGGCCTGCTGTTCAGCTTGATGCTTTCGGTGATCAACACCCGGGCCAATGCCGCGATCATCGCGCAGAGCCTTACTGTTCAGATCAGGGGCCGGGAAGAGCTGTTGCGGCAGAGCGAGTTCCGCTGGAAATTCGCCATCGAAGGTTCCGGCGATGGCCTTTGGGACTGGAACGTAGCAGACGGCACGGTGTTCTTCACCAAACGGTGGAAGGAAATGCTCGGCCATGCCGAAGACGAGGTCGGCGATACGCTCGAAGAATGGGAGAAGCGTGTTCATCCCGAGGACAAGGCGGCCACCCTCGCCGCAGTGCAGCTTGCCCTCGAGGGCGTGGTGCCGATTTACGTCAACGATCACCGCATGCGCTGCAAGGATGGCAGCTACAAGTGGGTGCTCGCTCGCGGCATGGTCGTCAGCCGCGCGGACAATGGGCGGCCCGTGCGCATGATCGGCACACACAAAGACATCACCGAACGCAAGCAAGTGGAGGAGACGCTGCGCGTGCACCAGATTGAGCTGGAGACGCAAAACGAAGAGCTGCGCCAGGCGCAGCGGCAGCTGGAAGCCGCCCGCGCTCGCTATTTCGATCTCTACGAGCTCGCCCCCGTGGGCTATACCACCATCGGCAAGCCCGGGCTGATTCTGCAAGCCAACCTCAACGCCAGCGCCGTGCTGGGCGCGGCGCGGGGCGCGCTGATCGGGAAGCCTTTCTCGGACTTCGTTCAGAAAGAGGACCAGGACATTTTCTACCGGAATCGCAAGCGGCTGTTTGAGTCGGAGGAGCCGGGCGCGTTTGAGCTGCGCATGGTGAAGCAGGACGGCACGCGGTTCTGGGCGCATCTGGCCGCCGCCGCCGCGCAGGAGGCCGATGGCGCATCCGTGCTCCGCATCGTTCTCAGCGACATCAGCGCGCGCAAGCGGGCGGAGCTCGAACTGGTGGAGGCGCGCGAGACAGCCGATGCCGCCAACCGTGCCAAGAGCGATTTTCTTTCCACGATGAGCCACGAAATAAGGACGCCGCTCAACGGCGTGATCGGCAATATCCAGCTGCTCGAAATGTCAGAGCTCGACCCTGAGCAAATGGGGTATCTGGCCGCCGTCGCGCAGTCGAGCAGCAACCTGCTGTCGCTGATCAACGATATTCTCGACCTGTCGAAGATCGAGGCGCAAAAGGTGATTCTGGAGAAGGTGGACTTCAGCCTGCGCGGATGCATCGCCAACGTGGTCCTGACGCAGCGCGCGCGAATATTCCAGAAAGGGCTCTCCCTCAAAATCAGAGTCGCCGATGACGTCCCGGATGCGCTGGCCGGGGACGAGCTGCGCGTCAAACAAATCCTGTTCAACCTTCTTGGCAACGCCATCAAGTTCACCGGCAACGGCGGCATCACCCTCTCCGCTTCGGTCAGGGAGAATTCGGGCGGAATCGCTCTTCTGGAGATATCGGTGAGGGACACCGGCATCGGCATGTCGCCGGCGATCCTGGGGGACCTGTTCGAGCCGTTTGTGCAGGCCGACAGCTCGATAGCCCGCAAGTATGGCGGGACCGGCCTGGGGCTCGCCATTTGTCAGCGACTGACCAAGCTCATGGGAGGCAGCATCAGTGCTGAAAGCACCGAAGGTGCCGGGACCATTTTTCGAGTGTTGCTGCCGTTCCCGGTAGTGGACCGGGCCATGCCGAAGGCTGACGCCACAGAAAAGCCGGCGGCGCAGGCGCTGTGGGCAGGCAAGCCATTGAACATTCTGCTGGCCGAAGACAGCCAGATCAGCCAGGAATGTGGCGCGATGCTGCTGAAGAAAGTGGGGCATCAGGTCGCCGTCGCAGAGAACGGGCTGACCGCGTTGGCCGCGCTGGGCAGAGAGGCCTTTGACCTCGTCCTGATGGACATCCAGATGCCGGTGATGACCGGAGACGAAGCGCTCGCCGTGCTGCGCGAGCGCGAGCGGCCATCCGGCAAGCACCTGCCGGTGATTGCGCTGACCGCGTACGCATTGAAGGGGGACAGGGAGAAGTTCCTTGCTTTGGGGTTTGACGGCTACGTTTCCAAGCCGATGGAAGTGGATGCGCTCATTGCCGAGATGAAGCGGGTTCTGACGGTCGCCTGAGCACCCGCGCCCCCTGCGGGAATCGCCTTATCGAGACTCGCGGCGACCGCACGTGGCATTCCCCTATGAAGAGCAGCTCGGTGCGGGGTCCCCGCCCGTTCGCACCACGGTGTCAGGCCGTCGGAAGGATGAACCAGAAGGTGCTGCCATGGCCGGGCGTACTATCGAGCCCGATGGTTCCGCCCTGGGCTGTCACCGCCATTTTACAGAAGGCAAGCCCCAGCCCCGACGACGGAGGCCGCTGGCCCTCGGGATGCTCGGCCACGCCGAACTTCTCGAAGATGTGCTGGTGATACTCCGCCGGAATGCCGCGCCCCGTGTCGCGCACCCAGAGGCGCACCCCCCCCGGGTCGGGTTCGGCACCGAGCTCGATTTCGATGCTGTCGGGCGCATACTTCAGCGCGTTGTCAAGGAGGTTGGCGACGATGCGGGTACTGAGATCCGCATCGCACAGCACCGCGGGGCAGGCGTCGGCAATCCGTTGGGAGACGAGGCCCCTCCCGGCCGGGCCCAGCGCTCGCGCCATAGCAGCCTCGAAAAGATCACGCGCCGGAACGGCCTCGCGCTGCAGCGGGATGCCCTCGGATTCCATCCGGCTGACGTCGACCACCGCGGACACCATCCGGGTGAGTTCCTCCACACTACGCCTGGCGGCGCGCAGGCTTCCCAGACTGTCCACGCCCAGCTGTTCGGCTCCGTATATCTCTATCATCTCCAGATGCCCCATCACGACAGTCAAAGGGTTACGCATGTCGTGCACCAGCATGTGCACGAGTGTGTCGCGCTGGCTCTCGAGCTTGCGCAACTGCGCGTGCTGCTCAGCCAGTCGGGCGTACGCCCTATCCATGGCGATATGGGTGCGTACGCGGGCCAGAACCTCGGGTTCGCGGAAAGGCTTGGGAATGTAGTCCACCCCGCCGCACTCGAAGCCCCTGGCAATGTCTTCGCTTGCCGAGAGGGCGCTGATGAAGATGACGGGGATCCGGCCAAGAGCCGCATCCGCCTTGAAGCGGCGGCACACTTCGTAGCCGTCCATCTCCGGCATGCAGACATCCAGCAATACCAGATCGGGTGGCTCAGCCTGCGCCGCGACGACCGCCATCTCACCGCGCGGGAACAGGACGACCCGATATCCGGCTCGGGCAAGCGAAGCTTCCAGCACATTCAGGTTGTCAGGCTCATCATCGACAATCATGATGGTGCACTGTACGGAATCGGCCTTCATTCGGTTTACTCCTTCTTGGAATCAAGCAGACGTCGCAGACCAACATAATCATAGGCGTCGACCAACACGCCGATCCCGGCAGCCAGCTCGGCCTGCTTGAGCGCTATCGCCGCGACCGTGGCGCGTAGCTGCCGGATGTCGCCGCGGCGCAGGGCCTGGTCGATGAGCAGGCGCTGCTCCGCCGGCAACTGCGCCAGCGCGGCGGAATCTGGAGCGGTTGGGTTGGCGGCGGCGGTCGGCTCCGCTTCGTAGACGTACTTCGCTCCGACCAGCCGGCCAAGCTCCTCCAACAGCTGCCCCCGCAGCACAGGCTTGAGGACGCACCCATCCGCGCCGGCGGCCAGCGCCTGCCCCCGCTCATCGTAAAAGCCGGAAGCCGTCACCACCAGCACCGGGAGCTTCAGCCCCTCAGGCAGTGCGCGAATGCGACCGATGGCCTCGTAGCCATCCATCGCCGGCATATTCTTGTCCATCATTACCAAATCCACGGCCTCTTCGCCCTGGCTCAGCCGATGCAGGGCTCCCGAGGCATCGGTCTTCGTTTCCACCTCAAAGCCGACCGCCGTCAGCATGCCCCTGAGCATGTCGAGGTTCGCCTGGTCGTCGTCGACCAACAACAGGCGATACGCACGCTGGCCCGGCATGAGCCTATCAATGATCCGGCTGGTGCTTACGTCGCCCGCGCCGATCGCGGCCCGCGCGCGGAAGGTGAAGCGGAAGCAGCAGCCCGATCCAGGGCGGCTGCGCACTATGATGTCGCCGCCCAGCGCGCGGGCGAAGCGCTGGCTCAAGGGCAGTCCCAGACCCGTGCCCTGGCCGGTCTTCTGGATGTTGCGGGTCACATAGAAAAGATCAAAAATGCGGCCCACTTCCTCCTCAGAGATGCCGCAGCCCGTATCCTCGACATCCACGGCCAGCAGGAGATCGCCCGGCTCGCCGACGGACACGAGAGAAGCCGACAGGCGCACCCCGCCCGTGTCCGTGAACTTGACGGCGTTGCCGACCAAGTTCACGAGGATCTGGCGAACCTTGACGGAGTCGGCAAAGATGAACGGCGGCACGTCCGGGGTATGCGACACGTCCAGCGACAGCCCCTGCGCCTCCGGGCGATGCAGAAACATGAGGCGCACATCGTCAAGCGCCTGATGGAAATTGAAATTCCTCGGAGCGAGCGTGATCGTCTGGGCATCGTCGCGCACGAGCGACAACAGGTCGGTGATCAGGGACAGGAGGTGCTCGCCGCTGCGGGTGATCGCACTCAGCCGGCGCCCCGTCGGGCAGCTCCGGCACTCGTGTTCCATGATCTGGGCGTAGCCGAGGATGGCATTGAGGGGCGTCCGGATCTCGTGTGACATGTTGGCCAGGAACAGGCTCTTAGCCCGGGCCGCCGCTTGCGCCTCGTCCCGGGACCTGGTCAGACTGATCTGGAGCTCTTTGGTTTTGCTCTCCGTGGCGAGCCGGGCCCTGAAATGCGAGTAGAGCTCGGCCAGCACGCGCAGGATGGCGATCTCTTCGTCCGTCCATATCCGCTCACTCCGAACCGCGTCGAAGCCCACAAACCCCAGGCATTCATCGCCGCTCATCAGCGGCAGGGTGATGAGCGAGCGAACGCCCTGCGGCTCCATCATTGCCCTCAGGGCGCTGTCCGCCGGCAGTGCGGCCACGCAGGGGATACACAGATCATTGCCTTGGCGGTGAATATCCACCCATTCCGAAACCATGGCCAGAGGCACCGCCTGCATGTTTCCGATTTCCGGCGTGATGCCGGTCCGGCACCACTCGTGGGTATTGTGGCTGACCCCGGCGCCGAAGTCGTAGGCGAACAGATAGGCCCGATCTGCGTCGATGAGCTCTCCCATGGTCTCCAGCGATTCGTTGATGGCCGCATCCTGCCGCTCCAGCGGCACGTTGACGAAATCCGTGGCCAGATGCATCAACTCTTTCTGGGTGGCGGAAAGCCTGAGCATTTGCCGGTCGAGGCGCTTGCGGTCGGTGATGTCGCTCATCACAGTCATGAGATACTGCCGCCCCTGAATATCAATCAATCCACCCGAGAAAAGACCATCGAGGATCGCCCCGTCTTGGCGTCGGACCTGCATTTCCAAGTCGGCAAGGCTCCCATCTGCCAGCAGTTGAGCCGCTGCGGCGGCCTGTTGCTCCGGGTGTGGAAACAGGCCGATCTCGGAGGTGGTTCTGCCAATGATTTCGGCCCCGGAATAGCCGAGCGTATTCAGGAAGGTGTCGTTGACGTCCGTGAACCGTTGATCTGGAATGTCAGAGAGCGCCATCAGGCTGGGGTTCTTCCGGAAGAGGCGCTCGAAGCGCTGGTGGGCCTCCTGCTCGGCGCTCAGATCCTTGCAGAAGCCGAAGAGGCACTCCGCACCATTCCACTTGCCTAGCCAGACACGGGTCTCGACCGGAATGAGGCTACCGTCCTTACCGGCCAACGGCAGGGAACAGCTGTCCCGCCCGAGCCTCGACATGGCGGCGATGCTCTCTTTGGCCTCCTGGCGTTTGTCCGCTGGATACAAGTCCAGCAGGTGCATGGCGTTGAGTTCTTCGGCGCTGTACCCCAGCTTGCTCGTAACGGCGGCGTTGGCGTAGATCAATCGGCCGCCCGGCGTGCCCACCAGGATCAGGTCGGCCAGAGATTCGAAAAACGTGCGAAAGTTGGACTCGCTCTCCCGTAGCTCGGCTTCCGCCCGCTTCTGGCCGGTGATGTCCCAGTTTGTGCCGATCATGCGCAACGGTCGACCGGAATCGTCGCGGTGCACGGAGCCGTTGGCACGGATGTAGTGCGTCGTGCCATCCGGCCACACCGCTCTGAATTCCATGTCGAATTTCTTTTCTCCCCGCAGCGCCAGCTGAAGCTCCTCGTCACCGCGCTGCCGGTCGGCCGGGTGCAGCCCTTCCTGCCAGGCCTCGTACGCCCCGCCGAACTCGGACCGCGGGATCCCATAGAGGCGAAACATCTGCTCGTCCCAAACCAGATGATTGTTGACCAAATCATAGTCCCAGATGCCCACGCCGCCGGCGCGTACGGCCAGATCCAGACGTTCGGTGACCTGGCCCAGCGCATCCGTCAGCCGATGGCGCTCGGTGCTGTCGCGGCACAGCGATATGATGTGTAACGACTCGCCCTCGCGCTCCATGGTCGAGTTCATGTCCACGAAGGTGCTCTTGCCACTCCCGTCCACGTATTCAGTGGAGAAGTCCCGGATAAAACCGCTTTTCACGCACTGGGCCAGGGCAGCTGCACACCCGGGCTTAGCGGCCTCCGCCGTCCACTCAAGGACGTTCCTGCCAAGGATGTCACTAAGTCCGCCGCGTCCGCTCAGGCGCACATATTCCCGGTTCGCATCCAGCACGCGGCCATCCGGGTCCAAGATCAGGAACCCGGTGCCCGTCAACTCGATGAGGCTACGGTACTTGAGTTCGCTGGCACGGGTGGCAGCCTCCACCCGCATGCGCTCGGTGACATCGCGGGCGGCGGCGAGAACGCCGAGGACCCGGCCTTGATCATCGCGATAAACGGAAGCGTTGTAGAGCACCTCGGGGCCGGGGCCGGATGGCAAACGCACTGTAAGGGGATAGTCAACGACGCGCCCCTTGGCAAGCGCCTCCACGCAGCCAGCCCGCGCTCTTTCAGGCTCGGTAAAGAGAACCCCGAAATCACCGCCAATGAGCTCTTTCCGGCTCTGGTCGGTAATCTGCTCGGTGGCGGCATTGACGTCCGTGATTGCCCCTTGCGGGCTGATAATGACCAAGGGGTCGGGGCTGGCTTCGATGAGCTGGCGTGCATAGAACGCATCGGCTCGGTGCTTGTTCGTCAGCTCTTCATTCGCCTGCGCGGCCGCCTCGCTCGCGCGCAGCGATTCCTCCGCCCGCGTGCGCTCGGTGATGTCGCGGATGTTGAACTGGATCACCATCTTGTCGCCAGCCCTATAGGTGTTGCCGAGGAATTCCACGACGAGAGCGGTGCCGTCCCGTTTCCTCAGCGGCAGGTTGTCGCAGGCGATGTGTCCCTTCTCCATCAATTCCGGGAAGCTAACCCGGCCGGCCATGGCGTCCTTCAGGAATTCCAGCTCCCCTATTGCCGTCCCAAGAAGCTGCTCATGCGTGAGGCCCAGCATTTCGACCAGGGACGGATTCACGTCCACAACCATCCCGGTCTCGCTGTCGAGGATCAGGATGCCGTCCTTCGACGCTTCAAAGAGCCGGCGGTATCGGGTTTCCGACACCATAAACTGGGCGGTTCGCTCGCGGACCTTTTCTTCAAGCGACTCGTTGGTTTCCCGCAATTGGTCGCGGGCATCCGCAAGCGCCCTGTTCTGTTGGATCGCGATGTCGTAGGTGGACAGCAGAAGGGGTATGGACTGTTGGACGCCAGCCTCGATGATGTGGGCTTCGCCGTCCAGATACACCGTGAATCCGTTCCGGGCATGGTCGGGCAGCGGGGGGGGCTGATCCAGAATGGACTCGATTTTGGAGATCAGTACGTCATGCTCCCACTGCTTCAGGAAATAGTAGTCGGCCCGGCTGTTGATCGTGTCAATGATGTCGCTCGATTGCGACAGCGAGGTGAGCAGCACCACCGGCACATCACTTAGGGCCGGATCGCTTTTGATCGCTTTTGACAGGGCATACCCGTCCATCCTGGGCATACGAATGTCGCTGACCACAACATCCGGCTTGCTGCGGCGGGCCAGCTCCAACGCCTCGACGCCGTTGCCGGCCACCCGGACGCGCCAGCCGTGCTTTTCGAGGGAAAGCTTGAGCACCGCGGCCTGCGTCGCGCTGTCTTCGACAACCAGCACGTCCTTGGGCAGCGGCTGTGTGTTCGTTGATTCCTTCTTCATGGCGCAATCATCGCCCGGCGTGGCCTTCGCCAGTATTCCTCGTGACGGGTTCATTGTTTAGCGGACAGCCCGTTCAGCGTGTTTACGATTTCCGCCGGAGACAGCACATGCTTAACCGCATTCAATTGGACGGCTACTTTGGGCATGCCATAGACGACGCAGCTCCCCTCGTCCTGGGCAATGGTCACGCCGCCCCGGTCCTTGATGTTCAGCATTTCGCGCGCGCCATCACTGCCCATGCCCGTGAGGAGCACCGCGATGGCTCGCGGGCCATACACCGCGGACGCGGAATAGAACAGGCGCGACACGGCGGGGCGCAAGCCCTGATCAGGCGCGTCCTCGGTAAGGACAATTTGTTCATCGGCGCCGACTTCCATGTGGCGGTCGTCCGGGGCCAGCATGACCCGGCCGGGGCTGAGCAGATCGCCGTGGCGCCCGAGCATGACAGGGAGAGCCGATGTGTTGCCAAGCCAATCCGCTAGTCCCTGGGTGAACCCTTTCGATATGTGCTGAACAATCAGGACCGGGAACTTGAAGTCCTGGGCAAGCCCGGCCAGAATTGCCTGAAGCACCGGCGGCCCCCCCGTGGAGACGCCAATGACCACAATCCCCGGGTTTCGAAGCTTCCGGATGCTGTTGACCGCGCTGACCGCCTCCGGGCCATTTTGCGCCCTTGGCGGCGCAGGGGCGCGCCTACGCACCAGTTTAACGTGCGCCAGAGCCTCCATAGCGGCCACCAGTTCACGGATGTCTTTGGCGTTTTCCGCGCTCGCCATCCCGGACGGTTTTGCAAACGAAGCCAGCGCCCCGGCTTCCACCGCCCTGAAGCTCTGCTCCACTTCGACCGGGTCAAAATTCGCACTAAGAATCACAATGGGGATGGGATCGGTGGACATGATCTCGCGGGTGGCCTCGAACCCGTCCATCACCGGCATTCGCACATCCATGGTGATGATATCGGGCCTGGTGTGGCGCACAAACTCAACGGCTTTCTTCCCATTGCAGGCCGTGCCGATCACCTGCAGCGTGTCGGTTGAGTTGAAGAGGTGCTTCAGGTACATCACAACCGTCGGGGAATCGTCTACAATGAGCACCTTGATTTTCCTGGCGTCAGTATTCACAGCAACCCTTCGATTACGGACAACAGGTTTGTCTGGTCGAAACTGCTTTTCGCGATGTACGCATTGGCGCCGCACTCGATGCCGCGCTCCTTGTCTTCGCGCGATTCCCTGGCCGTGACCAGCACGACCGGGATCTCCTTGAGCGTGGCGTCTTGTCGAATCCGCGTGGTCAGTTCGAAGCCGTTCATGCGCGGCATCTCGACGTCCGAGACCACCAGGTCAAAGCGCGCGGTTCGCATCGCGGTGAGCGCATCGATGCCGTCCACGGCGGTCGCAACCTCGTAGCCGGCCGCCTGCAGGATGCTTTTCAGCAGCACGCGGGAGGTAATGGAATCTTCAACCACGAGCAGGGACTTGACTTCGTCCGGGGCGTCAGGCGCCCGGGCGGCGGTGTGCGGCGCGCCATCGGAAGCGCTGACCGAGCGCATCAGGTCGGCGACATTCAGGATCGGCAC
>CAYRKB010000115.1:0-13081 GCA_964424705.1 uncultured Victivallales bacterium
TATGGTGATGGCGGTTGTCGCGCCATCCCTCCTGAACCATCGGGATTTGCCCACCGTTTTGCCGTTTTTCGGGTGTAACGTCACATTGCAGCAACAGGCTACCCAGTAGCGGGTTATGGGGCTTTTTGCAGAAAGGTCAAGGAACGCCGAAAGACGCCTGAATCGCGTGGACACGTTACAAGCACGTTACACAGACACCACGACGTGTACGCCGCACCGGACTTTCCAGATGCCCGGGAACTTCCCCTGCCCGTCCGCGATGCCCCACGCGCCATCGGCTGGCCGGCCCCTGCCTCCGTCTACATGCCAGAGAGAAGACCGTCGTGCGACGTATTACGGGCGGAAGTCAGACAGCGGCCGTTCCTGGATCGGCCGCTGTGCGAAAGGCGTGCATGTTGACCGCGCTCGTGTCCGGCGTGATTTCGCAACCGGCGGAGACGATCACACGACCGCCGGCTTGGGCGAAGCAATCGGCGACATCTTCGGCGATATGCTTCGGGGTTCCGTCCTGAATGACGCTCACCGGATCGGTCTTGCCGCGGAACACTTGGCTCGGCCCTAACAGACGTGCAAAAGGCGCCATCGTGGGCACCAGATTATCCACATCCACAATATCGGCGCCTGTGGCGATCATGGCAGGATGATGGCCTCCGTGTTGCCGCAGATGCGAAGTTTGGCCAGTGCACCGAGACTGTGGATGTGGTCCACGAGTTGTCTTCCACGGTGGAACGTGAGTTGCTGGTAAAGCTCCGGCCCGATCTGCGAGCAGAAGGCATCGCCAATGCCGATACAGTGCGCCCCGGCCTTGACCTGCAGGGTGATGAACTCCATCGCGCTGCTGATGATCACGTCCATGGCCTTGCCGACCGTTTGCGGGTCATCCAGGAAATCCATGGCGGCGGCTGTCACGCCTCGGAGGTCGGCCTACTCCGCCACCGGCCCCTCAACCCAGCCAGGATGAAATACCGGCCGCCGACCCGCCGCTTGAACTCCGCAACCTCATTGACGCGGTTCACGCACCGGAGATGATCCTCTCGAAGAAGCGGGTACGAGCCCGGGCCGCGGTGACAGCCGGAAGGCAAGGTCATTTCTCACAACGAATCCACCGTCCCCCATCGGCCTCGATCCCGATCGCGTCGAGGCTGACGCCCTCTCCGTTCACCGGATCGGCGACGGCGCGGTACCGCAGGGACCGCACGTCGAGTTTCACCTTCCGGGCGGGCCCTTCGTTGAGCAGAAAGTAGTGATCGGCCGTGGGGGCCGCCAGGCGATAGACAATCGCGCTTTTGCACAAAAAAGGTGGCTTGTGGCCGCCCAAGGCGGTCTTCACGAGAAGACGTTCCATGGCCGCATTGCCCGCCCGGCAGGAGGCCAGCGAGGCGTCCGCCCCGAGAATGACCGCCGCGCCATTGCCGAGACGGTTCTCCGTGATGGCCGCGCCGCCGGTACTGTACGACGCGACCGCGCGGGCTGTGGTCGGCGTGAGCACGGCGGAGAACCCCGCGACTGGAATCCCAGCCACTTTGGGTTTGATGTTGTTGGCGTAGCCGTATTCGTGGAGAACCGCGCCGAAGAGCCGTTCGAAGGCCGAACCGGGATGGGAGTCGAGCAAGCGACCGTATTCGTCCAGCCAAGCGCCGGGCATGTCCAGCACCACCCGCCCTCCCGCCTTCACGTAGTCGGCGAGTATCTCGATGGTCCCCGCACTCAGCCCGATCACGCCCGTCAGGTAGATCGAACGATAGCGGGGCGCAAGGCCGGCTTCCAGTTGGCGGCGGGTGACATACTCCCACGGCACATTGGCGTTGATGAGCGCGCGTGCGGCGCCGATCCGCGCCTTGATGGGCTCCATCTTGTAGCGGTCCCGGCCGGGCGTGGCCAGGGCGGCCCACATGGCGTCGTTCTCCCAATCCTGGAACACACCGACCCACGGCTCCTTGTGCGCCTGCCACAGTTCGCGTCTGAGGCGCTGCATGGCCTGGCCGATCTGCCCCACACGGACGGCGCGCGGGGTGGGTTCGTTGTTGCGGTCGCACAGGGCGTATTCGCCCGCCTCCCAGCCGGCCTCGCGCGGGTTCCAGCACCACAGGCCAAACCCCTTGAACCCGGCGGCGAGGTAGGTGTAGAGAAGCTGCGACATCGTGCCCGCAGTGAAAGCAAAGGCCGGTTGCAGGGGTTTGACCTCGGGCACAAACGGCACCTTGCCGCCGCCGGACCACCACTGCGGTCCGCCGCTGGACTCGAAAGGCCCGCTCCAGATGCCGCGGGCCCAGTCCGCGCAGGCGGAGGCCTGCATGTAGGTCGGCCGCACCAGTTCGTAGTCCACCTCTTCCAGATGCCAGCCGGGGTGCATGGACGGATAGAACGCTCCGCCGTCGGCCATGGCGTGCGCCATGCCTTCCATGTCAATGGCCCAGGCCGTGTGCGGGAGAAAGATAGAGATTTCGCCTCCCGCCCGCAGGGGTTCATCGGGGTCCGCGGCCAGGGTTGCCCGGACCGCCTGTCGCAGTCGATCCAGCTTGACGTTCGCTTTGAACCGCAGCACATCACGCAGGCGTCGGAACTCGCGCTGCGGACCACCGGTCGTCGCCCTGGCCGCTTCCTCCCACGTCTGCCAGTGACTGTCCGGACCTTCCGTCAGACTGCTGCTGTGGCAGTTCCAGGGGCGCTTGAGGCCGCCTAACGTCCCGAAGTTCTTCTTGAGCCACTCGGCGAAAAACGGGACAGATTGCGGATCGAGCCGGGCTCCCTCCGGCGAATGGACGACACCCGGCACCGCATTCTCATCGGCCTCAGCGGGCAGGAAGGACTTGGCGCGCAAGATCCCACGCCGGCGTTCCTCGGTCCGTTTCACAATCCGGCGTTGCAGGACTCCCGCCTGATGCTCGATCATAACGGGATGCTTCATGGCCAGCTCGATGTCGATATCCTTCGGCAAGCCTAGTTTCGCAAGCCGCTCGGGGGTGATGTCCTCCCAGCCACCGACATCGTACCACCAGGGAATAAGCCCTTCCTCCAGCGCGAGCGTTTCGATCCGTTCGAGCGGCGTGTCGGGGCAGTTCATGATCTGTTTGAGGTTCGTGAACCCCAGGCTCTTCATCGTTCGAAAGTGATGCCGGATGTCGCTTTCGGACATTTCAGGCCACTGAATGAAGACGCAGCCTATGGGCATGGGGGCCAATCTGCGCAGTTTGCGTTGCATCGGAGTGTCGTGCAGTCGGTCGCACAAGTCGTGCAGGTAAGCGTGGGTGTTAACTGCGGACACGCGGGACGCTGCTTTCAGGGTATTTGAGGAGAGATTCACGCTGCAAACTCTACGGTGCCCCACGGCCTGCGCCAACACAAAATCGCGAAACATTCGCGCACTTTGGCGAACGGAACGCCGGACATGGATTGTCGTTATGAAACAGGTGACGGTCTCCGGGTTTGAGCGCTTCCGGCACGCGCACGCCGATAGATCGCCGGCGTCTGCCCCGTCAGACGGGCAAAAACGTCCGACAGCCACCGGCGCCCGGAGAAGCCACACTGCTCGGCTATGTCGTCTATGGAGAGATCCGGTCTGTCCAGCAGTACCTTGCATCGTTCGACCCGCACACGGCGGATCTCGTCGGCGGGCGAGCGTTCCAGCACGAGTCTGAACCGCTTCTCCATCGTGCGCCGATTGAGTCCCGAAGCCAACGCCACGTCGCGCACGGTGATGTCATCGGCAAAACGGGCGCTGATGAACCGCAAGGCTTTGGCCAGATTCGGATCCGACACCGCCAGAATGTCCGTTGAGTGCCGCGTCACGATCCCGTCCGGAGGGACCAGAACCTGCGTCGCGACGGCCGTCCCGTTCATGAGGCCGTCAAGCATCGCCGCCGCCTCGTACCCGACGCGCTCGGACGGGTAGCGGATGCTCGACAGCGGGGGACGGCACAACAGGCACATCGCCATATTGTCCATGCCCAGCAGCGCGATATCCTCCGGGATACGCATGTTACGCAGCGACGCCAGTTCCGCCAGTCGCCATGCCAGATTGTCGTTCATCGCGAAAACCCCCGTCGCCGGCGGCAGACCGGATACCCACTTGGTCAAGTGCCTGTCCGCCGTTGCCGACCGCTCGATCTTTGTCGGGTAGGGACTCGTTGAAACATGGACGGCGCTGACCTCGAACCCACGCTCCGCGATCCGCCGGGAAAACCCCTTCTCACGATCCGAACTCAACAATGTCAGATCATCACCCAGAAATCCAAAATGTGTGAATCCTCGTTCCAGGAAATAGTCAGCCGCAAGCCGCCCCGCCAGCATACTATCGCAGGTGACCCTGGGAAGCGTGTCATCCCACGGCGCGCCGGAATGGTTGACGACGGGACAGCCGATGTGATGGGCCAGTTCAATCTGCTCTTCTTGCCAGAGATAGCCGATGATGCCGTCGGGCGGACTTTTTGCCAACTGACGCAAGGCCTGTTCGCTGGGGTGTGAGAACTCAAAGGCCCATTTCGAATCCGGTCCGATGTAGTGGCTGATGCCCCGCATGAACCCTTCCGACGGAAGAGACAACAGGACAACGCGCCGACACTTCCCTTCTTTCATAGCTCGCTGATGCTAGTGCGCAAACCCACCGATAACAAGTCGCAAATGCAGACAACGCGGCGGACAGCCCAATGCGGGCCTCGATGAATGTCAGCGCGTTCCGCATTCGCAATAGCGGCGTTTCGCTTCGCATGGCTGCCTAGCGCCGCCGGAGGTCTTCTGATAACAACAACGGTGTTTTACATGGACGAGGACCCCATCGAGCAGAGGACCGTAACAGACAGATTCCCAATAGCGATCATGGGCTGAACTAACGGTCTATGGTCGGACAGGCAATAATTCAGTATAGAGTTTGGACATGCACTGGATTGACTGGATCATGGTGGTGGTGCCATTGCTGGCCGTGTTCGGTCTGGCGATCTACACGCAGCGGTTTGTCCGTGGCGTCGCGGATTACATTTCCGCCGGCCGCTGTGCAGGCCGGTACCTGTTGACCAGCGCGAGTGGTGAGGCGGGGTCGGGGGTGACCAACACGGTCGGAAATGTCGAGAAGTACGTGCTGATGGGGTTTGTTGGACTCTTCTGGGAAAGCCTGGTAACGCCGTTGGTCCTTATCCTGGCCATTACAGGCTTTGTCATCTACCGGTATCGCCAAACCCGGGTCCTGACCCTGGCCCAGTTCTTCGAGGAGCGGTACAGCCGGCGTTTTCGCCTTTTCATGGGATTTGTCATCTTCTGTGCGGGGGCCTTGAATTATGCCATCTTTCCGCTGGCTTCCTGCCTTTTCTTCAAGGCCTTCCTGGGTTTGCCGGACGCCTTTCAAATCGCGGGAGTCCCGGTTCCAACCAACGTGGCCATCATGACGGTCTACCTTACGGTTACCTTGACGATGATCTGCTTTGGAGGCCAAGTCACGCTCATGATCACCGATTGTTTCGAGGGGGTTTTCTCCCACCTGGTTTACTTGGTGATTATTGTGGTGATTTTCAGCATCGTATCATGGGGTCAGGTTGTGGATGTGCTGGTGGGCCTGCTTCCAGTTGGGGCAGACCCGGGAGGGGCTGCCCTTCTGGCCATTGCACCGCAGCACAGTCCCATTGATCCCTTTGACGCCTTCGAGGTGAAGGACTTCAACTTCTATGCCGTTCTTCTGAGCATGTTTGCGACGATCTACCTGTGCGGGGCATGGCAGGGCGGTCATGGGTTCCGGAGCGCGGCGCTGACGCCGCACGAGGGCCGGATGGCGTCCATTCTCGGGGCGTGGCGTTCGTACGCGAGGGTGCTGGTACTCCTGGTGGTGGCCATTGGGGCCCTGACGTATCTCCGGCACCCGGATTTTGCGGACAGGACGAAGGGTCTCAAGGCGAGGATTGCCGCAGTCCCGAGCACCTCCGGTGGTCCAGCCTCGATGGTTTCCGCGGCCACCCCGGTGGGGAGTCAGGCGTGGTTTGAGGGCAAAGGGCTCAAGGATTCAACGGGGACCTCCCTCAAGAGTGAGGACTACCAGCGCCAGCGGCAGCAGGCGCCTTTTATGGCCCTCGCGGACATGCTCCCGGTGGGCGTCAAGGGACTGCTCCTGGTGGTGATGATCATGGGGTTGCTGGCCGGCGACGGGAATCACATCATCTCCTGGAGCTCAGTGTTCGTCCAGGACTGTGTAGCGCCGTTCCGACGGACCCCCATGAGCCCGACCCAGCACATCAAGGTCCTACGGCTTGGGGCGATTGGTGTGGCCTCCCTGGCCTTCGGCATTTCGCTGGTGTTGCCGCTGTCGGTGCCCATCTGGATTTGGTGGGCCGTGACCGGCGCCATCTACAACGGTGGGGCAGGGTCTGTCCTGATCGGGGGGCTCTACTGGAAGCGGGGAACGGTGCAGGGCGCTTGGGCGGCGATGCTTCTCGGGATTCCCCTTTCCCTGGCCTCTGTAGTGATCAGCAGCAACTGGTGGAACGCCAAGACCCTGCTTCTCAAGGCCGGGTTCCCGGCGGCGATTTCCTCGGGGTTCTGGCTCAGTTTTCTGGTGAGCGTGGTTTGCATCCTGATCTATGTGATGGTGTCGTTCCTGACGTGTCGGGTCCCGTATGACATCAAGGCAAGATTGGCACGCGACCATGAAGAGGGTGATCTTTCGGTGAAGAAACCGACGCTTCTGCAGCGGATGGTGGGCATTGATGAGCACTTCACGAGGGCCGACCGTGTGATCGCCATTTCTATTTTTACTTACGCCCTGGTGATGGTCGGCCTGGTTGGGTTCATGACGTTCTGGCAGTACGGGATGCCCCGGTTGTTGACCCTTGCCGGAGTTGCGCCGGACGTTGTCGAGGGGCTGCAAATGACCAAGCACGCCTGGGCCGTTCTCTGGCTCTCCATCGGCCTGGTTATCCCGGGAGTCATTGCCGTGGTGACCCTGGTCTGGTTCTGGATTGGAAGTGTGGCGGACATGAAGAACTTCTTCCGCGCCATGACCGTGCGCCAGAGGGATGATCACGATGATGGGACCGTGCCGCGTTGACGGAGGGCCGGCCGCGTCATCGACCACGCCCCCGCGTGCTCGTTCATCCGCGGACTCCCGCGCCTTTGACCAATTGCTGGGCGTAGAGTTCGGGCACGCAGTAGTTGGTCTTGACCTCGGGATTCCCGGAGCAGTACCAGACCCGTAGGTTCACCCACGAATCAGACAGGCGGCGTTTGCGAAGCAGGACAGGTTCTCTTCGCAAACCCGCCCCAGCCATTCGCATGTCGGCCTTCCTTATCCAGCCCGCCTTTGACACCCTGGCTTAAGTGATTTATCCGGACACTGCCCCATGAAAACCTGCGGATTCAACCTGGACGGAAACCGTTATCTGGTTCGCGACGTCCATGCCCTGGACGCCGCCGATGCCGACCTTTGGAACGATCACATGGGGGTCCAGATGGACCACCGGGGGCGCGTGCTCTCGGCCGGGTTCATCCAGCCAAACATGACCGCCTACTCCGGCCCCCTGCGCACGTTCTACCTGCGCGATGAGGCGAGCCACCGGCTCTGGAGCGTTCCCTTCGAACCCATACAGGCCGAACCGGACGAGTTCGAGTTCTCCGCCGGCCAGGCGGACCTGCAATGGACGGTCGTTCTCGACGGCATCGCTACCCATCTGCGCCTGGTGGTGCCACGCGGGGACAACGTGGAGCTGTGGACCGTCACGGTCTCCAACCGTTCCCGCGCGAAGCGCCGTCTTTCCCTGTTCGCTTATCTTCCCGTCGGCCGCCGCTCGTTCCTCGCCCAGCGGGCCTATTTCGACCCGCGCCTGGGCGGCGCCATCCACGAGTTCTTCGACTACTATGCCAAGCTTGAGGACTATTACCGGATCAAGACAATGGCCAACGTTGTGTTCTGCGCCTCCGATCCGAAACCCCGGGACTGGGAGTTGGGTATTGCGGCCTTCCACGGCGGCCAGGGCCTGCACCGGCCCGCCCAACTCGAACAGCGCCGTTTGCGCAGCGGACGCCATCCGTTCGAGGCTTCCAACGAAGAAACCGCCAACATCTTCCAATACCCCCTATCCCTGAATCCGGGACAGTCCAAGGAACTGCGCTTCGTTTTCGGTCCGGCCGCCAGAGTCGCCGACGCCCGGCGGCTGGCCGCCCGGTACCTGCGGCCCGGTGCCATGGACAAGGCGTTGCGCGAAGCCGAACGCTTCCTGGCCCGGCACACGGCCGGTCTGCGCATCGAAACGCCCGATCGCGACTTCGATTATTTCATCAACCACTGGCAATCGCGGCGCGCGCTGATGCTCGTGCGTACCCAGCGGTTCAACCTCGCGCCGCAGGGACGCAATGTGATCCAGGACGCCATGGGCGGCGTGTACGTGGATCCGCAAAGCAGCCGCGACTGGTTCCTGCGGATCTGGGCGCATCAGCACACGAACGGCTGGCTGCCCCACGGCATGCCCTTCGCGCCGGGCGTCAACCAGGTGCCGATCAACTCGATCCCCCACAAGGACATCAACTCCTGGGGGCCTGTGGTCCTGTCGTTTTATATGGCCGAGACGGGCGACTTCGCCATTCTCGACGAACGAATCCCGTTTGCCGACAAGCCCACGCGGTCCGCGTCGCTCCATGAACACATCAGCCGGGGGCTCCGGTGGCTGCTCAACGACCGCACGAAGCGCGGACTTTGCCGGCTCGGTCAGGGCGACTGGAACGACCCGTTGAACATGGCCGGCATGGGCGAGAAAGGCGAATCGGTGTGGCTTTCGGAAGCCCTATCGCTCGCGCTGGACACCTGGGCAAAGGTCGAGGGCCACCGCGGCAACAAGGGGCAGGCCGGCACCTGGCGCCGGGAGGCCGCCGCGATGCGCTGCGCCATCAACCGTTATGCGTGGAACGGACGCTGGTACACGCGCGGATTCAAGGACAACGGCGAACCCTTCGGCACGCCGGCCGACCGCGAAGGAAAAATCTTTCTCAACTCGCAGAGCTGGGCACTGATGTGCGGCGCTGCCGACCGGGGGAAGACGGCAGCCTGCATCCGTGCCGTCGAGCGCCTGCTCATGACGCCGTCCGGACCGATGAAGCTCGCGCCCGCCTACACCCGCATGGACGAGAGCATCGGCAAACTCTCCCAGAAAATCCCCGGCTGGAACGAAAACGGCGCGATCTACTGCCACGCCGCCACGTTCTACGCCTATGCGCTCTACGTCGCTCGCGAGCCGGACCGCGCCTTCGACGCGCTCCGCCGTCTGCTTCCCGGCTACAGAGACCATACGCTTGAACGGGCCGGCCAACTGCCGATCTACATTCCCAATTTCTACCTGGGCGACCCCATGGGCCGCCGGGCCGGGGCCAGCAGCCATGCCCCCAACACGGGCACGGCCTCGTGGTACTACCGGACCGCGATCGCCATGCTGCTGGGCGTTCGCGCCGAGTTCGACGGCCTGCGTATCGACCCGCAACTCCCGCGCCACTGGAAGCGCACCCGCATCCAACGCTCATGGCGCGGTGCCGAATTCGATATTGTCATGCGACGCGACAAGGCTTGCCGTTCGACGCTTGTGCGACTGGATGACTCGATCCTGCAGAACGGGCTGATCGGGCCACAGCAACCGGGAAGCCGACACGTGGTGAGGGTGACGCTGCCGGGGACCTGACATCCAACCGGCCCTGCCGGCGAGATGTGGGAGTCTTTATTGCGGGAGGCGGGCTTCGTCATACAGGACACGATCACCGGACAGACACCCTGCGCATCAGGAACACGCAAGTCGCACCTTTACTCATCATCACTTTTCCACTCCAAAGCAGACGATGCTTCCGTCTTGACACGTCACGTATACGCGCCCCTCGCCAATGCTGATGCCATTCAGAGAGGGCCGGGCAGGTAACCGCAGGTCATCCTGGCGGCGTTCCCCGGAGGCATAGTTGAGGGTACGCAGACGATGTGGCATGTCCTTCCTTTGAGCCTCAAACTCCTTATTTTCTACGGAAAATGCGACGAACGCAGAGTCCCCGGCAACCGCGAGGGCGCCAAAGCCGGTGGTAAACGCTTCATGATAGGGGGCGCGCCAGACGACCTTCGCACCCAAGCCGGCATCCGGCTTCTCCAACTTCTGGAATCGTATGACGTCCGGCCTCCGAGAACGATCGCCCCCGCGGTGAACCAAACTGGTTGTTTCCCCGGAGTGTATAAAGTCACGACCGCGATAAGCATACCCCACCGCCTGCGTGAAACCGTAATAAGACATCTTGTAGCCGTTCATCTCCCGGGAATTGAATAGCAGTCCTTGATTGCCGGGAAACATCAGCTCATAGGCGAAGCGCGGCCCCCAGTAGAGCCAATCGTTAGGACCACTCAGGGCGGGAACAGGGTGATCAACCAGCTCCCCGTTGCGTTTCTCCAAGTAGATTCCGGAGAGCAGCAATAGTTTACCATTGGACACAATCGGCGAATTCGCCCCACTTTGACGGCCGTCCGAGCGAACCCCCACACCGACCGCGCTCGAGAGTTCATCGCCACCGAGACGACCCGAGGTCAGCCGTTCTCCCGTCAACGGATCCAATCGCCACCACCACATGCCAGCATCCGCATCATTGTGCCGCCCCGCAACGATCCAAACCCCATCGTCCTCGACCAGGAGGCTGCCGTGGAGCGGCCAGCACGACTCAAGCTGCCCATAGGCAAGCATTCGCTCCCGTCGCGGCGCCGCAAAAAAGCGCCAGACCATCTCGCCTGTATCGCGATTCAGTGCATAGGCCCAGCCGTTACGCGTACCAACGTAGATCATCCCATTCCGAATCGTCGGCGTGCTGTCGATGCGGCCATCCACCGTTCGGCGCCACCGCTCCTGACCGGTTGCCGGATCGATCGCCACAACCTGCTGCCGATCGACCGCCGCAAAGACCGCCACGCCTTCAGCGATGGCCACAGGCGTCACGGATCCCTGATAATACCAGTTATCCCGCCACTCCGCCGAAATCACAGGCTTGTCCGGCTCAACAACAGGCCGGATCGTCCACAGCGGTTGGAGTTTCTCCGGCGCCTTGCCGGCACTCCAGTTGCCGCGCTGCGGGTTTGCCATGTACATCGGCCAATCGCGCGGCGAGCCCTTCTCCACCGCGCGGCCCACCTGGCCCTTCTCCAGCCGCGCCAGCTTTTCCTCACCGGCAAACGCACGTGGATGAAACGCCTTGAACCCGGGCAGATAAGGCATGCAGAAACACTGTGTTGGCGTGACGAAAGTCATCCCGTCCGCCGGGATGGCGCCAACATCACAAACGGCGCGCGCGGCGTTAGTGTGTCGAATCTGCTTCTTATCCAACGAATAGGTTGTCAGCGAGCCAAATACAAAATTGGGCGTCACCCGGTTGACGGTGCATCCCACCGGGCGCGGTAACTTGGCCAGGCTCAGGTCCCAGGCCGCCTTCTCCCCGATCTTACTTAGATCGATCGAAGCGATGGGGCCGACCAGCCCGTTCAACCATACCTTCCCATCGACATACAGCAGGCGGGCATGTGAATGCATGCCCCCGATCTCGTGACGCGGGATCGGCGTTTCATCGACGAACTTATGCGAGGAGCCGTCGCGCCGGACAAAGACCATCGCGGCCCGGCCTCGGCCCTTCTTCTCCGTCGCCACCGGAACGCGCAGCATCAGGCCCAGCCAATCTCCCGCGACCATCATGTTGTAGGCCGCCGCGGGCGGACCGAGCGAAGACGGCCAGCGCCAAGACCATTTTGTTTCACCCGTCTTCACATCCAAACACTGGATTCCGTGAACGTCACCCATCGGCCAATGCGTATACGTAAAAGACGGGGCTGGGAGCCCCTCTACCACGTATACGTTTCCATCCGCCATGATGGGGTGATGCCACGTCAACCGTTGCCCAGGGACTTCGCCTTTGTCACTTCCCTGCCCCGCCGCGTTGCCGGCCCTCTTCGACCAGAGCCATCGGCCTGTCTGGGCTTCCAATGCCACCAGTTGCGTGTCCAGTAATTGCAGAAGAATGCCGTCATAGAGACGCGCCTGTATATTGTTGTAGGTCTCCTTTGCGCGATTGAGGACGGATTCAGCCTCTTTCTTTTTATTCTGCTGCAACAGTTCCATGTATTGTTGACGGGTAACGCCTCCGGCTGCAAAGCCAAGTTTCATCCCTTTCGAATACTCCATCACGGGCTCTCCGGTTTTCAAGTCGAGCGCGATGGCGTGCGAAGGCAAGTCCGTAGGATCGCTCAACTGATGCACCAGATACACCCGCTTGTCGTCAGCCAGCAGAGCGTAGCGATTCGCAACCTGCAAATCCGATCGCCGCCAGATCGGCAGGCCGCTATACGCGTCGCGTGCCACAAGTCCACGATTGTCCACCAACACCGCCGTGGCTCCCACGATCCGCATCCCCAGCGCCGCGCCACCCAGAGCATTCGCCCCCGCGAGCCACTGGATGCCCCGCGCCGGACCCGCGTTGATGTCCTTGGAGCGGTCGCTCACCCCCGCATCGTAATTGTACTGTGGCCAATCATCATCGCCTTTGGGGCGCGGCTTGACTTCGATGGACCATTCCTCGCCCTGCTTCATCATCAATTTCCCGCCCGGACGAAGGACGCGCCTCAGGTCGGCGACCTCAAACTGCAGACGATCCCTCGCGTCCACAACGACCATACTGGCGAGGTTGTCGATTAAGGGAAGTGCCCCACCCTCCCATTCGGATACCGTCGCCTGGCCGTGCACACCGGCGGCGACCATCCGTGTGCGTATGGCCGCCGTCTCCCTGGCCGACGCGAACTGCTGCACCACGACCGGCTCCGTCCTGGCCAATGCGATGGCTAGATCTCCATCTCCACCGACCACGACAATCAATCCTCGCTGGATCCCCGTTTGTTGAAACACGGTCTCTGCCGTCAGGTCGGCAGCCGGCGTTGACACGCACATTAGCATGGCACTCAATATCAGCAGCAGGAGTCGAGTCATGCGCATGAACGCTTAGCCTTTGTCCGTAAGTGCAGCCTAAATTTAAACCATGGGAAGCGTGGCTCATATTGAGCTGAAAGTCGATCCAGAATGTGTCTTGTGTGTCTTGTGTTTATCCAGCTTTGGCC
>CAYRKB010000116.1:0-4139 GCA_964424705.1 uncultured Victivallales bacterium
ACTTCACGTCCTACGGCGCCTTCGTGGAGCTGGAAGACGGCATCGACGGCATGATTCACGTGTCGGACATGTCCTGGACGCGCAAAATCAACCACCCTTCGGAGGTCCTGCAGAAGGGCCAGAAGATCGACGCCGTGGTGCTGGAGGTGGACCCTCAGCAGAGCCGGATCAGCCTGGGGCTCAAGCAGGCCCAGGAAGACCCGTGGAACACGATCACGGCCCGCTACGCGGTGGGGCAGATCGTCAAGGGCAAGGTCTCGAAGGTTGCAACCTTCGGCGCATTCGTCGAAATCGAGGAAGGCGTGGATGGGCTTGTGCATATCTCGCAGCTGAGCGAGGACCACGTGGAGAAGGTGAAGGATGTGCTCAAGCTGGGCGACGAGATCCAGGCGCGCATTATGAAGATCGACCGCGCGGAGCGCCGCATCGGGCTCAGCGTGAAGGCGGCTTCCATGCCGGAAGAGGAGTTCCTGAAGCAGCAGGCCGAGATTTCGGAAGGCCTGCGGCCCGGCGAGGAGATGGTGAACCTGGCCGGTGCGCTGGATGAAGCCATGGGCGGTTCGGGCGGCGAAGAGTGGCGGCCCGGCCAGAAGAACGAGGCCGAATAGCGTCCTTCAGCCCGGATGCCGAGCGGCATCCGCATCTGCAAATCGAAGGGGGGCGCACAGGCCAGGCCCGTGCGCCCTCCGTTTTTATCGGAGTGGCGGGATGCCGGCGGACGCAGAGCGGGAGCGAACCATGACCCACGTTGTGGACGTTTTGAAAGAGCGGGGATTGCTGGAGGCCATAACCCACCCGCAGCTGCGGGAGCGGCTGCAGGCGCCCACGGTCGTGTATGCCGGGTTTGACCCTTCCTCCGAAAGCCTGCAGGCCGGCAACTACGTCGCTATTATGGCGCTGAGCCACTTTCAGCGCTGCGGCCACCACGTGATTGCGCTGGTTGGCGGCGCGACGGGGATGATCGGCGACCCGTCCGGCAAGGCCGCGGAGCGCGCGCTGCTCACCGCGGAACAGGTGCGCCGCAACACGGAGGGCATCCGCGAGAACCTGTCGCGGTTTCTCGACTTCAACCATCCGACGGCGCCGGCGCGCATTGTGAACAACCAGGACTGGTTCGCGCAGTTCACGTTCATCGACTTTCTGCGCGATGTCGGGAAGCACTTCCGCATGGGCGCCATGCTGGACAAGGAGAGCGTGCGGTCCCGCCTGGGCAGCGAGAGCGGGATGAGCTTCACAGAGTTCAGCTACCAGCTTCTTCAGGCGTACGACTTTCTGCACCTGTACGACAAGCACCAGTGCGTGCTGCAAATCGGCGGCTCCGACCAGTGGGGCAACATCACGGCCGGGACCGACCTGATTCGCAAGCTGCGCGGCGGCGAAGGCTACGGTCTGACGATTCCGCTCGTGTGCGACAGCGCCGGCCAGAAGTTTGGCAAGAGCGCCGGCAACGCGGTGTACCTGGATCAGCGCAAGACCTCCTGCTACAGCTTCTACCAGTTCTTTCTGCGCACGCTCGACAGCGACGTGCTGCGCTACCTGAAGGCCTTTACGTTCATGCCGCTGGCGGAGATCCAAACCCTGGAGGCCGAACTCGCCGCCGCCCCGGAGCGGCGCGCCGCCCAGCTGCGGCTGGCGGAGGAGGTCACGCGTGCCGTGCATGGCGAGGCCGGCCTCAAGACGGCGCAGCGGGCGAGCGCTGCGCTCTTCGGCGAGTCCATGGACGGGATGCGCGCCGAGGAACTGCTCGAGATCTTCGCGGACGTGGCCAGCACGGAGCTGCCGCGCGCGCGCGTCGAGGGCGCCACGTGGCTCGACGTCGTAACCGCCGCGGGGCTATGCAAGAGCAAGGCCGACGCGCGGCGCCTGGTGGACAGCGGCGGCCTCTACGTCAACAACGGCCGGGTGAAGGGGATCGGCGCCACGGCCGCCGCGTCCGACATCGTGGACGGCAGGATTGTCGTGCTGCGCTCCGGCAAGCGCTCGTTCCACCTCGTGAAAGTGGTGTAGGGGGCGATGGCTCGCAATTCCATCCTCATCGCGGGCGCGCGCGAGCACAACCTCAAGAACATCACCGTTGAGATTCCCCGCAACAGGCTCACGGTCGTTACCGGCCTGAGCGGATCCGGAAAGTCCTCGCTCGCGTTCGATACGCTGTACGCGGAGGGGCAGCGGCGCTATGTGGAGAGCCTTTCCGCCTACGCCCGGCAGTTCCTCGACCAGATGCAGAAGCCCGACGTGGACTTTATCGAGGGCCTGAGCCCGGCCATTTCCATTGAGCAGCGCTCGGCCGGATCGAACCCTCGCTCGATCGTCGCGACCAGCACGGAAATTCACGACTACCTGCGGCTTCTTTTCGCGCACGTGGGCGTGCCGCACTGCCCGAAGTGCCGGCGGCCCGTAAAAGCGCAGAGCGCGCAGGAGATCGTCGCGCTGCTCATGCAGCACCCTGCGCACACCAAGCTGGCCCTGCTGGCTCCGCTCGTGCGCGGCGCGAAAGGCGAGCACGCCGAGCTCCTGGGCCAGGTGCGCAAGCAGGGCTTCGTGCGCGTGCGCGTGGACGGCGAGGTGCTGGAGCTCGAGCAGGTGCCGAAGCTGGCGCGCAGCCGCGCGCACACGATCGAGGTGGTGGTCGACCGGCTGATGATCACGAGCAAGGTGGGAACCCGGCTCAGCGATTCCGTCGAGCTGGCGCTCAAGCACGGCAAGGGCGTGATGGTCGTGCTGTCCCAGCAGGGCAGCGGCGGGTGGCAGGAAGCGATTCTCTCGGAGAAGTTCGCCTGCGCGGTATGCGGCATCAGCTTTGAGAAGCTGTTGCCGCGCAGCTTCTCCTTCAACAGCCCGTATGGCGCCTGCCCCACCTGCTCGGGCCTCGGCACGCAGATGGTGTTCGACCCGCAGCTCATCGTGCCGGATTCCGGGGCGACGCTCGACGGCGGCGCCGTGCAGGCGTGGCGGAAGGGGCCGCGCCGGCTGATCACGTTCTTCAAGAACCTGCTGCGGGCGGTGGCGGCGCACTACGGCTTTCGCATGGATCAGCCCTTTCGCGACCTGTCGGAGGAGCACAGGCAGATCCTCCTGCACGGTTCGGGCGGGGAGCCTGTTCAGTACGGATTCTGGCGCGGCGGCGCGTACCGCAAGATCACGAAGCCCTTCGAGGGCATCATCCCGAACCTCGAGCGCAGGCTGGAAAGCACGGACAGCGAGTATATGAAGCAGAAGCTGCGGGCCTTCATGAGCCGGCGCACCTGCCCCGTCTGCCGCGGCGCGCGGCTGCGCCCGGAGGCGCTCGCATGCACCGTGGGCGGGCGTTCCATTCTGGACGTCACGCGGCTTTCCATCCAGAAGGCGGAAGCTTTTTTCAGCGACCTGCCGCTCACTGAGATGGAGCGCAAGATCGGCGCGGAAGTCCTGAAGGAAATCCGCCACCGGCTGCGCTTTCTCAGCGAAGTGGGGCTTGGCTATCTGACGCTGGACCGCGAAAGCGGCACGCTGTCGGGCGGCGAAACGCAGCGCATCCGCCTCGCGACGCAAATCGGCTCGGGGCTGGTGGGCGTGCTCTACGTGCTGGACGAGCCGACCATCGGCCTGCACGTGCGCGACAACCAGCGGCTGCTCAGGGTGCTGAAGGAGCTGCGCGATGTCGGCAATACCGTGGTGGTCGTCGAGCACGACGAAGAGATGATCCGCGAGGCCGACCACGTGATTGACCTAGGGCCCGGCGCCGGCCGGCTCGGGGGCGAGGTGGTGTTCGAGGGGAGCGTGCAGGACCTGATTGCCTGCCCGCGCTCGCTGACGGGGCGCTACCTGGGCAACCCGTCGCGCGCCTATGTGCCGCGCGAGCGCAAGCCGGCGGGCCGCGCCGAGCTGCGCATCCTGGGGGCGGAGGAGAACAACCTCAAGAAGATCGATGTCGGCATCCCCGTGGGGCTTCTGGTTTGCGTGACGGGCGTATCCGGCAGCGGGAAGAGCACGCTCGTGGACGGGATCATCAAGCGGGCCATGCTGCGCGAGATCCACGGCGCGCAGGAGATCCCGGGGCGCCACCGCAAGATTCTCGGCGCGCACCGGTTTGACAAGGTGATCGAGATCGACCAGTCCCCGATCGGGCGCACGCCGCGCAGCAACCCGGCCACCTATAC
>CAYRKB010000116.1:4149-12776 GCA_964424705.1 uncultured Victivallales bacterium
GCTGGCCTCGGCGGCCCCCTCGGCGGCCTTGCTGGCGCGGGGACGGGCGGGGGCGCTACAGCTTCAATGGCAAAGGGGGGCGCTGCGAAAAGTGCAAGGGCGACGGCATTCTGCGGCTTGAGATGCACTTCCTGCCCGACGTGTACGTAACCTGCGAACAGTGCGGCGGCTTGCGCTACAACGAAGAGACTCTCAACGTGCAATATGCCGGCCGGAACATCGCGCAGGTGCTGGCCATGACCGTGGACGAGTCCCTGGAGGTCTTTGCCAGCCTGCCGTCGATCCATACCCGCCTGCGCACTCTTTCCGAAGTGGGACTCGGATACTTGCAATTGGGCCAGTCGGCGACTACCTTGTCCGGAGGCGAGGCACAGCGGATCAAGATGTCTGCCGAGCTCAGCCGGAAGGCGACGGGCCAAACGCTGTACCTGCTCGACGAGCCAACGACGGGGCTGCATTTCGCGGACACGCAGAAGCTAATGCAGGTGCTGCTGCGCTTCCGGGACGCGGGCAACACGGTGGTTGTGATCGAGCACAATATGGACGTGATCAAGACGGCGGATTACATTATCGATTTGGGCCCCGAGGGCGGGGACGCGGGAGGCGAGGTCGTTGTGGCCGGCACCCCGGAGGAGGTGGCGGCGTGCGAGCGCTCCCACACAGGACAATACCTGAGGAACTTGCTGGCATGAATCTGGTGCGCACAATGACGGTGCTGGCCTGCGTCGCTTTGCTTGCGCTGGGCGTCGTGGCGGGCGCGGCGGACGACGCCGGGCCCGAGCTGCCGAGCGCCGCGGCGGCGACGAATGCGCTGGTGGCGGGCCGCGCCGCGCTGGAGGACGGTCTGTATGATCTTGCGGAGAAGGAGCTGCGGGTTTGCCTGACGGCTGGCGGGGAGGGTTCGCCGTCGTCTACGGAGTCGGCGGAAGCAGCGGTTCTGCTGCTGCAGACGCTCTACGCCCAGGGCCGTTTCGCCGCCATGTTCCAGGCGCTCGACTCGTACGGCGCGCTGGCGTCGCAATTTGATTCCCTCGCGCCGTCCTACTGGCGCGCGCTGGCGCTTTATGAAGGCGGAGAGTTCGCCAAGGCTCTCGCCGCGCTCTCCGGCGGCGTAAGGGAGGGGCAGGACAGCCGGTACGCGCGGCAGGCGCAGCAGTTGCAGGCGTGGTGCCTGCTTAAGGCGGGGCGGGTGGAGGATGCGATCGCGGCGTCCCGGAAGAACGAAACGGGCCGCAACTTCATGCCGGCCGAGTGCGGGGAGCAGATTGAGTGGGCCAAGGCGCTGAATGCCGCGGGGAAGACGGAAGAGGCGCAGGGCATTTTTGAACGGCTAGTGACGGTGCCCCATGCTGAGCGCGTGGCGGGCGAATCGTTCTACTGGCTGGGTCAGATCCGTTTGCGGCAGGAGCGGGTTGACGATGCGGTGGGGCTGCTGACCGTCGTGACAACCAACCCCGCAGTGCGAGAGGACCTGCGAGCCTCCGCCTGGTACGGGCTTGCGGCTGCGTACCAGACGGCGAGCAACCTCGCGCCCGCCGCCGCCGCGCTGACCAACGGCATCGCGCAGGCGCAGGATTCCGTCGTGCGGCGCAAGGGCGAGCAGGCTCTGGGCCTGCTGCTGCTGGATATGAATCGGTACGACGAGGCGATTTCTGTGCTGCGGCAGTTCGTCGCTTCGCAGCCGGATGATCCGGAAGCGGGGCCCACGCAGCTGCGGCTGGCTTCCTCTCTTCTGGATCACGGGGCGTGGGAGGATGCCGTCCGGGAGTACCAGCGCTATATGGAATCCTTTACGAATCGGACGGGCATCGCACAGGCGCAGGAAGGCCGGGGCTGGGCGCTTGCGGGGCTGGGCCGCCACGCCGAAGCGGCGCTCGGCTTTCTTAAGGCCTATGACCTCGAAACCAACCAGGCCGCGCGCGCGCGCTGCCTGATGAAAGCGTGCGATTCATATTTGTCCAACGGCCAATACAAGCTGGCGATCGACGCGTACGCCCGCGTGCCCGCCGAGTTCCCGGGCTCGGAACTGGTGCCGCGCGCGCGATTCCAGATGGCCGAAAGCTGCCTGCAGGCCGGAGACCCGGCGCGCGCCGAGGAAGTCTTCATGGCGCTGGCGAAGGACCAGGCGCAAACGCCGCTGGCGGAGGAATCGCTGCTGCGCGTGGCGGAGATCCGTCAGGCGGACCGGCGCATGGAAGATGCCGTGGTCCTGTACGACCAGATTGACAACGTGTATTCCAACGGCCTCTGGCGCGACAAGGCGCTGCTCGGCAGGGGGCTTGCCTATTATCAGATGTACAGGTTTCAGGCGGCGCTTGGAGATTTTCAGGCCGTAGCCGCCGCATTTCCTACCAACCGTACGGCCGAGGACGCCGCGTACTGGTCCGCCATGTGCCTGTACTGGATGGGGCGTGACGACGAATCGGTCGCGGCGGGGCGGGAGTTCCTCAAATGGCACCCGGATTCGAAATGGATTCCGACCGTCATGTTCTGGCTGGGCAAGCATGAGTTCAACCGGCAGGCCTACGCCGACGCGGAGGCGCTCTTCGTAAGCTTCTCCGACAAGATGCCTGCAGATCCGAAAGTGCCGGACGCGCTGCTATGGGCCAGCCGCGCCGCCGCGACGCGCGGGGAGTACCTGCGTGCGAACGAGATCGTGTCCCGGCTCGTGAAGGAGCACCCGGAGGCGTGGCAGGTGGCGGAGGCGCGTGCGGTGCAGGGCGATGCGCTCATCAACCTGGCAAGGTTCTCCGAGGCGATCCTTGTGTTCGAGGACCTGATCACGAGGTATCCCGCCAGCGGCCTTCTGCCGCTGGCCTGGCTGCGCAAGGGGGATGCCCAGTTCATGCTGGGCGGCGAGAATCCGGAGCGGTACGTGGAAGCGCTGCAGTCGTTTCGAATCGTGGCGGGAGATTCGCAGGCGCCGCTCGACCAGGTGCTCCAGGCGGAGTACAAGACCGGGCGCTGCTACGAGAAGATGGGTCGCGCCGACGATGCAGTCGAACAGTACTACGCCAAGGTCGTCGTGTGGTTCCTTCAGGAACGGGAGAAGGG
Organism: uncultured Victivallales bacterium; assembly: GCA_964424705.1. GTDB lineage: Bacteria > Verrucomicrobiota > Kiritimatiellia > UBA8416 > CAYRKB01 > CAYRKB01. The sequence continues at coordinate 7,204 of CAYRKB010000116.1, forward strand.
CATCCTTCATACGGAAGCTGCGAAGCTCTGGTTCATGCGCGCATCGTTCAACGCCGCGGACATCATGGAGGCGCGCAAGGAATGGCGGCAGGTCGTGACCATCCTGGAGCGGGTGGTGAATGCGGGCGTGCCCGTTACGCCGGAGACGCGGGAGCGGATTAGTCGCATCCGCGCCGAGCGCTGGTGGCTGTTTTACTGAAGCAAAACGATCAAGGAGTATCATGTTTGACTATCTGTTTCAGCAGGGCGGAGCGGTCTTTGCGCTGATTGTGCTGTGCGGCGTGGCCGCGCTCATCGTGTTTGTGGAGCGCTCGCTGCACCTGCACCGCGCCCGGATCAGGTCCGACGATTTTCTGAAGGGCATCGTCAATATTCTGCGCCGCGCGAACATCACGGAGGCGCTCACCATCTGCGACGAAACGCCCGGTCCCGTCGCGTACGTGGTCAAGACGGCCATCCTGCACCGCGGGGAGAGTCACGAGCTGCTGCGCTCGGCGCTCGACGATGCCAGCCTCGCCGAGATCTCGCGCATGGAGCGCCGGCTGGTCGTGATTGCCACCGTGGCCCAGATCGCGCCGCTCCTGGGCCTGCTCGGCACCGTGCTGGGCATGCTGGAATCCACGCTGGTCATGCAGCAGCAGCTGCCTCTTGTGCAGTCGGCCGACGTGATGGGGGGGCTGCAAAAGGCTCTCATCGTGACCGCCGCCGGGCTCAGCGTGGCGATTCCCTGCTACGTCGCATTCAACCTGCTGGTCATCAAGATCGACCGCATCGTGCTCGACATTGAGCGCGCTGCGTCGGAGATCATTACGTTCCTGAAGGGCGAAAAGGACAGCGTGCCCGGGGGCGCGCTGTCATGATTCGCAAAGCCGTCATAACCAGCCAGGTGCTGAGCGGCCTGCGCACGCGCTATGCCCCCCGCAGCCGGATCGGGCAGGGCCTGATCAGCGTGGCCCCGTGGCTAAACATCGTGCTGCTGATCGTGTTCTTTGCGATGGTTGAATCCAAAGTGCTCCTGACGCCCGGCGTCGTGCTGCGGCTTCCTGAAATGCCGTTTCGCGACGGTACGCCGTCGGGCATGGCAGCCGTCGCGCTCTCGATACGGCAGCCGGGCGGCGGTCGCGAAGAGCTGATCATCTTCGACGACGAGCGCTATCCGGTGAAGAGCCCCGAGCGCATGCAGAGGCTCGGCGAGGCCATGGCGGAGGGGGCCGGCCGCAAGGCGGGCGTCCCGCTCGTCCTGATGGCGGACCAGAGGATCAGCCACGGGACGATCACGCGGATTGTCAACATGGCCCGCGCTGCGGGCTTTCATGAGGTCAATATCGCGGCACGGGAACCGGCGCCGGTTTTCATCCGGGACGACACGAAGAGACCATGAAACTGCATGCAAGCAGGGGATCGCGGCGCCTATCTTTGCTGCCAACCTTCCTGGTGGTTGCGCTGTGGTTTGTCCTGTGGAAGGCGTGGCCCACGGAGCCGCAATCGGCGGAACGGCGGAAAGTGTCCGGCTCGCGGGTCGCCTACGTGGCGCCGGGCGCCCTGGGCTCGGACTTTGCCCTGATGCCGCTCGCCTTTGTCAGTACGCCCTTCGCGCCGGATCCCTTGGTTGAGGAGGAGGGATTCGCGACGCTTCAAGTTCTGCGCCCCGATCAGGCCGGACACCGTCTTGAAAGGGCTGGCTCGCCCGCGAATGCGGCGGGCGGCGTGTCCGCACTTCTGGCGACGCTCGTCCCGACCAACGCGGCCTATCGGCCGGTGTTCGACGCGCCGCGGGTGTTTGAGGAGCGTCCGCCGCGGGAGTGGAATCTCACAGTGGACCTGGCGGCGGGCTTGAAGGAGCGGGGATTTGTGGTTAAGCCGTGGACGGCGGCGGAGCTTGGATGGACGAATTCCGCCTGGCAGGTGATCCTGCGGGTCGAGTGCGCCGAGGATGGTGGTGTGGACGATGTATTCGTGGAGGCGGGGACGGCCAACCAGGCGTTCAACCTCGCGCTGGCCAGGCGGGTTCAGTCTTCCGGCAAGGCCTTGCCGGGGGCGCGCTGCCGTGGCGTGATGACCGTGCGCTACGGCGGAGAGTAGCGGCCGCATGAGACGGCCGGAACGGAGCGAATTATGAGCAAGGCGAATCTCTTGGAATGGAGCAGGGCCCGCATGACCCCTGCCGTCGAATCGTTCTTGAGGCGGCCGGCATTCGATGCCCGGGCCGAAACGGTCGCCGCGCAGACGCTGGCAAAGATCCGGCGCGGCGGCGATGCGACCGTGGCCGAGTGCGCTCGCCGGTTTGACGGCGTGGCGCTGAAGACCTCGCAGTTCGCCGTGGCCCCGGCTGAGTTCGTCGCGGCGCGCAAGCAGGTCAGCCGCGCGCAGCAGCGCGCCGTGCGGGAGTCGCACCGGCGGGTGGCGGCCTTTGCGCGCGCCGGCATGAAGCGGGCGTGGAGCATGCGCGCGCCGGGCGGCGGGCGGCTGGGAGAGCAGTTCGTGCCCTTCGACAGGGTGGGCGTCTACGTGCCGGGCGGCGCGGCGCCGCTGGCCTCCACGGTCATTATGACCGCCACGCTCGCACAGGCGGCGGGCGTGCCCGAGATCGTGGCGTGCACGCCGTGCGCCCGCGACAGAAGCATCCACCCCGTGCTGCTCTTCGCCATGGAGGTCGCCGGCGTCACCGAGGCGTACAGGCTGGGCGGAATCCAGGCGATCGGGGCGATGGCCTACGGGACGCGCAGCGTGCGCAAGGTGCAGAAGATTGTCGGGCCGGGCGGCACCTACGTCACGGCCGCCAAGCGGCAGGTCTATGGGCATGTCGCGCTGGACCTCGTTGCAGGCCCGAGCGAGATCGCCGTGGTGGCAGACGCGTCGGCGTCGCCGCGCCATGTGGCGGCCGACCTGCTTTCGCAGCTCGAGCACGGGACCGGCTGGGAGAAGGCGCTCTTGATTACAGACAGCGTGCGGCTCGCCCGCGCGGTGGAGCGGGAGATCGAGACGCAGACGGCGCTGCTGTCGCGGAAGGAGCTTATCCGGCGCGCCGCCGGCCGCGGGCTGATGCTGGTGGTGACGCCGGGCATGGACGACGCGATCGAGCTGTGCAACCGGTTCGCGCCCGAGCACCTGGAGCTGATGGTGCGCGCGCCGCGGCGCCTGCTGACGAAGGTGCGCTGTGCAGGCGCCGTCTTCCTGGGGCCGTGGACCCCGGAATCGGCGGGCGACTTTGCGGCGGGCCCCAGCCACGTGCTGCCGACGGGTGGCGCGGCGGCGCTCTTCTCGGGGCTCACGGTGGACGATTTTCGCCGGCGCAGCAGCGTGATTGAATTCACCCGCGCTGACCTGCTTAAGACGCTGCATGTGATCCGGGCCTTCGGCGCGATCGAGGGCCTCGACGCCCACGCGCGATCGGCGGAAATGCGGTTCGAGTAGGCAGGCGCCGGCTTCCGCGGGCCTGATTGGCCGAAGGGATGTCCCGACAGAGTGAAGAGATGCTTCATAGCCGGTCTTGTCGGGATCATTGGCGCGTATGCTCTTGCCGATGGATACCACCCGCACAAGAGAGCTGAGGACCCGCAGTTCACCTTGCTCGAGACGAAGTCCGGCGAAACGATCCAGCGTATGTCTGTCTCCCTCGGTGGAGATACCATTCCCGTCGGTGAATACGACGCGTCCAACCGTACCGGCGTGATTGCTGAATCCATCTGCGTCCACAGGCTTGAAGGGGCGATTCCTCTCCTGCATGTCGAGTGGCTGGACTATATGCAAGGCATGGGTGCCTATCAGAGTTGCTACTTCCTGATCGTGCCCGTCGCTTCACCCACCAATGTTCTGGCCAGGGGGATCGTGCCAATCTCAGGACACTGGGGCGCGGACACCGGGGGAGGCGGCGACTATTCGGTGATCCGAACCAGCAATACGCTGGCGATCGTGAGAAGCGAGATCGTTCAGGACACCGCACGCTCGGCGAAACCCCTTTACCATTTTGTCGAAGAGAAGGGCTGGGAGCACTTTGCCTCTACCGTGCAGACCACGCTCACAAGGACCTACGCTATCGAGACGGATGGGCTTCATTCCCTGCAGACGGAGTTGCGGTATGTCGCGCAGAGAGGCGATACTTTGGAAGCAGTGTGTGCGGGGTTCAAGGTGAATGCCGGATGGGTACGCAATCCAGACGACATTGCTCAACCGGGAAGGAGCATTCTCGTCGTTCTCCCGGAGCAAGACGCGGAGCGGCTGTATCCGACGGTGGATCGGAGAGCCCCATAGAACCAATACGCAGAAGGGCTGCGCTGATGCGCCCGTGCTGCGCGCGGGTTGATTCTCGGTGAGGTCTGAAATGAAGCGCAAGATCCTGATGGCCGTCGCGCGGGTGATAGGGGGCGTGGCTGCCGGCGTGCTGGCGATCTGGTTCGTCGTGGCGCAGCCCACGCCGGGGAAGAACGCCGCGTCCGGCGCGAAGGTGGATCCTGTGCGGCTTAGGGCGCATGTCGTGGCGCTCTCCGAAACCATGTCTCCCCGCAACTACCAGGCGATCACGAACCTTGACCGCTGCGCCAGGTATATTTCCGGGCACTTTGCCGTCGCCGGGGCGCAGGTCGAGCCGCAGGATTTCAAGGTGCACGGCAGGCTGTACCGCAACATCATCGGGCGGTTTGGCGCTGGCAAGGGCCGCACGCTGGTGGTGGGCGCGCACTACGACGCGTGCGACGACACGCCCGGCGCGGACGACAATGCCAGCGGCATCGCGGCGCTGATTGAATTGTCGTACCTGCTTGGAAACCGTGCTCCTGACAGGGAGGTCGAACTGGTTGCTTACACGCTGGAGGAGCCGCCCTATTTTAGCACGGAATTCATGGGAAGCGCTGTGCATGCCAGGCGCATTGCGGAAGACAAGCGACCCATTGCAGGGATGATCGCGTTGGAGATGGTCGGCTACTACAGCGACGAATGGGGGTCGCAGACGTATCCGGTGCCGATGCTCAGGCTCGTGTATCCGAGCCGCGGGAACTTCGTCGGTGTCATTGGGCGGTGGGACCAGGCGGCGTGGATCAAGAAGGTGAAGGTCGGCATGAAAGGCGCCACCGATCTCTCCGTGTATTCTGTCCGGGCCCCGTCTGCTCTGCAGGGCGTGGACTACTCCGACCACCTCAACTACTGGGCGCAGGGGATTCCCGCCGTCATGATTACCGACACGGCTTTCCTGAGGAACAGGGCCTATCATTCGACCGGGGACACACCCGACAAGCTGGACTACCTCCGCATGGGAAAGGTCGTCGTTGCAGTGTATGAGTCGCTCTGGAAGTTGTGAGCGGAACGCGCAATGCTTCAGCGACGTGCGGATTTGGGTAGGGACGCCTCTCCGCGGCGTCCGCGGACGGCACCCCCTGACCGCTTTTCTGTTGGCATGGCGCATCGTCGGCGTTGGACAGCGGTGGGAGGAAATGGTATCTGTTTGCACCCGTCACGACAGGCGCAGAGGCGCGGGAGGGCAGGGGAGTGCGAGTCTTCAGCACGTGGCGGATACAACGGGTAGGGGCTGCTCTCCGAGCGGTCCGCGGACGCCTCGGAGAGGCGTCCCTACCAGCGGA
>CAYRKB010000117.1:0-2247 GCA_964424705.1 uncultured Victivallales bacterium
CATATCACGCCCATCCGGCTGGCTCGTGCGAGATCCATGACAGGTTGCCAGCGCAATCGGCAACGGCTGAGTTTCCCCGTACTGCGCAGGCGAAAGCATGCCGCCGGAAATCAGCATCTTGATGCCTTGTTCGACGGCAATATCTGTGAAGCGGACTTCTTGTGCAGGCAGAAAGAGCAGGTATGCTGTTGTGGGATTGGGTGCCGTCGGAACAACGACGCAGTACAGAAGTTGGCCTTTAGGATCCAGAATACTGCCGGTCACGAACCCGATGGCGAGAGACCCTTCGCGTGGGAACTCAACCGTAACTACGGCCTGGAACGCCGACGTGCCCGACGACGAAAACGTGTTCACCACCTGCCTCGATGCACCGTAGATGGATTTGATGAGCGGGAGCTTCATCATCAGGGACTCTCCGAAACGGATCAGGCGATGCCCCGCGATATGGCTGGCGACCAAGCCCACCGTGTAAACGATCAGCAGGGCGGTCGCTACGGAGAGCGCCGTGAGCACGTACGGCGGCAAGTTTACGAGATACAGGCGGAGTAAGGGCCGGGTGAAGCCGGTGAACGACTTGAACAACAGATTGAGAAAGAAGAAAGTCAGAGCCAGCGGCACAAGGATAAATACGCCCGAGACCAGACGATTGCGCACATGCCGTCTTAAGATAACGGAAGACGTAAGATCCGATCCGTCTTTCACTCTGGCCCTTCTATCGTTGGCTGACGGGTTTCGAGCCGCCTCGCCCGCTCGCCTCTTTGCTGAGAAGAAATCCGTCAGTCACTTGTGAAGCTGGCCCGGCAATCAATGCAGCAACTTATACTGCACAAGGTATGCGGCGATTCCGCCAAAATAGCCGATCAAAGCCAGCCCGCTAATCCGCTTGACGTACCAGAAGAAGTGGATCTTCTCCAGGCCCATGGCCGCCACCCCGGCCGCTGACCCGATGATCAGAATCGAGCCGCCGGTTCCTGCACAGTAGGCCATGAACTCCCACAGGAAGCTGTCGGACGGGTACTGGGCCATGCTGTACATCCCCATGGATGCTGCGACAAGCGGCACGTTATCAACCACCGCGCTGACCAGTCCGATCATGGTGACGATCACGTCTTCGCGGCCCACGGTTTTTGCAAGCCAGCCGGCCAGGTTTCCCAAAATGTGGGCATGCTCGAGGGCCGCTACGGCCAGCAGGATGCCGATGAAGAACACGATCGAGCTCATGTCGATCTGTTTCAGCGCCCGCACCAACGTCAGGTGCTCCTTGGCCTCGTCCTCTTTCTTGCTGTGGATCAGTTCGCCGGCCAGCCAGAGGATCCCCAGACCGAACAGGATGCCCATAAAAGGGGGCAGGTGGGTCACGGTCTTGAAAATAGGGACACATACCAGAATGCCGATGCCCGTGGAAAACATGAAGTTCTTCTCGAAGGGGGTGGTTTGCGCCCGGTGACCATGCTGGGCCGCGGGCTTTCCGGGGGGGGCAACCATCCTTCCCTTCAGAAGCCAGCCGGTGACAGCCAGTGGCACGATCATGTTGATCATCGAGGCCAGGAAGACCCCTTTCATGATTGCAAGGGAGGTGATCTGGCCGCCAATCCAGAGCATGGTGGTGGTTACGTCTCCGATCGGAGACCACGCGCCGCCCGCATTGGCCGAAATCACGATGATGCCGGCCAGAAACAGCCTGTCGTCACGTTTGTCGAGCAGTTTCCTGATCAGGGAGATCATGACAATGGTGGTGGTCAGGTTGTCAAGAACAGCGCTTAGGAAGAAGGTGACGAAACCAATGAGCCATATCAGGGAAGACAGCTTGGTTGTCTTGATGCGTGAGGTGATGACCTCGAAGCCGTTGTGGGCATCCACCACCTCCACAATCGTCATGGCTCCCATCAGGAAGAAGACGATCTGCGCTGTGCTCATGAGGGACTCACCCAGTTGCTCGTCCACCAGGCGATGGTCACCCGTGAACAGGGCGTAGATCGTCCAGAGCAGACCGGCGCCGATCAGGGCCGAGGCGGCTTTGTTAACCTTGAGCGGGTGTTCGAGCGCAATGGCGGCGTAGGCGAGGACGAAGATCGCAATTAGTATGGCTTCCATGAGTCGGTCTTCCTAAAGGAGCCGGCGATAGTGGGCTCCCATTCTCTTTTGCGCAAGCACTATCGGCCGGCCTTTGTAACGCCGTGACGCAAGGGGGCTTCGGCAGGGACGCCTCTCCGAGGCGTCCGCGGACGGCCCGGAGGTCCGTCCCTA
>CAYRKB010000117.1:2257-12760 GCA_964424705.1 uncultured Victivallales bacterium
AGTTCTCGCCGGTCGTGCAGAAGTGGCTGCACATAGTGCAGCAGTAGGGATGCCGGGCTGAGGGCGCGGAACGCGCCGCAGTCGACCTGGAGCCGGGGTGCCTCACCCCGGCCTCTTTTTTGCCGGCTTCGTCTTTCTGGACGCCGCCCCGCCGGTAGTGTAGAACTGCCGCCGCATGAAGATCACTTTCCTTGGCACGGGCACGTCGGTGGGCGTGCCGATCATCGGGTGCGCGTGCGCCGTGTGCACGTCCGTGGACCCGCGGAACCGGCGCCGCCGCGCGAGCCTGTATGTCCAGGCGGCCGGCCTGCACCTCGTGGTGGACACGCCGCCGGACTTCCGTGAGCAGGCGCTCGACGCCAGGATTCCGCGCGTGGACGCGGTGCTCTTCACGCATGCCCACGCCGATCATATCTTCGGGTTCGACGACATCCGGCGTTTCAACACGATCCAGGAGTCCGTCATTCCCGCCTATGCGGCGCCGGATACGGTCTGCAACTTGAAGCGCATCTTTGACTACATCGGCACGGAGAAATGGCCGGGCCAGTATCGGCCGCGGATCGAGTATCGCGAGGTGACCGCCGCGTTCACGATCGGCGCGGTGAAGGTTGAGCCCCTGAGCGTGCTGCACGGACCGGACCAGACGCTGGGCTTCCGGTTCGAGTGCGACGGGCGGTCCCTGGGCTATGTGCCGGACTGCCGCTTTCTGCCGCCGGAGGCGGAGCAGGCGCTGCGCGGCGTGGACGTCATGATCCTCGACGGGCTGCGGCACCATCCGCACGAGACCCACCTGACCGTTGCCCAGAGCGTGGAGATCCTGCTGCGCATCAAGGCCGGCCGTTCGTTTATCGACCATCTTTGCCACGATCTTGATCACGTCGAAACGCAGAAGAGCCTGCCCGCCGGGATCGAAGTGCCGTACGACGGGCTCACGATCGAGTGGTGAGGCATGTACTTTGACACCCACGTCCATTTTGAGCACGAGGCCGGGCCGGACGGCGTGGCGGCGCTGCTGGAGCGGGCGCGGGCGGCGGGCGTGACGCAGTGCGTGGCGGTCGGTGCCACGCCGGCCCTGAACGCCGCGGCCATTGAGGCAGCGCGGCGCTTTCCCAAAGATGCCTGCGCCGCGATCGGGCATGATCGCGACCAGGCGGCGCGGCTCGCGGCCACCGAGCAGGGCGCCGCGGGCGCTGTCGCGGACCTCGGCGCGCAGATCCGGCGGCTGCAGGGGGAGGGCGTGCGCATCGCCGCCGTGGGCGAAATCGGGCTGGACTTCCACTACGCGCCGGACACTGCGGACCAGCAGACCGACCTCTTCCGGCGCCAGCTGCGGCTTGCCGCGGAGCTCGAGCTGCCCGTCATCGTGCACAGCCGCGAGGCGGACCGCGCGACGATCGCGGAGCTGGAGGAATACGCACGGCAGGCCGGCCGGCGCGAACGGCTGGGCGTGCTGCACTGCTTCACGGGCACGCGCGAGTTCGCGGATGAGCTGCTGGGGCTCGGGTTCCATATCAGCTTCAGCGGCATCGTGACGTTCCGCAACGCGGACCCGCTGCGCGCCGTGGCGGCGGCGGCGCCCGCGGACCGGCTCCTGATCGAAACCGACACGCCGTACCTGGCACCCGTCCCGCACCGTGGCAAGCGCAACGAGCCGGCGTTCGTCGTGCAGGTTGCGGAGACCCTGGCGCGCGTGCGCGGCTGCCCGGTTGAGGCGATCGCGCGGCAGACGAACGATAACGCAGGCCGACTGTTCGGCGGGTGAAAGCGCCACGCCCCTTGAGTCATCCCCCTCGCGTGCCCGGGCGATAGCGCCGGGGTCGACGGCCGCAGCCCCTCCCCTTCAAAAAAGAGGCGTCCGCCCCTCTCTATCGTAAGGTATTTTGCCCGGCGAAGTAGGGGGTTCTCTGATGGCGCCGGAGTCGCCGCGTGGCGTAGGGTACCGCTGGAACGATCAATCTCAGGGGAATGGAAGTAAAGCGGGAGGCGTATCGTGAAGAAGGAGACGCGCAAGAGGGTCGAGTTCAAGCTTAAGGCGGAGCCCGGAAGACGGGTGAGCGTGACGGGAACGTTCAACGACTGGGACCCCGAGAAAAATCCCATGAAGGATAATCCCGACAGCGGCCACTACAAGGCCACGCTCCTTCTTCCGCCAGGCCGGTACGAGTATAAGTTTGTTGTCAACGGCGAATGGCTCGTTGATGCCAACTGTCCCGAGTGCGTCGCGAATGGCATCGGCTCCTCGAACAGTGTCCTTTGCGTTCAGGGCCCGAAAGGCGGGCGGGGCGCTTCGTAGAGGCCCCGGGTCCCGCGTCTAACGATCGGTAAAAAGGAACGGAGGGTTGTCATGGAGCATACAAGCAGCGAGAAGATAGCGGAAGCGTTGAAACTCCTTGAGGAAGCGGCGAGGGAGAAGAGGGAGGAGTTGAAGAGCGCGATGTCCGACAAATACACGCATCTCAAGAACCTTGTCGTGGAGACCGAGCACAGCCTCGCCCAATCGCTGTCCGACGTTGCGAAGCGCGCGGCGGCGGCGGCCGCGCATGCAAAGGACATCAGCGTGGAGAAGGCGCGCGAGGTCGCCCGCGACGCGGACGAGAGCGTGCATAAGAACCCGTGGCCCTACATCGGGGGCACGGCGGTCGTCGGCGTGCTGCTCGGGTACATTCTCGGCCGAAACCGCAAGTAACAGCTCCGGCGGGCGGCCTTATGTTCAAGCGCCTGATCAACGGCATTGTGGCGTCGATCGCGATCAAGCTGCTGGACAACTACCGGCATCTGTCGGTACAGCTGTTCAAGATTGAGGTCGCGAAGTCCTACTTGCACGGTGTGAGGATGGCCCGGTCGTCGGCGATCGGGCTGGTGGGGCTGGGGTTTGTGATCGGTCTTGTCTGCGTCGGCGTTCTCCTGTTCCATGTGGGGCTGTTCGTCCTGCTTCCCTGGACGGTGGAAGCCAAGGCGGCGCTCGGCATGTTCCTGGGCGTGGCCTACGTGGTCCTTGGCGGGCTCGTGCTGCGTGCGGCCATGGATGAGGGAACATGGATGAAGAAGTCGGGCGCCGCTGAGATGCTGGAGGCAGCGCTCGGGCGGCCCGGGAAGGACTGATCGCGGCCTGGGCGGCTTCTACAGCCCGAGCCGCCGCAGCGCATCGGCGGCGCTGAGGCCGGTGATCAGCACCCGTTTGTTCCGCCCCGTCTCGCCGCTCAGGAGAGTCAGGCGTGAAGGGGCGACGTCGAGCGTATCGGCCAGAAAGCGCAGCAGCGCCTTGTTGGCCTTGCCGTCCACCGGCGGGGCCTGGAGGCGGATTCGCAGCGCGTCTTCCGCTTCTCCCTTGATTTCATTGCGCGTTGCGCGCGGCGTCGCGCGTACGGTGAGGATCAGGCCCGCTTTGTCCGCGCGAAGACAGCTCATGGGATTTTCCGCAGCGTCTGGTAGAGCGAGACGGTGATGCCCACCTGCACGGCGGAGAGCAGGATAAGGAACACCAGTGGCGTCAGGTCGAGAAGGCCGATGCGCACCGGGCGCCGGCGCAAGGGGCCCAGAAGAAGGTCGGTCCATTCCCGGCAGAAGAACGCCAGGCCCGGAAGCGCGAACATCGAGCCGCCCCACGCGCCAATGATCAGGAAGATGATCACCTGCTGAAGCATGTAGAGCGTGGTCGCGGCCAGGGACAAGCCGAGCAGCAGCAGGCGTATTGTCGCCGTTAGCGGAGTGGCCGTGAGGAGGTTGGCCTCGACGAGGGCCTTGGACGTCATCAGGCCATGGGCCGGAAGAAGGCGCTCCACCAGAAGCGCCAGTCCCATGCCGCCAAGGACAAGCACGATCGGCCGCAGCGCGTGGGGCAGGGCCGAGAAGGGCCTCGTCAGGACAAAGAGTGCATTGCGCGTGCGATCCGAAGAAAGATTATGTCGCGCGGGCAGATAGAGCAGCGCGAGGAACCAGACCTGGAGCAGAAAGACGGCAGCCGAGACGCAGCTTCCCGTGAAGCACCCGGCCAGCGTGTCGGTTTGCGCGAACCCGGTCAGAAGCCCCATCTGGATCTTCCATTCAACAGGCATGCGCGGGCAGGCCAGGGCGCGGACGGCCAGGACGATCACGAGGAGGAAGGCTGCTACAAAGGAGGCGGGCAGGCCGGGAAAAGCGGGCCGCAGCGGCCCAAGGAGGGAGTCCGTGAACTTGCGCAGCGGCACGGTGTAGGGGTTCCAGAAGTCACCCTCGGGGGCGGGGTTGAAGATCCGGAACCACAGGATTACGAACGCCAGGTTGAAAAGGAGATCCCACGTTTCGAATTGCATCGCGCGCATGGTCCGGGTTCTGCCGTCGCACGTCAAGCTTGACGTTCCCGCGCGGGGGCGCATGTGAGTTCCGGGGAGGTGTCCGTTCAGGCACGTTTCTCTATCTCCGCGACGAGGGCGTCGCGACTCCAGGAGCAAGCTGGGAGCGAGAACGGGCAACTCCGGCTGGAGACGCGGCGACCCCGCCGCGTTCTCTCCGAGCTTCGCCGCATCTCCCCCGCGCGGCGCGGTGCGCAATAGCCTTTGACATCATGCGGGACCGTTTCTACTATTTGCCGGGGCGTGGCTCAGAGGGCCGCCCCGCAGAAAGAACAAAGAAGACTGGATCTATGTTGACTCCTTTTATTATGCCGGTCGGGGGGCTGATCAACGCCTTCTGGGCATCGAATGCCGCGGGCCAGGTGATTGTGGCGATTCTCTTCATCGGATCGATCCTCGCCTGGTCGAGCCTGGTGACGAAGTGGAAGTGCCTTGGCGATGCCCGGGGCATGTCGCAGCGCTTTCTCAAGGCGTACCGCCAGGAAGGAACGCCGGCCGGCCTGTTCATGAAGAGGCAGCGCTATGAGCCCAGCCCGATGTACAGCGTGTATGACAAGGTCTGCAAAGCCCTCGGGGCGGAACTCGGCGCCCAGGGCGCCGATTCGGATGACTTGTTCATGGGCAGCATGAGCGCCGAGCGCCGGATGATTTCGGGCAAGCAGGTCGCGGCGGTGCAGAACGTCGCTGCCGTGACGCTGAGCGAGGCCTTTCTCGCGCTGGAAGGCCGGCGGAGCGACCTGTCCATCGCCGCGAACGCGGCGCCGCTGCTGGGCCTGCTCGGAACGGCCTGGGGCCTGCTCGATGCGTTCGGTGGGATGGGCGTGGCGAACGAGGCCAATCTCTCCGTCCTCGTCTCCGGCATCTCGGGGGCCCTGCTGCCGGCGGTGGTCGGATTCCTGGTCGCGGTGCCCTCTGCGATCGGCCGCAGCCTGCTTGTGGAGCGAATCCGCACGCTCCGGGTTTCGAGCGACAGTTTTGTTGAGGAGCTGCTGTCGGATGTGGAGCGCAACTACCTCGATCACGGGAAGGCGTAGATCCATCGCATGGCCCTGAGGACGCAATTGGACGGCAAGAAGGGACCATGAATGAGCCATTCTTCAATTACTTGAAGGTCGTCACGATCGCGCACGTTACGGTCGTTGCCCTGCTTTTTGTTGCCACATACTTCCCTGGCCTTTTCTCTTCGCATGACGATAGCGGCGCCCCGGTGGAATTTCTCATCGACACGACGCTGACGCAGGAGGGCCCGGCGGGTCCCTCCGATGAGGCCGTCCTGCCGCTGCCGGATGAGCCTGCCGTGCCTCCGGATCCGCCCCCTGGCGTGTCCGTGAGTCCGGGCCCGCGTGAGGCGGGACCGAAGCCGCCCAAGCCGCCTACGCCCAAGCCGCCTACGCCCAAGCCGCCGATCAAGATCAGCACCGTCAAAGTGGTGCGCGCTGGAGGCAAGCTCGTGCGCTCCGACAGGAAGGGCGCCACCTCGCATTTCAATCCTCTGTCGGCGAAGGAGATCGCGCGGCTGCTTGCGGCCGGCGGCACGGCGTCGGATCACAACGTGATTCCCAACGAGGACCAGATGCAGAAGCTGCGCGTGAAGAGTGTGCTCGACAAAAACTGGGTGCCCCCCAGCAAGGCGGACGCGGGGAGCGCCGTGGTGGTGACGCGGCTGTGGTTCGGGGACGGGGGGAGGATTACAAAATGGAAGATGGAGCGCACGTCGGGCGTCCAGATGCTTGACGATTCGGTGAAAAGGCTGTTAGACAGCGTCCATCAGGTGCCGGGCCTGAGACAGAGCTTTATCAACCAATACCGGTTGCGTGGATTTACCGTGGAATTCAAAGTCGAGGAAGGACAGGGATGAACTGGAAACGTCTTTTATGGAGCGTGTGTTGCCTTGGCATGGCGGCACATCATGTGCTGGCGCAGGATCTCAGGGTTGTCAAGGGCGGGGCGGCAGGGAACAAGGCTTCGCTCGACCTGTCGGGGATGAAGGCCACGGGCCCGGGGGGAGCCCTCTTTGTGCAGACGCTGGAGAGCGACCTGAAGCGGTCGGGCTGGTTCACGGTCACCCGCGCGGGCGGCGGCATTCGTGTGCAGGGAACGTGCGGGGACAGCGGCGGCGACGTGGCGGTGCAGTGCGATGTGCGCAATGCGGGTTCGCCGGAAAGCTACCTGACGCGCAGCTACAAGGACTCCTCTGCCAAAGCGCGGCGGCTCGCGCACCAGGTGGCGGACGATATCGTGTGGGCGCTCAAGCACGTCAAGGGCATTGCCTCCACGCGCATAGCGATGGTGGGCAGCCGGGGCGGGGGCAAGGACCTCTACCTTTGCGACTACGACGGCGGGAACCTGGTGCAGGTCACGCGCGACAAGGTGCCGTGCCTCTCGCCCGCCTGGGGGCCCGACGGCACTTTTCTAACCTACACCTCCTTCCGCAGCGGCTATCCCGACGTGTATCGCATTGACCTCGACTCCCTGCGCCGCGGGCGCATCGCAGGGTTTCCCGGGCTGAATGCGAACGCCGATGTTTCGCCCAACGGCCGGAGCATCGCGCTGACGCTGTCCAAGGATGGAAACCCCGACCTTTACGTGATGGGCCTTGGGGGCGGCGCGCCGACGCGCGTGACGCGCACCTCGCACGCGGCGGAGGCCAGCCCGTCCTGGTCGCCCGACGGATCGCAGATCGCCTACGTCTCCGACCGGGCCCGTTCGCCGCAGCTTTACATCATGAGTTCCGCGGGCGCAGGCGAGCGTCGCATCACGCTGGAGGGCAGCGAGAATGTGTCGCCGGATTGGGGGCCGGCCGGGCGCATCGTGTACAGCAGCAGGCGTGGCGGGCAATACCAGCTCTGCGTCTTCGATGCGGGCAGCGGGCGGAGCGAGCAGATCACTACGGATGGCTTTGACCATGAGGATCCTTCCTGGGCCCCGGACGGGCGGCACATCGTGTATATGCGGACGTCGGCCTACCGGAAGTCGCTCTACATCCTTGACACTCAGGGCGACCCTGAAGTACGTTTGACTCCCAGTGAGGGCGACTGGTCGTCTCCGGCCTGGTCGCCGCGTTAGCGCGGGCGCGCATTGTTTTGTGAACGGGATTAGATTGTGCCGTGAAACGGCGGGTGTTGGGCGTGCAGAAAGGAAAGGCAGTACGATGAGAGGCAAAGTGTGGTTCCAGATTGCGATGTGCGGAGTGGTGAGCGTTGCGCTGTGTTCGGGCTGCAAGATGTTTGGCAAGAAGAACAAGGCGGGACCCGGCGGAGACGTGCTGCCGCCGATCGAAATCGTGGGCGGGGATGTTGGCCAGCTTGGCGAAAGGTCGGCTGACGGCGTGCCCGTGGATGCATTCAAGGCGAAGACGGACATGGTCCTCTTTGCGTACGACAGCTACCAGATTGCGGAGACCGAGGTCCCGAAGGTGGAAGCGGTCGCCAAGTATCTGAAGGATAACGCCGACGTCAAGCTTGTGACGGAAGGGCATTGCGACGAACGCGGCAGCAACGAATACAACATGTCGCTGGGCGAACA
The DNA here is from genome assembly GCA_964424705.1 of uncultured Victivallales bacterium. Lineage (GTDB taxonomy): Bacteria > Verrucomicrobiota > Kiritimatiellia > UBA8416 > CAYRKB01 > CAYRKB01. Next base: position 10,114 of record CAYRKB010000117.1, read on the forward strand.
TCGCGCCCTGGCCGTGCGCGCGTATCTCGTGGGACTCGGAATCGACGGCGCTCGCATCCAGACGCGCAGCTTCGGCGAAGAGAAGCCCCTGAATCCCGGTCATGGCGAATCGGCCTGGCGCGAGAACCGCCGCGTCGAGTTCGTCCTGTCCCGCTAAGAGGCTTCGGGCCATGCCGGTGCCGCTCGCTTTCCTGGTGGACGGGTTCGGCGGGCCCGAGATGCTTCTTATACTCGCTGTGGCGCTGGTCTTTTTCGGGCCGCGCCGGATTCCGGGGATCGCGCGTTCGATCGGCCGGGCCGTGAGCGAGCTGCGCCGCGCGTCGCGCGATTTTCAGGACCAGGTTATGCGGATTGAAGAGCCGCCCTCGCAAGAGGGCGGCTCTGCTGTTTCGGCGCTGGCGGCGGCCGCGCCGGGGCAGAGCGAGGCAAAGGACGGCAAGCCCCCCCATGCTGCACACGATACGGAACCTGCTGAAAGACGCCCGGGTGACGCCGGCGGCAGCGGCCCCGCAGGATGACGACGAGGTGACGCGGGACGAGCCGAAGTCATTCGTCGCGCACCTCGAGGAGCTCCGCTGGACGGTGCTCTGGTCCATCGTCTCCTTTGCGGCGGCGGCGGCGTTGGCCGTGCCGGTGGCACCCCGGATCCTCGATCTCATTCAGGCCCCGCTCCGGAGCGCAGGCGAGGATCCTGACAAGTTCCTGCGCATCATGGATATGACCGGCGGGCTGTCCATCGCGATGCAGGTCATTGTGTGGACCGGCCTGCTCGTCAGTGCGCCCGCCATTGTCTTCTTCGTTGCCCGCTTTGTCTTTCCCGGCCTGAAGCGCAAGGAGAAGCGCGCGGTTGTGGCCGCAATGTTCTTCGCCACGCTTCTCTTTGCGATGGGCGTGGCGATGGGCTACTTCATGCTGCTGCCCGTTACGATCCAGTGGATGCTGGGCATCAGCGCCTGGATGGGGAAGCGCTTGGAATTCGTCATGCTGGACGGATACATCTCGTTTGTCGTGAAGATGCTGCTCGGGTTCGGCCTCGCGTTCGAGTTCCCCGTTCTCGTCGTGGCCCTCGGCAGCCTGGGGATCGTCTCCGCGCGCTTCCTGGCCGATAAGCGGCGCCATGTCACCGTGAGTCTGCTGGTCGTGTCCGCGATCGTAACGCCGACCGTGGACCCGGTGACGCAGGCCCTGGTGGCCGCGCCCCTCTACGCTCTGTACGAAATCAGCATCTGGATCGTCTGGTTCATGCAGCGCCGCCGCAGGTGTGCGACGTCTGCCGGGTGACGGCATGGTTCTAATAAAGGGGGAAGGTATGGAGGCGGAAAAAGACAATCAGCCGGTCCTGTCGGTGATGAAAGGTTACTCCAGCATTGCCATCTGGCAGGGGGCGGCATTTTTTCTCCTGCTCCTGATGGTATGGTTCAACGAGATTGTCGACGTGGCGTCCCTGCTCGCGGGCCGGCCGGCATCGCCGCCCGACGTGTTCCGCGGCTGCATCGCGACGGCCGGGGTGTTCTTCGGGGCGATCGTCACTATCGGGCACACCTACGTGCAGCAGCGCAGAATCATGAGCGGGATGCTTACCATCTGCTGCTACTGCCACAACATCAGGATCAAACATGCCATATGGCAGCGCATCGAAGAGTATATCGGCAAGCATTCGACGGCGATCTTCTCGCACGGCGTGTGTCCTGAATGCTTCGAAAAAGCCAAGCAGGAGGTCAATTCGCCCGCGCCGCCGGCATCCGGCAACAGCATTTCGCGCTGACCAGGCCGCGCGCAATCTGCCTTCGTCAGCCGTTCTTGGCGAACCAGCGCGAGCGAGCCCGGTTCACGAGCACGCCGCCGACGATGAGGAGGATGAGCACGGTCACGATGAGCCCGAGGAAGTGCGGCGAGCGAGTCTTGGCGACCTTGCCCCATGCCGCGTACATCAGCGACGAAGGCAGCATGCCGAGAAAGCTTGCGATGATATAGGTCTTCGGGCGGACCCGCATCGCGCCGGCCAGCAGGTTGGTGGCCACAAAGCTTGAAAGCGGGAACGCCCTGAGGATGAAAAGCGCAGCGAACGTCTTGTGCGGCGCTGGCGTGAGGCCGGCGAGCTTGGAGCGGGCCACCAGCTTGCGGGCCATGGCGGCCAGCAGGGAGCGGGCGAGGTAGAACTGGGCCACGGCGCCGAGGAGGGATGCGACGTTGGAGAGCAGCGTTCCCCAGATCACCCCGTAGAGCAGGCCGCACACGACGCAGATCGGCCAGCGCGGCAGGAAGAGCAGCGGCAGGACCAGCCCCGCGGCCATCATTGAGGCAGGGCCCCAGGCGCCCAGGTGCCGGGCGATGCGTTCGATGTTCTCCACGCTGAGCGCGTTACGCACCGGTTCGAGCGTTCCGAGCAGGCAAATGACCAGGGCGAAGACCCCGAAGGCCAGCAGCCGGGCCGCTGCCCGCTTCCACTCGCCCCGCTCCTGGATTTTCGCCCCGGCCGCGGGCCCCGCGGGCGGCGCGGCGGGCCGTTCCGTATCGATTGCGTTCATGGGGGAATGATCCTAGGCTCTGCGGCGGGGCGAAGCAAGTCTGCGTGGCAGCACCTCACTATGTAGGGGCGCATGTGAGTTCCGGGGATCGCCGCCCGGGGGAGATGCGGCGAAGCTCG
>CAYRKB010000118.1:0-12723 GCA_964424705.1 uncultured Victivallales bacterium
TGGGCATCGCCGAGCAAATCGGTCGCGGTCGCTCCACCCGTTACCGCTTGAAACCCTCACCGGAATCCTAAAGTAATCATAAAGTCCAGGCGCATAATCATAAAGTCCCACACCATGGACCGCCATGGTTAAAGTTCAACGTTTACACGCTGGTGCAAGGCTTGTTCGCGGAAGTCTGGTTTCCGCGCTGACGAGTTTGCCGCCGTTGATCACGCGCGAGACCGTGATCGTAGAGACCCCCGCGACCTTGGCAGCTTCGCGAGTGGACATGCTGCGACTCCTGTTGGGAACGCGCCGGGATGGTTTGTCATCCTTTGCGTCGCCTTTGCAGTCATCGGCGTTTGATGGTTACATGACATTATCATGCATTCAACATCTTTCACTGACGGAGTCTACGGGCGCCAGGTCAGCTCCGCCGCGAGGTCGAGGTAGCGCTGGACCCCTTCCGGGTTGACGTTGAAGGGGATGTGGTTGCCGATGCACATCATGTAGCCGCCCGTCATCCTGGCGGTCTCCAGCATGGACCGCACCATGGCCTGGATCTCGGCAGAATCGTTGCGCATGAGGACGCGGTTGTCGCCCTCGCCGGCCAGGAAGAGGTTCTTGCCCGCATGCCGCCGCGCGATGGCCTTGTAGTCCGTATAGGGTTCGCTGATGATTCCACGCGCGCCGCAGGCGATGACGTCGTCGGCGTAGGCGTCGATGCAGCCGTCGACCATGAAGATGACCTCCTTGCCCGCGGCGCGGACCAGGCTCCAGAATTCCTCGTACCGCGGGAAGATGTACTTGTGCATCCACTCCGGCGAGCACACCGGTCCGCGGGTAAGGACAATGTCGTCGTGGGAGATCACGAAGTTCACCGGCAGCCGGGCGAAGGCGCGGAAGACGCGCCGGTTGATTTCGGCAAACTCGTCCATGATCCGTTCGAACTCCGGCAGGAGACACAGGTTCATAAAGTTCTCGTAACCGAAGACCAGCATGGGCCACATGAACATCGTGTTGTAAAAACCGACGGCGGCCGGATGGCCCGCGGGCGCTTTGTCGCCCCACTCGGCGGGGTAGGACTTGCGGTAGCGCTCGTAGATGACCTCCTCGCTGCGGAAGTCCCCGTCGACCACCACGTTCCAGCCCGTGAAGTCGCCTTGCGCGAGCGGGCTGAAGGCCAACATCTCCTCCTCAGACTTGAAGCGGTGGGAAGCATCCTCCTGCTGCCAATAGTCCCGGTTCTGGGCACCCCACCGGCCCTTGCCCTTGTCCGTCTGCTCGTCGGGGCGCGGGATCGGATCGTCCGACTCCGGAACCGGCAGGCCGAGTTGGGGATAGAGTTCCGCGAGCCGCTGCCGGCACTGCCTGGGATGGGCGTAGGAATCGATGCCGGTCAAGACCGTTTCGGCATCCGGACAGGACCAGTGCTCCCAGTGCGGGATGCGACGGGGGGCAAGCCCCATGAAGGCCAGGAAACGGTCATGTTCGTGGGTTGTCATATTCATACTCCATACCTATTCGGTTCCGGTTTTGAAACAGGCCTTCACCCTCCTGAAATTGGGCAGAAAAGACAATATCTGCTTGCAACGTGTAGATGGATATTCTTAACTCACCATCATGTTCCGTGAAATGACATGGAGACTGCTGGCCTGCGCCGGTGAGCGTTACGACGCGAGGTGGGCCAACACTGGACGCGACGTGATCCGCGACGATTTCTCGCGCCTCTACCTGCTCGAATCCGGCCGTGCCGAGGTGCGGACGGAACGGGAGCGGCACGTGCTGGAGCCGGGCACGCTGTGGCTGATTCCAGGCGGCGTGCCGGCGCGTTACCGCTGCGTGGAGCCGATGCGTCTGAACTGGGTGCACTTCAACGTTTTTGTGGTGACGGAAGTGGACCTGCTGACCGGAGGTGCACCGCGGTCCGTGTCAGCCGACCGGTGCAGCGTGGAGCGGTTCCATGCGCTGCTCGAGGCCATGGAGGCGGGGCGTCCCGATACGCTGGCCCTGGCGCTGGCGCACCTGGGCGAGCTGGCCGCGGCATTCTTCCCGCGGGACTGGAAGACGCTGCTGCCGGACTCGAACGCGCTGCAACGCCTGCGGCCGGTGCTGGACCGGATCGCATCGGGATATGCACAGGATTGCTCACTGACGGACCTGGCACGCGGCGTGAACCTGCACCCGGTGTATTTCAGCAGGCTGTTCCGCCGCACGCTGGGGGTTCCACCCGCGCAGTACGTTACCGCGGTTCGCATGCGCCGGGCGGCCACGATCCTGTGGACCACCCATCTGCCGGTCAAGGCCGTGGCAGCCCAGTGCGGGTACCCGGATCCTTACCACTTCTCGCGCGCGTTCAAGGGCCACACCGGGGTTTCGCCCGCCGCCTATCGCGCGGCCCGCTCGCGATGAGCACACTTCAACCCGCGAAACACAGCCGGCGGCGACCAGAGAGTCGCTGTTGTTCGAAGATCCGTGGTGCAACCATCGTTGACGTGGGTGCGCGCTATCCTCTGCGGTGACGGAGGCGGTAGGCGGAAGGACTGAGACCGGCCTGCCGTGCAAAGAAACGAGCCAGGTGCGCGTCCGTCTCGTATCCCACAGCCGTGGCAATGGCAGAGATCGGCAAGTCCGTTTCAGCCAACAGGCGTGAAATATGTTCTGCGCGGCAGTGATGGATCTCCTCCAGCAGGGTTCGCCCGAGCGCGCGCCGGAATCGCTCCTGAAGCACGCGCCGAGAAAGTCCCGCCACCGTGGCAACATCCCGAGCCCGAATCATGTGGATGCTCTCGTCGCGAATGAAACGCAGGGCCTTGGCCACTGCAGCGTCGTCTATGGCGATCCGATTCGTGGATTGGCGTGGAACAACCCGGGTGGGAGGTGTCAGGATCACGCAACGCCGGACCGGTTGGCCGGACATGCGGGCGTCCAGCATGGCCGCGGCCTCATACCCTGCCCGCTCGGCGGCCAGGGCGATGCTGGACAGGGGGGGAGTGGCGCGGTTGCAGACATGTTCGTCGTTATCCACGCCCAGAATAGCAATCTCTTCGGGCACACGGATACTTCGCACGCGGCAGATTTCCGCCAACATGCGAGCCCGCTCGTCGTTGCAGGCCAGAAGGCCTGTCGGCTTGGGTAACGCCGTCAACCAGTCGCCCAGCCGCTTGTCTTCCCTATACCAGTCCGCGCTGGAATACCTGTGTCCCAGCGTGTACATGTGAACATCGAAACCGGCTTCGGCGCCGCGCCGACGGAAAGCGGCGCCACGCTCCGTTGACCAGTCGATGCCCTCCATCCCGCAATAGGCAAGATGTTTGAACCCCAACCCCAGAAGGTGATCGGCGCCCATGTTCCCGATGGCCCCATCGTCGGTTCGCACCTGGCATGTTTGGGCGGAAAGGTGGCGGCTATCGCAAACCATCACGGCCGGCAGGCGTAGGACCTCGAGGTCCGCGGCGCGACACTCCACGAGGATGATACCATCTCCGTTCCAATTGCGCATAGGGGCGAGTTGCCGTCGGCGGTCGGCTGGGTTCACGTAAACAGGCGATTCCTCATAGAACACCCATGGCCCATGCAGATGGGCATATTGAACAACTCCGCGCAATAGAGCGCGCGAGTACTCCCCGTCAGAGGGAATCAGCGTGATAATCCTGCGCCCGGTTCTGTCGCGGTTCCCGGTCTCGTTCATGTTCGCGCTCCTTTGGTATCCGCGCGAAATTGAAATCGGGTCCCCTTCTTCTGTTCCCCGTGTTTTTTGCCGTGAATCCGCCGATAAGAGGAAGGGGAATGGCCCGCCTTTCTGGCAAAGAAACGCGCCAAGTGCGCATCCATTTCGTATCCCAAGGCACTGGCAATGGCGGAGACGGTCAGGTCGGTTTCAGCAAGCAGCCGCGAGATATAGCCCACGCGGCTGCGATGGATTTCCTCCAATACGGTTCGCCCAAGCGAGCGCCGGAACCGATCTTGAAGCATGCGCCGCGAAAGTCCCGCCACAGCGGCAACATCCCGAACCTGAATCAGGCGATTGCTCCCGTCGCGAATGAACCGCAGCGCCTTGATCAGATTGACGTCGTTGACGGCGATCAGGTCGGTCGACTGCCGCGATACGATGCCGACGGGACGAATCAGAATAATGCGCCGTCGGACCGGTCGGCCTGACATCAGGGCGTCCAGCATGGCGGCGGCCTCGTAGCCGGACTGTTCCGTGTTCAGTGCGACGCTGGAAAGCGGAGGAGTGGCCCGATTGCACACGTGTTCATCGTTATGTATTCCGAGAATCGCGATCTCGTCAGGCACTTGAATCGCGCGAACCCGGCAAATCTCCGCCAGCACACGTGCCCGTTCGTCATTGCAAGCCAATAGACCGATGGGTTTCGGCAGGGCCGCGAGCCAGTCCCCCAGCTGTCGTTCCTCTGAAAACCTGGCCCGGGTCGCAGGCTCAGATCGGGATCGACCCCTGCGGGAATCACCCGGGTTGTAAACGTCCGTGCGAACGCCCGCCTTGGCGGCACGCCGGCGAAAGGTCTCTCCGCGCAACGTCGCCCATTCCAACCCCGCCAAACCGCAATAGGCGAGAGACTTGAAGCCCAAGCCAAGCAAATGGTCGGCCGCCATAATTCCGATCGCCTCGTCATCGGCACGCACTTGATGTTGATCCGCGGGGAGTGAATGGATATTGCATCGGACCACGGATGGCAGCCCCCATGCGGCAACCTTCTCAATGCGGGATTGCGAGGCAATCAGGCCGTCCGCGCCCCAAGCCTTCATCCGTTCCAACCGCGGCTTGTGCCCGAAGGGATTCAGGAAAAGGGGCGGTTCCTCGTAGAATACCCAGGGGCCATGCTGCTGGGAGTACGCCAGAATGCCGCGCCAGAAGGCACGATTCAACTCGCGGTTCGAAGCGATCATCACAATCACCTTGCGCACCGGGTTGTTGCCACCCATCGCATTATTCATTCCTGAACTCCGACTTTCCAAAAATACATGATGAATCAAGTAGTCCAGCGAATGCTCGAAGTCAAGCCGGTTCTCCAAAAGTGGTGATCGTATTGCCTGATTTGGCCTTGGCGTATGGCAGTCGTCAGGCTTAGCCTATGACTATGAGGGCTATGGCGGCCATTGAAATGATGCAGAGAAGGTTAAAAGCATGAATCGAAAAAAAGCGATCTACGTGCTCAACGCCCATGATTTCGACAAGATCTACGGTCCCGAGGTGCAGGCGCGAATCGCGGAACTGGTGGACATCGTCGCGCCGCCGCAGACGGCAGCTTCAGTGAAGGAAAACCCGGCCATCCTCAACGACGTGGACATCATCCTGAGCGGCTGGGGCATGGCTAGAATTGACGATAACTTCGTCAAGGCGGCGCCACGACTCAAGGCAATTTTCTACGGGGCGGGATCGGTGAACGAATTCGGGCGGGGGGCCCTGGATGCCGGCTATCTGGTAACCAGCGCTTACGCGGCCAACGCCATCCCCGTGGCGGAATACTGCGTCGCCAACCTGATCCTGGGGCTGAAACGCTGTCTGGTGCACACCCGGCGATCACATGCGGACAAGAAATGGACCCGGCACGAGCCGTTGACCGGCGCCTACCGTTCCACGGTGGGGCTGATTTCCCTGGGCATGGTGGGCCGTCACGTTCTCAAACTTCTGCGGGCATACGATGTCAACATCGCGGTCTACTGCATTACCATGAATGACGAACGCGCCCGGGAACTTGGCGTCCGGAACAGTACGCTGCAGGAGGTGTTCGCGATATCGGATGCCGTCTCCATCCATACGGCCCGGAAGCCGGAAACCCGCGGAATGATCACCGGGAAACACATCTCCTCGATGAAACAGGGCGCGACGCTGATCAACACCTCCCGCGGCGCGGTGATCCGCGAGAAGGAAATGATCGAAGTTCTCCGGAAGCGTCCGGATCTGACCGCTGTACTGGATGTGACCGATCCGGAACCTCCGCCGCCGGGCTCGCCCCTGTACGAGATGGAGAACGTGTTCCTGACCCCTCACATCGCCGGTTCAGTTAACGGTGAATGCCACCGCATGGGACAATATGTTGTCGAGGAACTTCGCAACTACCTCGCCGGAAAGCCTCCTGTACATGGCGTAACCCGCGAGATCTTGGCCACGATGGCTTGAACCGGTCATCGAAAGGACGTTGAAATGTTGCGTAGCGGTATCTGCTCCATCAGTTTCAGAAAACTCCCGATCCGGGAGATCGTCAACCTGGGCGTGCGCGCGGGGTTAGAGGGCATCGAATGGGGAGGCGACGTGCACGTGCCGCATGGCGACCTGAAAACTGCGGCCGCAGCACGCAAGTTGTGCCGGGATGCGGGGCTGGCCTGTCCCTCGTACGGCTCCTACTACCGCGTCGGCACGAGCGAAACGCAGGGATTGAACTTTGCTGACGTGCTGGCAACGGCCGCCGAATTGGGAGCCGTCACCATCCGGGTCTGGGCGGGGACGACCGATATCGAGAAGGCCGCGCCGGAGGACGTGGCGAGGGTCGTAGACGACACGTTCCGGATCGCACGACTGGCGGAAAAAGAGGGAAGAACAATCTCCTTCGAGTATCATGGGGGCACCTACACGAACACCCCCGCCAACGCCCTGGCGTTTGCCGCCAGGGTACCGGATCCGGCTGTCAGGTTTTACTGGCAGCCTCCCCATGGCTTTAATGCCGCGGAGTGTGTCGGAAGCATGCTCGGCCTCCTGGACAGGGTCACAAACCTGCATGTGTTTACCTGGCGCTGCACCTCCCGAGCGGATGGCAGCCGGGTCATTGAGCGCCTGCTGCTGGAAGAGGGAGCGGACCCGTGGCGCAAGATCCTGGCGCTGGTGGCATCCTCCGCGGGCGAACACTGGGCTCATCTCGAATTCGCGCTGAACGATGACCCCGAGAACACCCTGAGGGACGCCGTCACCCTCAAGCGGCTCGTGGCCGAAGCCCAAAATGGTGAATGATACGCCCATAATGGGGTTGGCGCGTCCGCCCGGAAACGATAGATTGCCCGCAGGTCTCCGGTAGCCCGCAACCCGGTGGGTGCGGCCGGTTTTCGGAAAGGTAGAACACACATGCCACCCCTCGTAAGAATTTCAGGCTCTCTGGATCGCTGGTCGCACCACTTGAAAATGATCGGTTCCAAACCGCTGCAGTTCTGTCCGGATTTCCCGGCCCTGGCACAGAGGTGGGAGGCGTGGTGGGCGTTTCGGAGCGCTCGGCCGCTCCTGATTGCGTCCGTATCCGCCCGGTCCGACATCCGGCATGACAAGGCGTTCGACCTGTTGGAGGATCCCGGCGCCTGGCTGGCGGTTCGGCGGCGGCAGTTGGAGGCGACGCGATTCTCGGAGGACACGCCACCGAACCTGCGCGTGGACCTCGGCCCGGTGGCGCCGGCGGCTTATCTGGGTGCGCCGCTGCACTTCGCACCGCAGGAGAACACGTCGTGGCAGACCCCGATTATCGAGGAGTGGGACGACCGAGCCGCGGCCCATCTCGACCCTCACAACCGCTGGCTTCAAGCCACGCTGGCACTGATGTCGGCCGCCGCTCGTGACGCCGCCGACCGGTACCTGGTCTGTCTGCCCGACTTCTCGGGCGCTTTCGACATCCTCGCCAACCTTCGGGGCACTGAACGCCTGCTGATGGATCTCTACGATCATCCCGATGCGATCCGGCGGGCCGCCGATCGCGCGGTGGACGCCTGGGAGCAGGTTTTTGCGACCTCGTACGAAACGATCCTGCGGGAGGGCGCGGGAGTGAATTCCTGGGTGCAAGTCTGGTCGGACCGGCCGTACACCATCCCGACATGCGACTTCAACTTCATGATCGGCCCGGATGTGTTTCGCAATCTCGTCATGCCCTCTCTGGCCGAGCAGTCCCGCCGGGCCGGCCGCTGCCTGTTTCATCTCGACGGGCCGGGAGCCGCGCGCCACGCCGAGGCCCTCGCGGAGGAGCCCGCCATTACCGCCGTCCAGTTCACGCCGGGCGCCGGCACGCCCTCCGCCCTCGCCTGGCTGGACATGTTCCATATGCTGCAAGAGGCGCACAAGCCTCTGGTCCTGATCTGTCCCGCGGAAGAAGTGGCCGAACTGGCGGAAAAGCTTGACCCGCGCGGGCTCGCGCTGATGCCGGAAGGTATCCGCTCGCTCGAGCACTTGCAGGAACTTCAGCGGCAGGTGGTTTGAGCCGGATCCAACACCTCCAGGATTCGAATGCCGAATGGCGGAACATCGAGGGAACATGAGACTCCCGTCGGAGTCTCTTCCCAGGCCACCAGCCGATTGTCCCAGTGCTCAACCGGAGAAGGCAGCCTCTCCGCCCCGACACAGATGCGTCCGCTCCAAGGCTCGGCTCCGTTGTTGATCAGTGTCAGCAAATATCCCCGGTTGGTTCGATTCAGAATTCGCTGAATGGGTGCGCCTTCCACCCGAAATGGGAGCAGCCCGTCTGCCAGCCCTCGCAGCAGATCCATCAATCGGTCATGCAGCCGCCCGTTCACATCCAGGCCAAAACGACAGGTGAAGAAATAGACGGTTCCCCGGCCAAAACGCTTCTTCAGCAAGAGTGGCCGTTCGGCCTCGTTCCATAGAAGGATGTCCCAGCCTGAGGCGGCAACCGCCTGGACCCGAGAGGGTGCGCATGCCTGCCACTCTCCTCCCGGTGAAACCGAAAAAGAGGAGGTCCCGCCCAATCGTTCGACCAAATCAGCCGACGCCTGGGCATCCGGCTTGAGTCCGGCCAGCAAAGGGCTGCCCTGCGACAGTTGACCGGCGGCCACGACCAGATCCCGCCCGTCTTCCACCAGGCGCACGAGCTGAGACTGCTGGGCATCCGTCAGCGAAAGGCGGCCCAACGGCACGATCAAACGGCTGTCCGCGAAGGCTTTTTCAGGCGCGTTGCTCAGATACACATCAAACAGGTCCGCCCATTCGCTATTGCACAACACACGCCGTTCATAGGGCCGGAAATCGAATCCGGCGCGCAACAGATCCCCGTATTCGCGCAGATTGCGCCACGGCGGAGCCGGCGGCTGGGAATGGTTCGGATAGACAGAGTTGAAGAAAGCGAATAACTGCGCATCACCTTCCTCACTCTCGCCAAAGTGCCACGGCTTCTCCGATGCGTAGGGTTCCAGGCCATGGTCAAAGTCCAGCAGTAACGCCACCGGCGCCAGCGGTTTCCCACGATCCGGCAAACGCCGGTTCAAGTCGGCCAGCCGCCGGGCTGCCACTCCGTGCGGTGTCAGTTCCAGGCGCTCGCCTACCCGGACAAAGTGGCTCAGGCTGGAGGCCTCCTCAAAAAGATAGTCGCATCCGGACATCATGGCGGCCAGCCAGCACCGTAAGGAGAGGGAATCGCTGTACCCGGCCAGCCGGACCCGTTCGGGTGTGTATTTCGGGAAGTTCAACCGGCATCTCCCCTGCACGCCCTCCTCGGTTTTGCCCCACTCCCCCAGTTCCCGGTAATACTCGTCCGGATGCAGGGGATAGGGGTAGTAGAAGGGCGACACATCCGCCAGCCATTTCCGCCCATACTGGCGGGCGGCCCCGCGCACGAACGCGAAGCCCACTTGCAGATTGACCACGCCAATCCCGCACTCCCACCAGAACGTATCGAGTTCCGGCACGGCCTCGAAGGCATAGTGGGCGTGCGATGGCGCATTCTGCCCCCCCACGGCCAGACGAAAATCGGTTCTGGGCATCTTTTCCTGAGCCAGCCATTCCAAGGCGCATGGGCGGCCATTCAAGCGGTCGTCGCCAAACTTGTGAGCATGCCGCCAATGCCGTGTGTGGATCGAGGTTGTGATCCACCGTTTGTAAAAAGCAAAACCGTCCTGCCGCGTCTGAAAGCGTGGAGAATTCCCCGCTTCATCGCACCACTCGGGAGAGGAAAAGGTCTCCCAGCCCAGACACCAAATGAAACGGTCGCCCATCTCCCGTTGTCGCGTTTGGATTTCTCCTGACGCCCAGTCGATGTATTCCTCCACGGCAAGTCCCCGTTGCTCCGCCCGTCGGGCGTAATACGGATTGTTGGGCCAGAACGCCACGACCAGATGTTCGCCCGGGGCTGGAACAGGAAGGTCCATCTTCCCGTTCATGTGGCACAGCCAGCAACAGAACCCATCTCCCAACCGGTGTTCCCGGGTGGCCCGGACAATGTCCTCGTCCGTGGTGCCGGAAGGCACCGCGTGTTCGAAGTTGCTGAGCAGGATGATGCACTTGTTCATGTGTGACACTGCTTCGCTCACAGGCTCGGATCCGCATCCAAATGAACCCGCCATGAAGCCCTGTCCCACCCGTCGGGCGCGGCGATGGGGCTGGTGCCTCGATTGTCCTCCAATACCGCGGCCGTCCGATCCTGCCGCCGGTTGGAACGGCCATTCAGGAAAGAGCGCCCCCCCCTGCCCTCGATCAGGAGTGGCTGACAACCGAATTGGAACCCACCCGCAACGCACTCAGGCAGTCCAGGAACCGGATGGTGCTCCGTGTCCAGCCGCAACGCCAGTTCCATCCAGGGAACTTTCGCCTCGATCCAGCGCGAGCCGGGTTGGCCGCCCGTGATCACGCTGACCTGCGGCTGCACGCTGACCAGCACCCTGTCGTTGAGGTTGCAGCAGTAGAGATCGCGGCGACCGGTCGAACTGAACCCCAACCAAAGGGTGAAATCGCCCCGCTCCCGCGTGCCGTCGAGGTTGAAGTCAAACCACAACCCCACGGCATCGACCAGGTCGAATTCCCCTGCTTCGAAGCCAGCCTGGCAAAGCGACTCGCAGGGCTCCGGAGGAGACACACCTTCTTCCACCCGGACAAGTAGCGATTCGCGGTTCCACGCGAACTGCACCTCCGCCCGCATGCAGCCGACACCCAAGGCCCCAAGGTCCATGAGGATCGGCTGTGACCAGGCGGGCACTACGCCTGCAGCAGCCTCATGCGTCCACGGAGCCGGAAGGGTTTGACCCTCGAAGGCGCAGGCCGATGTCGCGGAAAGGCCGGGCTGCGCCTGTTTTGCCGCCTCCAGAAATTCATCGAGGGCGACCACCTTAAAGAGCTCCGACGGTAAATAGCCAGCAATGCGCACGAACTCGGCGGGGGAACCGCTGTAGACCGGGATGAACCCGGGCGCGGGACACATTTCGGCCACCGCCTTGATGCGCTCCGCCACATTCCGGAGCTGCTCCTCACCCGCGCCCGGGATGCGGTGTTTCCAGTAGAACAGTGACCAGTCGGCACCGATGATCGGCTGGCCGGCCGTCGTCGTCCAGTGCAGCGGTTGCTGCGCCGCCTCAAAGACATACCCTTGGCAACCACGGCGCACTAGCCAATCATGTGTAAGCCAGTCCAACCGTCCATTGACGGCATCCATCATGCCATGAACCGAATAAATGGTGCCGGCCGTCATGTCCGTTTCGGGAAGGAGCGCCCGTTCCCGCTCAGCCAATTCCCGGTAGTAGGAGCTATGCTTCGGGCTGTAGTAGCCATAGCCCGAGATGGCGGAGACGAACAGGTCCAACTCGCTGCTGGACTGATAGAAGTACTCCATCATCCCCGGGAATTCCTTCGTGATGAAGGTTGAGGCACCCCAATTCACCGGCAGACGCCCGCGTTCCGGCTCCAGCCAGCGGCCGCTGCCCATGACCGATCCCATCCATTTGAGGGTATCCCCCTCGTTGACGATGAACGTGACGTAGTGGCGAGACTCCAGCCGGACGGAGGCTGGGTCGAAACGCCGCTTCGCCCGCAGCGGCCATTGCCGGGCAGGCACCTGCTTGTGGAAGCTCAAATTGGGGCAGTGCGTGCAGATCAGGAAGGTTCCCGACGGTGCCATCGCAACCATCATGGATGCCTCGCTGGTGCCCCAGCCATACATGGGGCTCATAGGTTCCAGCCCCGAAAGCAGTTCCTGAATGAGGGTGAAATGATCCGGCGCCCGCGCCTGCCAGAAGTCCAGGTTGAAGACGAACAGCCGCTGCGAGACCGCGAGATCGAGGGAGAAAATGTCGGGGTCTTTCTGGCCGTTGGTGTCATTCTGGCTGAATATCGCCCTATGGCTGCAGCGGGAATAGTATTCACGCTTCGCCCACTGAGTCGCCTCCAGTCGATCGGCAAAGCGATCGCGCAAGTCCGCCACCACCGGGAAACGCGCAAGGAGCGCCGAAAGGTAGGGCGACTCGTCAGGAACGGCCAAAGCGTCCTCGACTCCCGCCACAGTGAAGGCGGGGGCAAGCTCGGCACGATTGGCGAGGCGGAATCGGACGATCCCCTTGACTGCGTCTCCGAGCAACTGCACGAGCGCCAGGAATGAATCAACGTCCTGGAAATCGAAACCGTGCGCTTGGGCGTAGTACGCCTGCCACAATTCCGCCGCGGATTTCGCCCGCCCGCCAGGTCCCGGGTCCAGCCGCGGGGCCCCATCGTCACTCAGTGGGTTCGTTTCGAACGAGCCGTGCCAATGCCGACGATTCACATGCAGGAAGACGCGGGGACACTGCCGATTGGCCAATCCCTGCAGGCAGACTGCCGAAACCAATTCGGCGTCGCTCATCGTTTCAACATCCAAAAAATACACCCCGCACCTGCCGTCGGGTTGTCCGTCTGTATCCGTTTGGATTTGGCTCATTGCCAGCACTCTTTCTTTTGACTCGGTTCGTTCCATCTCCGTCCTTATTGTCAATACGGGTTCTCCAGCACCGCTTCGCGCATGGCCAGGAAATTCTCAAGTGGCACGGCGTCGTGCA
>CAYRKB010000119.1:0-12706 GCA_964424705.1 uncultured Victivallales bacterium
GCCCTCGTCGCGGAGATACAAAGACGCGCCTGAACGGACAACTCCCCGGAACTCATATGCGCCCCGGCGCGCGCCGCGGGAGAATTGCAGCATGACGAGGCGGCGGCGTTCTGCTACAGTTCGCCGCTCGATGTGTGTGTCACTGGCGGCACGGTGAGGAGGCATTATGAGATTCGGAATGTGGACAAGTGTGGTCGCAGCGTGCCTTGTGTGCGGATGCGGCGGGCAGAAGCCGCCGCTGCTGGCCGCTGTAAGGGCGGGCAACACAGCGCTGGTCGTAGACCTCATTTCAAAAGGCGCAGACGTCAACCACGCGATCGCCAAGAACGCCGTTCCGCTGCACTACGCAGCACAACAGGGCAACGTCGACATCATTGCAGCTCTGCTTAAGGCGGGGGCGAATCCGAACGCAAAGACGGATGACCAGGCCACTCCCCTCTTTCTGGCCGTGGCGAGCCAGCACGCCGCCGCCGCGATACGGCTGATCGAAGGAGGAGCTGATGTCAGCGAGCAGGATAGCGCTTTGCGCACGCCCCTTCATTTCGCCGCCGGCATGGGCTCCGCGGAGCTTGTCGTGGCGCTGCTGGATCACGGCGCAGCGGTCAGCCCGGTCAATTCCAATGGCGAAACTCCGCTGCATTACGCCGCGTTTCGCGGCCGGGACGAATGCGTGCGAGTGCTGCTTGCGCGCGGCGCGAAGGCAGACGTCATGACGATCGCCGGGGAGACTCCGCTGGCGATGGCGGAGGGTGCAAAGCACGCAGCGGCCGCAGCGCTGTTGCGAGCGACAGGGACTGAAGCGCCGAACAAGGAGGCGGAAGCGCTTCCGGCACAGGGCGCGGAGAGCAAGTAGCCGACCTGAGCATAGGATAAGGATAGAGCCAGATTGCAGGAAGACTGAAGACAGAGGAGGCAAAGCATGAGCGACTTGACTAAGATTGTGCTGTCCGAAGATGAAATGCCGCGTCAGTGGTATAACCTTCTCGCGGATTTTCCCCACCCCATGCCGCCGCCGGTCGGGAAGGATGGCGCCCCCATTGGGCCAGAGGCGCTGGCGCCTGTCTTCCCGATGAACCTGATTGAGCAGGAGGTCAGCACGCAGCGCTGGATCGATATCCCGGAGCCCATCCTGTCGGTCCTGAAGCTATGGAGGCCCTCGCCCCTGTACCGTGCGCGTGGCCTGGAGAAGGCGCTCAAAACGCCGGCGAAGATCTACTACAAGAACGAGGGCGTCTCTCCCGCGGGCAGTCACAAGCCCAATACCGCCATCGCGCAGGCGTACTACAACAAGGTGTTCGGCATAAAGCGCCTCACCACGGAGACCGGCGCCGGGCAGTGGGGCAGCGCGCTGGCGATGAGCTGCCAGCTCATGGGCCTGCAGTGCAAAGTCTACATGGTCAGGATCAGCTTTCAGCAAAAGCCCTTCCGCAAGATGATGATGCGCACATGGGGCGCGGAGTGCGTGGCCAGTCCAAGCAGCGAGACAAACGCGGGGCGTCAGGTTCTGCAGCAAATGCCGGATACGCCCGGCAGCCTGGCCATCGCCATCAGCGAAGCTATCGAGGACGCCGTCACGTCGAAAGACACGCGCTACTCGCTCGGCAGCGTGCTGAATCACGTGCTCCTGCACCAGACGATCATCGGCCTTGAGACCAAGAAGCAGTTCGAGAAGATCGGCGTCTATCCGGATGTGGTTGTCGGATGCGTAGGCGGCGGATCGAATTTCGCGGGCATGGGCTTCCCGTTCGTGTGCGACCGCATTCACGGCAGGAATGTGCGCATCGTGGGCGTCGAGCCGACGGCCTGCCCGACGCTGACGCGCGGGCCCTTTGCCTACGATTCAGGCGACGTGGCGATGATGACGCCGCTGCTGCCGATGCATACCCTGGGGCATTCTTTCGTGCCGCAGCCGATCCACGCCGGCGGGCTGCGCTACCACGGCGTCGCGCCCATGGTCAGCCATGCTCTGCGCGAAGGGCTCATTGAAGCCGTTGCGCTGCCGCAGACCGAGTGCTACCGCGCCGCGGTGCTTTTCGCACACACAGAGGGCTTTATCCCCGCCCCGGAGACCTCGCATGCGATTGCGCAGACGATCCGCGAGGCCGAGCGCGCGCGGGAGGAAGGCAAGGAGCGCGTGATCGTCATGAACTGGTCCGGCCACGGCCTCATGGATCTTGCGGGCTACGAGGCGTTCTTTGACGGCAAGCTGACGGATTACACGCTGGGCGACGCGGACCTGAAGAAGTCGCTGGGCTGTCTGGATGGATTGCCGAAGCCGCCGGCGCTGTGACGGGCGGCTGCCGCCCGATCCTGCAAGTGACCTCAGGCCAGATCGACCGGCGTGCCGTATGCTGCAACGGATACGTCCCACGCTGTCTTCTGGCGGACGAAGCCCGCGAAGGCCTTGGCGGCTTCCGGTTCGCCGTGTATCACGAAGACCCGCCGCGGTGCTTTGCGGATGCCCGATAGCCAGCGCAGAAGCTCGTTGCGATCGCCGTGTGCTGAGAAGCCGTTCACCTTGCTCACGCGGGCACGCACCGGATACGTTGCGCCGAGGATGCGCACTTCCTTCGCGCCCTCCAGAATGATGCGACCCAGCGTGCCGGAAGCCTGATATCCAACAAAGAGCACCCGGCTTTCCGGACGGGAGATGTTGTCCACCAGGTGGTGTTTGACGCGGCCCGCGTTGCACATGCCGGACCCGGCCATGATGATGGAGGTCCCGCCCTGGTGGCGGATCGTTTTGGACTCGTCGGCCGTGCGGCTCATGGTCAGGCCCGGAAAATCGCAGGGGTGAATGCCCCTCCGCAGCAGGTCCATGGTTTCCTGATCGAAGAGCTCGGGGTGGCGCTGAAAGACCTGCGTGACGTTGACGGCCATCGGGCTGTCGACGAACACCCTGAGGTGCGGGATCTTATTTTGCGCCAGCAGCAAGTTCAGGTGGTACATCAATTCCTGAGAGCGTTCGACGGCGAAGGTGGGGATGACGATGTTGCCTCCCGCCTTCCACGTTTCATTGATCGCCGCGGCGAGCGCTCCGGGAATGGTCGAGGCATCCTTGTGTTCCCTGTCGCCGTAGGTGGACTCCACCAGGACGTAGTCGGCTTCCTCCAAAGGCGTCGGGTCACGGAGGATCGGCATGTCCCAGCGTCCCAGATCGCCGGAGAATGCCACGGTGCGACGGTCGCCGTTCCGCCCGGAGCGGACATAGACGCTGGCTGAGCCAAGGATATGCCCGGCATTGCGGAAGATCACTTCCAGCGCGTCGCCGATTGAGAACGGCTGTTCGTATTCCCGCGTTTCGAAGAGCGGCATGGTGGCTTCCACGTCTTTCGCCGTATACAGCGGGATCAGCGGAAAGGGGCCCTGGCGGCCGGCGCTCTCGTGGCGCTTCATCTTGAAGGCCACGTCTTCCTCCTGGATCTTCGCGGCGTCGAACAGGACGATGCGGGCGATGTCTGCGGTCGCCGGCGTGCAGTAGATGCGTCCCTTGAATCCCTGCTGCACAAGGCGGGGCAGGCGCCCGCAGTGGTCGAGGTGCGCGTGGGTCAGCAGCACGCAATCGAGGCTGTTGGGCGGAACGGGGAAGTCCTCCCAGTTGCGGCTCTTCAGGTCGCGCTCCTGATACATCCCGCAGTCCACGAGGATGCGCTTGCCTTGCGCCTCCAGAAGATAGCACGACCCGGTGACGTTGCCTGCAGCTCCGAGGAAGTTGATTTGCATACGCGATACTGTGCAACGGGCGAGCAGGACTGTCCAGAGGAACTTGTGAGAAGATGCGCTATGGCGCAGGGCTCGGTGCTGAGCGCGTCCACCCCGGTATCGGCATCCCGCCCCGGGACGCTCCGCGCCATTCTCTCCGTTGTTTCTGGACGGCTGTGGCCGGATGGGGCTAGTCTCATATCTATTCTTGAACTTTCAAAGGAGCGACACTTGTGAAGATCGTAATTGTCGGAGGGGTGGCGGCGGGAGCGTCCGCGGCGGCTCGCGCGCGGCGGCTCGACGAAAGCGCGCAGATCATCATTCTCGAACGCGGGCAGCACGTATCGTTCGCCAACTGCGGGCTGCCGTACCACATCGGCGGCGTCATCCGCGAGCGCGAGCGCCTGTTGCTGCAGACCCCGCAGAGCCTGCAGTCCTCCCTCAATCTGGAGGTGCGCGTCGGCCATGAGGTGCGCGCGATCGATCGCAAAGCGCACACGGTGACGGTCGCCGACCTGGCGGCGGGACAGGAGTATGCGGAATCGTACGACAAGCTCGTGCTCTGCCCCGGCGCGTCGCCGATCCGGCCGCGGCTGCCGGGCATTGACGACCCGCGGATCCACGTGCTGCGCAACGTGGAGGATATGGACCGCATCAAGGCAGCCTTGGACAAGGGCGCTCGCAGCGCGGTGGTGATCGGCGGCGGCTACATTGGCGTGGAAATGGCGGAGAACCTTCGCGAACGGGGGCTGGAGGTGGACCTGGTGGAGATGGTGGGACAGCTCATGCCTCCGCTCGACCCGGAAATGGCGCGCTACTTCGAGGATGAGATGCAGCGCAGGGGCGTGCGGCTGCACCTGGGCACGGCCGCCGCGTCGTTCCGCGACACGGGCAGCGCTCTCGGCATCGAACTCGCCAACGGCAAGCTGCTCGCGGCGGACCTGGTCATCCTCTCCGTGGGCGTGAAGCCCGAGACGTCCCTCGCGCGGGACGCCGGGCTGGCGCTGGGGCCTCGCGGTGGCATCAAGGTGGATGCGCACATGCGCACCTCGGATCCGGACGTGTATGCCGCCGGCGACGCGGTGGAGGTGACGGATACGGTGACGGGCGAGCAGGCGCTCATTCCTCTGGCCGGCCCCGCCAATCGGCAGGGCCGCATTGCGGCAGAGAACATCTGCGGCCGCACGACGGCCTACACGAGCACGCAGGGCACGGCCATCGTCAAAGTGTTCGACCTGACCGGCGGGTGCACGGGCGCATCGGAAAAGACGCTCAAGCGGCTGAACCGGCCGTACCGCAAGATCTACGTGCATCCTTCGGGCCACGCCAGCTACTACCCCGGAACCGCGCCCATGCACATCAAGCTGCTCTTTGCCCCGGACGGCGGAAAAGCCCTTGGCGCGCAGGTGGTCGGGCACGATGGCGTGGACAAGCGGCTCGACGTTTTCGCCACGGCGATTCGCGCCGGCATGACCGTCCACGACCTGGAGGGCCTGGAGCTCTCCTATGCGCCGCCCTACGGCTCTGCGAAGGACCCCGTCAACATGGCGGGCTTCGTGGGCGCGAACGTTCTTAGCGGCGACCTCGACCTCTGGTACGCCGAGGACTATCCGGAGAAGACGGCGGGGGGCATCATCGTCGATGTGCGCGGGCCCCAGGAGTATGAAGCGTGGCACGTGCCGGGGTCGGTAAACATCCCGCTGCCGAAGCTGCGCACGTCGCTGGACCGCATCCCGCGCGACAAGCCCGTGTTCGTTTACTGCAAGGTCGGATTTCGCAGCTACCTTGCCTATCGCATCCTGCGGCAGAGGGGGTTCAAGGCGGCCACGCTTGCCGGCGGGCAGCTGACGTTCAGCGCGTATCAGCTGCCCGAGGCGAAGCCTGTTGAGCCGGGCCCCGCAACGCTTTCATACGCGGAGGAAAGGATGCCCGTGCCGCCCGCAGGGGCCTGCCTGCAGCTCGACTGCTGCGGGCTGCAGTGCCCCGGCCCGATTCGCAAGCTCGCGGAGACGATGGCAGCGCTGAAGCCCGGAGACGAGATTACGGTCTGTGCCACCGACCCCGGCTTCACTGTCGACGTCCCGGCGTGGTGCAAGAAGCACGGGCACGCCCTGCTTGCCGTGGCCAGCGCGAAGGGCCGGATCGAGGCGCGAATCCGCAAGTCGGCAGCTGGCCCGATGACGCCGGCCGCCTGCCCGCGCGCGGACAAGAAGACGATGGTCGTCTTCTCGGGAGACCTCGACAAGGTGCTGGCGTCTTTTGTGATCGCCAACGGCGCCGTCAGCATGGGCAGCCAGGTGACGATGTTCTTTACGTTCTGGGGCCTCAATGCGCTGCGCCGCAGCAATCCGCCGCCAGTGCCGAAACAGTGGCTGGACGCCATGTTCGGCTGGATGATGCCCCGCGGCGCCGGCGCGCTGAAGCTCTCTCAAATGCACATGCTGGGCATGGGCACGGCGATGATGAAACACGTCATGCGGCAGAAGAACGTGGATACGCTGCCGGACCTGATCGCCATAGCAAAGCGCGGCGGCGTGAAATTCGTTGCGTGCTCCATGTCGATGGACGTGATGGGAATCCGGAAGGAAGAATTGATCGATGGCGTCGAGATCGGCGGCGTTGCATCTTTCCTCGGCGAGTCCGACGGAGCGAACATGACTCTATTCATCTAGGCCGGCCCGCTTCGGGGCAGCACAAATGGGTGCGATTGCAATAGGTTGCAATCGCACCCAGCACAAAGCGGCCGTCACGAAAAGGCTCGCGTGGGGCGCGCCGTGAGGATAGCCTTGTGCGCCTGGTAATAAACAAAACGAAATAAGGAGCCCGTGATGCATAAGCCGTTCAGGCATTTCCTCGCCGCCGCCGCCGTGTTGGCCGTTTCCGCATCCTGCCTGCGAGCTGCGGATGCGCCGGCCAGCCAGAGCCTCGTCGTGAAGGTTCTTCCGTGGGTTGGCGCGCGGATGCCGGGGACGCCCGAGAAGTTCATGCTTCAAAAAGGGGAGTCCATTGTGGCGATCGGGGATTCCATCACCCAGGCCGGCGGCTATCTCGTTGCCATCGACACCGTGCTGGCAGACCTCTACCCGGCCCTGCAAATCCAGAAAGTCGTCAACGTCGGCATCAGCGGACAGAAGGCGGAGGATCTTGTCGGACGCTTTCAGCAGGACGTGGTGAGCCGCAAGCCGGCCGTGGTCACCCTCAGCATCGGGATCAACGACGTCTGGCACCGGGTGGGCGCCCCGCATGACGAGAACGTTCTCAAGGCATACAAGGACAACGTGGAGAAGATGGTGGACATGGCCCAGGCGAGCGGCATCAAGGTCATTCTTCTCACCCCGACGCTCATTGAAGAGAATCCGGAGACAGAGGGCAACAAGCGCCTGGCCGCATACGTGGACGCCATGAAGTCGATCGCCAAGGCGAAGAAATGCGGGCTGGCCGATCTGCACGGAATGTTCCTGGCGGCTCTCAAGCACAAGCCGGCGGATGTTCAGGGCAACTGGCTCACGTCCGATGGCGTGCATATGAGCCCGCTCGGCGATGCGGCGATGGCCGCAGGTGTGCTCCGCGCGCTCGGCATCCCGGACGACAAACTGTCAAAGACAAAGTAGTCTGCGAGTGAGCGATATTCTTTTCAAGTGCCCGGCATGCTCGCTGCATCTAGCTGTCGACGAGCCACTGGTGGGCACAGATCTTGTCTGTCCGGTGTGCGGCGAAGCTGTGCACGTCCCGCAGCCTTCGATCTTCTTTGCATGCCCTTCATGCAAGGAGGGGCTCTATGCGGGCGCGGGCGTGATCGGCGAAGACTTTGAGTGCGCCTCCTGCCAGACGCTGCTGACCGTGCCGGATCAAAGCAGCATCTGCTGCAAGCGCTGTTCCTCGACGCTGACGATGGACGACGAGACGTACCAGGCCCTTGCGGGCCAGGAGACTGAATGCCCGAAGTGCGGGACGGCGGCCGAGATTCCTGCCATCCCGCAAGCGGAGGAACAGCCCGAAGAGAGGACGTGCCCCGGCTGTTCTGTCAGCGTGTCCGCCGAGGCTGTCATCTGCGTTCAGTGCGGGACCGATCTGAAGACCGGCCATCGACTCGAGACCGTGATAACACAGGCAGGCGGGGGCGGGGTAGCGCAGCGTCTGCGATGCCACAAATGCGGAGAGATTCGCGGCATCTCAGCTGATGAATACAAGCAGGCCCAGCTGCGGCGCACGCCGTTTGATTGCCCTACATGCGGTGCGAAGATAGTTATTTCCAAGCCGTTCTAGGCTCGCCGGCTGGGATTCGCACGCCTCGATCCGAGGCCGTCCAGTTCAGGTCCCGTATACCGAAAGGGGCGGAGACGGGCGGCGGGCTTCCGCCGGCGCGGGCTTGGCTGTTGCAGGGAGCCCCAGGCGGGCACAACTCGGACAGCTGAACGTTGCCTTGTTCGGCGTCCTGTCCCGTTCCGTCAGCATCATTCCGCAGGTGCAGTTTCCTTTGAATGGGAGCAGCACGAGGGTTCTTGTCAAAGCGCGGGCAATTTCTTCGGCTCCCAATCTTTCCACTTCTTTGCGGCGACGAAGCAGGGCTTCCTGACTTTTCATGGGGCCATCCATTCGCTTTGACAAGTGAACCTTCCCTGACCAGTTCCAAGAGTATACGGGCTGCAGGACTCTGCCCGAGTCATAAGATACGAGGAGATTGTGTCATTCACGCATATGCAACGCAAGGCAAATGTCTCGCTGCAAACATGGCGCGAGCAAAAAAAAAGCGGCCCCTTTTTACTGGGGCCGCTAATTTCAGCGCGCCCGCCCCCTTGCGGAGGCAGGTTCGCCAGTGGACTAGTAGCGCTCGCGACGTCCGCCGCCGCCACCGCCACCGCCGCCGTATCCGCCGCCGCCGCCGCCGGAACGCTCCTCGCGGGGCTTGGCTTCATTGACCGTGAGGGCACGGCCATTGCATTCCTTGCCGTTCAACTCGGCAATGGCCTTGGTGGCCTCTGCCTGGTTGCTCATTTCGACAAAAGCAAAGCCACGGGACTTGTTCGTGAACTTGTCCATGATGACGTTGCAGCTAACCACCTTGCCAAACGGAGCGAAGAGATCGTTCAGATCGCCTTCGTTCGAATCGAATGACAGGTTGCCGACATATAGTTTAGTACCCATTGCTGTTTTCCTTGTTGCCTTGGAGGGAGTTTTGGTGACTGTTCCCGAGTCGTTCGGGTTTCTGATCGGCACCGGCCTGCAACAAGCGGGCGATGGACAACCTACCACTCACTAACCGTCTCACTCACTGAGCAGCGGAACATTACTCTAACCCTGCTCGCGGCGCAAGCGAAATATAGGACATTTTTCAGGCTCTTACATTCCGTACAACCGGCGGAGCTGATCCTCGGTCGGCATCCCCAGATAGTACTCGCCTCTGGGCCCGATAAACATTCCCCCTTCGGCCCGCCGCAGCTGCACAGGCGTCCGCGATCCATTGGAGTTCTGAATCCAGGCGGTATCCACGGGCGGCGGCACATAGACCGGCGTTTGGGCGACGACTTCCGTCTCGTATCTCACCGGCTGCGGGGAGCATGCCGTATACGTCCTTCTAACGTAAACAGCAGTCGGAGAACATGTTGTCTGGCTGTATACCACGTGTGCCGGCGGCGAGAAGATCCCGTTGAGAACGCTGCCTATGACCATTCCGGCAATAAGCTCGCCGCCTCTGAAGCCATGATGGCTGCCAGAGCTGCCTCGCGTCCCTGCGGAGTAGGCTCCATGGCGCTGGCTCCCGCCCCTCGGCTGATCGGCCTGTACAGTCGACGCCCCGCCACCCACCAGAACCAGTCCGACCAGAAGACCCGTAACCATCTTGTTTTTCATGTCGCCCCCCCCCATTTGTTTTCGTCCGTACCAATTCGACGAAGGTGCCCCGCGCTTTATTCAATGAAAAGAGAGCAGCCCGATCCGCAGCGTGGCGCCGGAGAAGAGCCGCCGCAATCGTCGCAATCGCCGCCCAATTCGTTATGTTTCCCTCTGGGTGACAAGAGCTCGGGGAGTTGATACAGTGCGCCCCATGTGTGTAAGCCGAGGGTGGGGGACAAGGGTCGGGATCTGTGTGGGCGCCGCGCTGCTGGCCATTGGCCTTCCGCGCGCGGGCGCCGAGGAGGCCGTGTTCGGAGAGCTTACTGCGCGCTTTGAGGCCAGTAAGCCTACCGTGCAGATGCAATACCGCGTGGGGTACCGGTTTCTCCACCTTGAGATGAAATACATAGCCGAGGCAACGGTCCTTGCCACGGAGGGCGTGTGGCGCCCGGCGCGAGGCGGAGACACGCTCCCCGCGTGCCTCGTCGATTTCCGCCTCAATACCCGTGATGCCGCCGGACTTCCCGATGAGAGCAGGGGGAGCGTATCGATCCACAACCGCATCGTCTCCGTGCTGACCATTCCGGACCTCACGGCCTTAGTGTATGCGAAACGAACAGACCAGCGAATCCACATTCTACGCCAGCGCAGCCGCATGGACAGCGTGGAGCTGTTTGACCTGGAAGACGGTACGCTGCATTACACCGGCCACGATTACCAGACGGGCAGCCAAACCAACGACCTCGCCGGAAGATCAGAACTCACGCGCCAGGGCAGGGAGGTATGCCGCTTCGTGCAGCGCATTGCCGCCGCATATGGGCGCGAATCGCAGCCGGCCGGGCAAGTTTCCGGGGACCCCGTCTATATCTACACCGAGGGCAGCCTCGTGCCGTTCGCGCTCCGCTTCAAGGATCGCCGCGAGAACGTGACCGTGGTGGGGAGGAGCATTCCCTCGCTCCACCTCCTTGCGCAGCCCAAGCCGACCAGGGCAGACCGCGGCAAGGGCCGCGACTTTGAAATGTGGACGGCGTCTTTCGCGGCCGTGTCGGAGCAGGTGCAGGAGCCGCGGCTGCTTGCGCTTTCCCGGGAAAGCGTATCGTTCAGCATGGTGCCGCTCATCACAGACCTTGAGCTGCCGCTCGGAGCGATCAGGGGCACCCTGACGGACATCAGGATTGTGGAGCCGGGCGGTCTGACGCGCCCTGTGACGCATCTTGAATCCAAGCCGGAGGCGCCGCTGCGCGAGCCGCGTTCCTGATTCCCCGAGGGATCACCGCGCGATGGTGAGA
Source organism: uncultured Victivallales bacterium (assembly GCA_964424705.1). GTDB lineage: Bacteria > Verrucomicrobiota > Kiritimatiellia > UBA8416 > CAYRKB01 > CAYRKB01. Next base: position 10,824 of record CAYRKB010000119.1, read on the forward strand.
AAGATCACAATCGTGCAGCCGGCATAGAGAGCAAGGTTCACAAGGAGCGGGACGTCCGTCAGCAGAATCTTTTCCGGCCGATCGCCCTTTTCGTGACGGTACACCAGGTCCATGTAGCGGAAGATCCCGAAGATTACGAATGGGATCGTGAACCCCAGCTTGTTTGTGCCGAACTTGAGTTCGGTCGCGGCCGACAGGGCATAGATGGCGTAGGACACGATCGTTGCGGAGGCGATAATGGCAATGAGCTGGTCAAGCAGCCGCTCGCTGTAGCTCTCCAAGCTCCGCCTGCTACCGGACTCCTCGTTCATCTGGACTTTCTCATGGCGCCGTTTGCACAGGGCCAGAAACAGGGCCAGGAGGAATGCGCACAGCAGAAGCCATGGCGAAATGACTACTTTCAGCGCCAGGGCGCCGCTCAGCGCTCGAAGAACGAACCCGCCGGCAATGACGAACACATCGACCAGCGCGATGCGTTTGAGGACGGTGCTGTAGGCGATCTGCAGCGCCACGTAGCCTCCCAGGGCAGCCAGAAAACCTGTCGAGAGCATTAACGCGCCGCCCAGGCTGCACGCAAGCAATACGGCGGCAAGCCGCAGGGCCATGCCCGGCGGAACGCGGCCCGCGGCAATGGGGCGGTGCCGCTTTTCGGGGTGTGCGCGGTCAGCCTGCAGGTCGCGGACGTCGTTGATCAGGTAGATGCCGCTTGAGGCGAGGCAGAACAGCAGCGCCGCGGCGCACGCAATGGCGAGGTGCGGGACGATATGAATGTTCTGCGCGTGGTCCCAGTAGCCAAAGAAGAATGCGGCCAGCACGACAGCGTTCTTGGTCCACTGGTTGACGCGCAGCGCCCGTGCCACGTCGAGCAGGGCGGGCTGCGCAGGAAGGCTGCTGTTCATGTGCGAAGCTCCCTCACGTATTCTTCTTTTCCGGCGGGGCGGCGGGTGCCGGGCGCAAACCCGGGCTGCGGCGGAAGCCGTGCCGGAATGCCAGCTTGATGACGATCTGGAGCGCTTCTTTCATGATATCGGAGCTCATCTTCGAGTATCCGGAATGGCGGTCCTCGAAGACAATTGGGATCTCCACGATGCGGAACCCGCGAAACCACGCGTTGTAGGTCATTTCCACCTGAAAGGAGTACCCGTTCGAGGCGATTGCATCGAGGGGAATCGTGGTCAGCACTTCGCGGCGGTAGCACTTGTAGCCGCCGGTCGGATCGCTTACCGGCAGGCCCGTGACCAGTCGGACATACAGCGCCGCGCCCTTGCTCAGTATCAGCCGGCGTACGGGCCAGTTCATCACGCGGACGCCGTTGACGTAGCGAGAGCCGATGACGAGATCGGCGTTCTGCGCGGCCTTCAGGAAGTTGGGGATTTCCTTCGGGTCGTGCGAAAAGTCGGCATCCATCTCAAACACGTATTCGTAGTGTCGCTCGAGGGCCCACTTGAAACCGCTGATGTAGGCGCGTCCGAGGCCTTGTTTGCCGGGCTTGTGCAGCACGTTGACGCGCGATTCGCCCCGGGCCATCTCGTCAAGAATCTGCCCGGTGCCGTCGGGCGAGTTGTCGTCGACGAACAGAACATCGGTTGCCGGTGCGGCCGCGAAAATCGCCTCGGCGATCGGCCGGACGTTCTCACGCTCATCGTACGTCGGTATGATAATCAGGTTCTTATTCATGGATCGAATTTGCATCGCGCTGCGGCTGTGGTCACTATAGAAAAATGACAAACGGAGGGGCAAGCGTTGTTTTCTTATGTCAGCGGGACTTCCCTGAGGAGCGACCCATCCTTCTCGCGGCTGTGAAGGATGGTGGCGAGGAAGGGATTCGAACCCTTGACCTAAGGCTTATGAGTCCTCCGCTCTACCAACTGAGCTACCCCGCC
>CAYRKB010000120.1:0-12699 GCA_964424705.1 uncultured Victivallales bacterium
AAGTCAGCACATTGAAGACCGCCCGTGCCTGGCGACTCAAGGAGTTGTGGCGCACTCTCAAGCGCTGCCTGGACGCAGACGACGCTCTTGCGTTCTTCCACAAGTGGTACGTGCTGGCGATGCAATCCAAGCTGGAGCCCGTCAAGAAAGTGGCTCGCACCTTCAAAGCCCATCTTGCCGGTATCGTCAGCATCTTCAAGCATGGCTTCTGTAATGCTCTGGCCGAAGGCGTCGACAGCCGCATCCAACTGCTTATGCAGAAGTCCTGCGGCTAGGCGGAGCCCTTCACTGTCACTTGGAACTCCCTGCCAGCAATACATATCCGAACCGCGGACGGATTTCAAATCAATCAGACCCGGCGTTGGGGAATCATGCGGGCTTTGGTATCATCGGCGGAACAGAATCGACTGCCGGCGCCAGCGTCCAAAAGTTTTCAGCCGCCTCTGTCTTTACAAGGTTCCTGTAGTGATTGAAGAGAACATCCGTTGAACGGTGCCCCATGAGGAGCGCCGTCTTATTCGCGTCGTTGTACCGCGCCAAATGGAAGCTGCCGAATGAATGCCGGAGCGCGTTGCTCGGCCAAGGGTCAATTCCGGCAGCATCCTTCACGCGGTCAAACTTGCTCCGGTAGTCGCTATCTTTGGCGAAGCTCACCGGCCCTGCCGCCTTCCGGTGGGGTAGGAGCCACGCGATGAGGTTGACGCTCATGTCTACGTGGCGCACGCGCCGCTTCTTGGCGATGCGAGGTGAGACGGTGAGCAGCTTTGCGGGGAAGTCCACGTCCGCCCAGTCCAGCCCCTGCACTTCAGACGTCCGCAACCCGCAGAACAACTGTATGGCGATGCTAGGCAGGATCTCCGGCACCTTCAGGGCGGCTGCGGTCAACATCGATTCGCACTCGTCAACCGTGAGGATCTCCGGCATCTTTTCGTCGTGTGCCGTCTTGTGCCCTCTTCTTGTGCGACCCTTCGTGGAAAATGGGTTCTCTGCTGCAAAGCCCTTATCGGTCGCGTAGTTGAAAAGTCCGTTCGCCGCTCGACAGTAGTTGCTCACTGATACCGCTGAGAGAGCTTGACCGTTCTCGCTGCGCAGAGTGCGCCTCCAAGCATCGGCATCATGCCGTGTGATAGTGCCGATCGCCCTTGTCCCGAAATCGCGTTCGAATCGCTGCAGGCGGCTTTGCATGTCGAGAAGGGATCGGGGGCGCAAACCGTCTTGCACCGCTTCGGCTTGATACTTCTTCACCACGTCCACCACCTTACGGGTGCCGCCCTCCGGATTGTGATGCTCCATGTAGAAGTCCGCAGCCGTCGTGATGGTGGCAAATCCCTTCAACGCTTCCAGCCCGGTGAGAGCGTCGGCCCGCTGCGCTGGTGTCAATTCCTTGGCGGCTTCTACGGCATCCATGAATGACATTCCGGTGCCCTGTAGTGTCTCCCATGCACCACCGGCGTCGGCCAGCAAGTCTGCCGTCAACCGTAGCGATTCGCGGCCAAACTTCTTAGCACGGAGTCGGGCAGCTTCGGCGGCCGATTCCGCTTCTTTCTTGGTCTTGAAGTTCTCAAACTTCCGCTTGCCGTTGACCTTGCCGAAATCCAGCGAGAAGTACATGTAGGTCGCATCCTTGACGCGAACGTTTCGCTTTCGTATCTTCGGCCATGCATTTGATTTTTTTATCGCTTGTCTCCGTTTTGCACGCTTCAACGATGCCGGAAGTGTGCAAAGGCGTAGCAAAAAAATCAAGCGACATTGTGTCTTGGTCGGTACTTGTATATAATGCCCATTAAATAAGGCTTATACCCCCGTAGCTCAGCTGGACAGAGCAGCGGATTTCTAATCCGCGGGTCGCGTGTTCGAGTCACGCCGGGGGTGCCATTCAAAACCACCATAAAACACAGGCGGCAACCGCATTTCGCCCTTTGTTTATGCGGTCATCGTGCATGCCAGCACTGTTTCGCCATTGCGGTTGTCTGCGTTTGCGTCGCTCTCTGTGAACAGCGAAACGGGGGTTTCAATGGGTAGCAGTCGGGCTGACAAAGAAAAGATGTGCGTTTTCCGCCCCCTCCCTCACCGTCCGCGCCTTCTCGCCGCCAGTTCTCTGTAGCGTCTTCCCCGTTCCCAGAATCGCCCTCGCTCGCGCCGGGGTACTCAGACAAAAGGGGGCTGGGGCGATCGCGCTTTCTAGCGGCGATTGGGTGACAAGAAGGGGCATTGCGGGCTATCACGGGGCGAGGAGTGCCATGCGGGTTCAAAGGCGGTCCGCGTGAGCGCGTCGCTTGTCCTTGTGCGCAAGCCGGTAGGCGCGTCTTCGGGCAGCTATTTCTTCTTTGTGGGCCGCGTCGTGGGCTCGACGCTTCTCCTTGCGTGCCGCGTCATACGCCCGGTGCTCTTTCCTGTGCGCAGCATCGTACACACGGCGGTAGGCGCGTGCATGGGAACGCTGCTCTTCCGTGTACGCTGCTCTGTAGGCGCGTGCGTAGGCGCGGAGTTCTTCCCTGTGCCGCTCGTAGTAGGTCAGCGGGGCTTTCGGTGGTTGCTTGCGTCGGGCGGTCATGCCGGACTTGTAACACAGCGCAGGCTGGGTGACAAGCGCCGGGGGTGTCAACATGCGGCCCGCGTGCCACGTGCCGATCGGGATTCCTAGCGTCAACTGACTGACAAAATCACGCGTTGCAGGCCGGCTGCCGGAGCTTGGCGAACCTCAGGCGGGTCGAGAGCGTTCGGCCTTCCTTCCACAGCCACCTGCCGCTCCACCAGCAGCGCCAGCCGGTCCTCGAAGCTCCAGGAGGCCATCTCGGCGGTCTTGCGCTGTTCCTCCAGCGCCTCGACCATACCGTTGAGTTTCATCGTAAGCATCGGGGACGTCCTATCTAACAACATGCCCGATAAGTGGTAACGTTGTAATGGACACACATTGGTGTCCCTCTGACGCTATTCACGTCCCTCCTGCCATCATGTCCTCCCTTCCCAGCCTATCTGCCTGCACGCAATCTCCCCTCAAGAATGGTTGATCATCCCCCTTATTACCCCGGCCATTGAATAGTTTCGTTGACGAAGTACCGGCTCCCCGCCGCCTTGCACGGCAGGTGCCTGAATTTCGGCTCCTGCGCCGCAAGGGCGCAGGGAGCCCCCTTCTCACATATCGACTACTACTAGATGGCCGGATTAGTAACTACGAAATGCGCGGAAGGCGCGAAAGGATCTCCTGCGGCATGTGACAGCTTCTTCTTTTCGTGTTTTCCGCGTGTTCCGTAGTGACGCTCTTTCAGGACGCCTTGTTCTCATTCCCGATTCCATCACTGGCTGCGCGTGAGCGCGCCGAACACGCGGCTTGCCAGGGCCCTGAACTTGTCCGGCGTCTGTTCCTCCGCCCGCAGCTGCGGGAACTCCACGACGGGCACGCCGCCCGAGAGGCGGCGCAACGTCTTCACGTTGTCCCTCTCGATGAAGCCTGGCCTGGCCGCGCCGCCGTTGAGCACGACGGCCGCCACGGGGATGCCGCGCTGGCGCAGGGCCTCGAGCGAGAGCAGCGTGTGGTTGAGGGTCCCGAGCCCGGGGCGGGCGACCAGCACCGCCGGCAGCTTCAGCGCCTTGATGAGATCGACGATGAAGACGCGCCGCCCTAGCGGCGCCATGAGGCCGCCGGCCCCTTCCACGACCACCGCGTCGAACAGGCGCGACAGCGCGCCGAATGAGCGCGTCAGCCGGCCCATGGAAATCGCGCGGGAAGCGCGCTCCGCCGCCAGGTGGGGGGAGCAGGCATCCTTGAACAGGTACGGCGCCATGTGTTGCTTCGTCGTCTCCGCGGGCATCAGCCTGATGACGTCGAGGCAGAACTCGAGGTCCGGCGAAAGCAGGCTGCCGCCCCGCGACGCGGCGCCGGTCTGGACGGGCTTCATCGGCGCGGCGTCGATATTCCGGCCGCGCAGCGCCGCCAGGATGGCCCCTGCCACCAGGGTCTTGCCGACGCCGGTGTCGGTGCCGGTCACAAAGAAGCCCTTGGAAGCCGTCGCGCTCATGGCTGCACCGCTTTGCAGTAGAGGATTGCGAAGGTGGAATAAACGCCGCCTTCCGGCGTCGCAAACAGCGCGTTGTAGGATCTTTCGAGGCGGGCCAGGTCCCGCTGTGTCAGCGGGGCCTGACCGCGGGAAACGGGGCCGCCGGTAACGCCCTGCCGGTGGAGCCGTTGCAGCATGTCGTGTGCGCTCGCGTAGCTGACCCTGACGGACTCTTCCCGGTGAAATTCCACGCGGAAGCCGCCTGCGCCCAGTGCGGCCAGTACCTCGCTGGCGCCCGGAAGGCGCGCGGAAGGTTCCTTTGATGGCGCGAGGCGGCGGCGCAGCGTGTGCATCTCGCCGAGAGTGCCGTCCAGCATGATTGAAAAAACGAGCCGTCCCCGCGGCGTCAGCAGGCGTGCGGTATTGGCGAAAAGCGGAGCCAGCGGGCCCATCCAGTGCAGGGAGGAACTGCTGGCGACGAGGTCGAAAGGTTTCTCATCCGTGAACGAGGCCGCATCCCGCGTATGCCATTCGACGCGGGAGTCCGGCGGGGTTTCGTTTCCCGCCCGCGCGATCATGGCTTGCGAGATGTCTACGCCATGTACCTCGGCGGAGGGGTAGCGCGCGGCGAGGTGCCGCGTCAGGAGCCCGGTGCCGCACCCCATGTCCAGGATGCGCTTCGCGGCCGGCGCGTCACCAAGCAGGCTCATGACGCCCTCGGCGGCGCGGAGTTGCACATCCACGGCGGCGCTGTAGCCGGGCGCCGCGGCGGAAAAGCGTAACGTTGTTTCGTTGGGAGTAGGCTTCATGACAATGTCAGCAGGAATTTGATGATAAGCTCGCCCACTCTGTCCAGATGAAACTGCGGCAGCATGTGGCCGGCGCCGGGGAGCACTTCGCGGGTCACGGCGGAAAGTCGCCCCGCGACGATCTCCGACGCTTCGCACGGCACGATGCCGTCCTTGTCGCCGTGAATGACGAGCGCGGGAACCTGCACGCGGGCCAGCCGGTCCCTGAGATCGGTGTGGCGCAGGTACTCAAGCCCCCGCGCGAGAACCGGCGCGGGGATGGCGAGCCCCTGCTGCACCGCGTCGTTCAGCGCGCCCTCTGCAAGATCTTCAGGTCGGGCGGCGTTGCAGAAGAATTCGCGCAGCGTTTCGCGCGGCTGCGTTTCCAGGCGGGCGATCATGTGGCGCAAGGCGAGCTCCCGGATTCCGGCACGGTAGCTGGCGCCGGCGCAAAAGCGCGCCGTGGGCGCGAGCAGGACGAGCGCGCGGATTTGCCCCGGCGCCAGGGCGGCGGCCTCGAGCGCGAGCACGGCGCCCATCGACCAGGCAATCACGGGCGCGGGCCGGCCGCGCTCCCGCAGGCGGCTGAGCAGCTCCTCCGCGCAGGAGGAGCCCGCACCGGGGCCGCCGTGATCGAGATCAGCGGGAGAGAGCATGGGCGCGTTCGCGCTCATGCTCAGGGCGGCGCGCAGGCTGGCGAGCGAGTCAGCCCCGTGGCCCCAGCCGGTAAGGAAGAGGGCGTCGGGCAGGGGCGGCGTCATACGAGGATCCGTTCCTTGTTTTTCAAGGCAGCAGCCCTTCCTCGGCCATGGCCGCACGCAGCGACGCGGCCGCGTGGTCCAGGTCTTCCTCGCGGTGGGCCAGGGTGACAGAGAATCGCAGGCGGGCGGTTCCCTCGGGCACGGTGGGCGGGCGAACGGCGGGGGCAAGAATGCCGCGCTCGCGCAGCCGGCGCGAAAGGCTCAGCGCGCCGGCGCTGGACCCGACGACCACGGGCACGATCTGGCTTTCGGATTCATCCAGGGCGAGCCCGGCGTTCCGAAGACTTGCGCGGAAGTGCTTCGCCCGCCGCAGGAGCTCGGACCCGAGGCCGGGGCTGCGTTCGAGCAGCCCGAGCGCGGCGAGGGCGGCGGCGGCCGCGGCCGGGGGCAAGGCCGTGTCGAAGATGAAGGAGCGCGCCGTGTTGACCAGCCAGTCGCGCATCGGCGCGGAGACGGCGGCAAAGCCGCCGTAGCTCCCGAGGGCCTTGCTCAGCGTTCCCATCGAGATGTTCACGGCGTTCTCCAGTCCGTGCTGGCGGATCAGTCCGCTGCCCGCAGGGCCGAACACGCCGGTGGAATGCGCCTCGTCGACCAGAACCATGGCGCCGTGCCTCTGCGCCACGCCGCAGAGGTCAGGCAGCGGCGCCCGATCGCCGTCCATGCTGAAGACGGATTCGGTGACGACCAGCTTGCGGGCGGCGGCCGGCGCGGCGGCGAGCTGCCGTTCGAGGTGGGCGGCGTCGTTATGGTGAAAGCGCACAAGGCGCGCCCGGCTCAGCACGGCGCCGTCGATCAGGCTCGCGTGTGCCAGCTTGTCGGCGAAGACCATGTCGTTGCGTCCCACGAGGGCGGGGAGAGCCCCCACGTTGGTGAGGTAGCCGCTGCCGAAGACGAGCGCGGCCGGGTAGCCTTTGAACGCGGCGAGGCGCGCCTCCAGCTCCGCGTGGCACGACAGAGTGCCCGCCATCAGGCGTGAAGCCGTGGCCCCCGCGCCAAAACGGTCGGCGGCCGCGCGCACGGCCTCCCTCAGCTCGGGGCGCCGTGCGAAATCAAGGTAGTCGTTGGACGCGAAGTTCAGGAACTCACGCCCGTCGATGGTGATGCGTCCGCCCACGGCGGGGAGGGGCGTCAGCGTGCGTTCAAGAGATGCCGCGCGCAGGTCGGCAAGGCGCGCGGGGATCCATGCTTCATTGCGCATAATCAAGTTCGAGATCTTTGAGCATCTGCAGGTCCTGCCCGACGTCCCGGCCGGCCACAGTGAGCAGGGGGCCGATCATCATGCCGGTTGCGCCCGCGTTGAAGATCATCGACTGGATATCCCGCATGTACGTCCGCCCGGCGCATACTTTGAGCTCCGCGCGCGGATGGACAAGCCGGAACATAATGATGCTGCGGAGCATATCGAGCGGCTTCATCGGTTCGCGGCCCTCCATGCGCGTGCCGGGGACGGGGACCAGGAAGTTCAGCGGGATCGAATCCACTTCCTCCTGCTGGAGCGTGAGCGCGAATTCGACGCGCTGCTCGAGCGACTCGCCCATTCCGAGGATGCCGCCCGAGCAGATTTCAAGGCCTGCCTGCTTGACCGCGCGCAGCGTCCGGACGCGATCCTCGAAGCTGTGCGTGTTGCAGATGCTCGGGAAGAAGCTCGGCGCGGTCTCCAGGTTATGGTGAAAGCGGCGCAAGCCGGCGGCTTTGAGCCGGGCGATCTGTTCCGGCGACAGGCTGCCGAGCGACGCACACCACGCAATTTCCGGGATGGACTTGGAGCGGATCGCGTCGCAGATTTGGCGGATGCCATTCTCATCCATCGCGCCGCCGCTGGTCACGATGCCGAAGTGGGTGATGGGCAGGGCGCAGGCGTCGGCATAGGCCTTGCAGATCGCCGGGAGTTCCTTCAGGCCGTAGAGTTGGGCGCCGGTCTGATGATGTGCGGACTGGGCGCAGAACGCGCAGTTCTCGGAGCACGCGCCGCTTTTCGCGTTGAGGATGGAGCAGCAGATAATCCGGTCGCCGAAGAAGCGCCGCTTCATGGCGTGGGCGGCCGCCATCAGGTCCGGCAGGTCGCCGTGTTGCGAGGTCAGCACCCGCAGCGCAAGTTCCGGCGCGATTGCGTCGCCCGCGTCCGCCGCCCGCCGTATGCTTTGAATATACGTTGATGTCATGGCGGGTGGACTGTATCTGAGAACGGAGCAGTTTACAATCTAATGGGCAGGGCGGGCGTATCGCCTCAGTTATGCAGGGGGCCTCCCCGTGGCCTTGTGCCACGGGAGGCGGAATTCAGGCTCCTGCCGCGCAAGGCGGCAGGGAGCCCCCCCCTGCGTCACTGAGGCGTTACGGGCGGGCGCTCCTCAAGTTACAGCAGGTAGCGGTGCGCGAGCCAGGCGATCGCATAGCCGAAGTAGGCCGATCCCAGGGCGGCGTGGACCAGGAAATCGGCCCGCGCGAGTTGTTTCCAGCGTTCCGGAGAGAAGCGTGCGGTGAGGAGGACGATGCGGAAGAGCCCCTCGGTGACGAGCAGGATGAATACGGAGAGCGAGAGGGGATGGAAGGCGCGGGCGGAGGTCAGGTTGCCCTGCCACACGGCGTGGAGCCCGCGCGTCAGGCCGCACATGGGGCAGGGCTGTCCGAGCAAGCGCACCGAGAAGCATGTGCCGAGGCCAAGGGGCAGGATGGGAGAGAGCTCTATCCAGGCCCAGGCGCCGGCCAGCGCGGCCAGGGCGAGCACGAGGAGCGTGGCCGTCCAGCGGCTCGCCGCGGGCGGGAGCCGCACGCGCACGCCTGTGGCGGCCGGGGGTGATTCGTTCTTGAACGGGTGCGGCTCTTCATGCAACATCAGCGCACTGTAGCGCAGGAAGGGCCGGCGATCAATGCCGCGCGACGGCTGAGATACGCCGTGTCATGACAGAAGGGGGAGGCGCGCCACCATGGAATGGTACTACGTGATCAAGGGCCGCCGCTTCGGGCCCATTTCGGATGAAGCCCTCGTTGGCCTGGCCCAGGCCGGCACGCTGCAGCGCGACGACCTTGTATGGAATGAGACGCTGGAAGGGCAGTGGGTGGAGGCCGGCACGGTTCCGCATCTGTTCGGGCTCCCGCCCGAAATTCCGCCGCCGCCCTCCCTCCCGGAGCTTCCGCCGCCCCTGCCGCCCGTGGCCGCAGAGGGTGGGGCATTCAGGGAAACCCCTTCGTACGGCGATATCTCGCTCGTGGCGCCGGTCGGCCTCGCGTGGGATCGCATGAAAGCCATCCTTTTCTCGCCGTTCGACATGGGCAAGTGGTTTGCGCTCGGGTTCACGGCGTGGCTTATCACGCTCCAGGGGGCGGGCGCCATCCTCGCCGTGCCGGCGGAACTGGCGGGCAGCATGGGGGGCGGCGGGGAAGGCCTGGCGCAGTTTGTCGTGGCGTACGTTGTCATGATCATCGTGGCCGGCGTGATCGTGTTCTTTCTGGCTGCCGTCCTGGGGCTGTTCTTTGCGTGGGTGCAGGCGCGGGGGCAGTTCATGTTCCTCGACAACGTGGTGCACAACACATCCCATGTGGCACAGACGTGGCGTCGCTGGGGCCGGCAGGGAAGCTCGCTGTTCTGGTGGCGGCTTGGATATGGCCTTTTTTGTGCGGCCGTGCTCGTTGTGTTCATGGCGGCGGCCGTGCCGGGGGTGCTTGTGCCTTGCATCAGGGCGAAGACGTTCCTCCCCGCCATGGCTCCGGCGATTGCCGGCCTGACCGCGGCAATGCTGGCGTTCATGATCGTGGCCGGCTACATCTCACGGTTTCTTGAGGACTTCGTGGTCCCGCTGATGTACCGCAACCGGGTGGGCGCCATGCAGGGGTGGCGGCTGTTCATGGATCTGACGCACGGGCACGTCGGGAAGTTTCTGCTCTACGGGCTCTTCCACTTCATGCTTCGGGTTGCGGCGGTCATGGCGGTTGCCATCGTCGTCCTTTTGACGTGCTGCGTCGCGGGGTTCCTACGGATGCTTCCGTATATCGGGACGGTGGTTCTGCTGCCGCTGCTGGTCTTCTTCCGGCTTTACAGCCTGGAATACATGGCGCAGTACGGCGCGCAGTATGACCTGCTGCGCGGACCTGCCCATGCGGAGGAATCGCCGGCGGGCGTTCCTCAGCCGTAGGACTTGTGATACTTCGGGTCCTTCTCGGAGCCTGAGGGGGGGGGCGTCGCGCCGTCCTCGGCGGGCGTCACGATCCTGTCGGCGCCTTCCGCGGGAGCCTGTGCGGCGGGCTGCGTGTTCGCGGTTTCCACATACGTCATCTGCAGGGACGTGAGGGAGTTGGTCAGGAAGGTCTCCTCGTCGTGGTCCATGTTTCCGGTGGCCTTGGCCTTGAGCATTTCAATCAGGTCGATGTTGAACTGCGCCGCCTCCATATTCATTTCCGTCTTGCCCGTGGCCGGGTTGACGAGCTTGCCCATCTGCTGCATCGCAGCCGACGAGAACATCATGACCAGGTTAAGAAAGAGCGCCTTCTGCATTTCTTTTTCGCTGTGTTGTTCGCTCATGGATCTTCCTCTCCGTTTTGTGGTTTGTGTATGTGTACGTCAGGCCCCTATTCCGGCGCCGGTCCGCGGCGGCTGCGCCGGGCCGCGGTTCGCGCCGGTTTTTTTGCGCCGCGCGGGCGGAAGGGCTTGGCGAAGGCCTCATCGAAGTCGTAGCCGCCGGAGAAATCCTCCTTGCGGTCCGTATCCGTCTTGCGGAGTTTCTCCACGGCGATCAGGCTGTAGACGATTTCGCCGAAGTCATCGGTCTTTCTCAAGCCCCATGTCGAGAGGACCGTGAGGGACATGGCCCCGAACTGCTGCAGAGCGTACGTGCGGATGCCTTCCACGAGTTCCCTCGCCGCCACGTGGCGCTCGGCGCCCTCCCGCGAAGCCCGGTCAAGCGACCGCACGGTGAAGTCCAGCGCCTCGACAATGAAGAAATACGCGGCGGGGTGGTAGCGCTTGTCCTTTGCGCACAGATCCTTGACCGTACTCGTGAGGCTGCGATCTTCCATGACATGCTCCGCGTGGGTGTTTCCGCTACGCCTGCAGCGCGTCCGCGATGCGCTTTGCCAACGACTGAATCTCCGCGGGTTCCTCGTAGGCTTTGGCTTTCCAGTTCCAGTGATGGCCGTCGGTTTGAAAGCGCGGGATCACGTGAAAGTGGAGGTGGGGCACCGCCTGCCCGGCCGCCGCCCCGTTTGCCTGTGTCACGTTCACGCCGTGCGCGCCCAGCCCCGTCATCTGCGCGCGCGCGATGCGCTGCACGACAAGAATGAGCTTTTGCAGCACCTCGGGCGGCGTGGCGGTGATGGGGTCGAAATGCGCCTTGGGGATCACGAGCGTGTGGCCTTTCACAATGGGCCCGATGTCCATGAACGCAAGCGTGTGATCGTCTTCGTACACGCGCGTGCACGGCAGGCTTCCGGCCACGATCCTGCAAAAGATGCAATCCTTGCTCATGCGTCCGATCTCCGTAGAATCCGCTTGTTGGTCTGGGGCGCCGCGGGCATACTCGGCTTCCGTTGCTGTGTGGAGAGAGTAGCGCACGCGGGGAAACAGGAAAAGACGAAACTTGAGGGTGTCTGAATGAACTGGAGCCGATGGGTATGCATGGCTGCGATTTGTGCGGCGGCGGGCGTGGCGTCCGCGGCGGAGAGCAAAGTGCCGCAGGAGGGAGGCGGCGTGAACCTCGGCGTTACGGCGAAGTTCGGCACGCCGGGCTACGGCGGCGACCTGACCCTGGGCTTGGGGCGCTACCTGAGCGTGCGCGGCGGCTACTCCCAGGGGACCGTCAACTACAATGTGGACCTTGAGGAAGCGACTCTCACGGGCGAGCTGGCTTTGCAGACGATCCCCGTGCTGCTGGACCTCCACCCCTTCGGCGGCGGATTCAGGATTTCGGGAGGGATGGTGCGCAACGGTAACGAGGTGAGGATCCGCGCCCTTCCGGGCGAGACCGTCGAGCTGAACAACGCCGACTACCAGGTCGAGAAACTGAACGGCCGCATCACCTTTGACGACTACGGCTGGTACGCCGGAATCGGGTATGGCAACGCAGCGGGCGCCGACGGGCACTGGCATTTCGCGTGCGACTTTGGCGTGATGTTCCAAGGTGAGCCTGCGGTGGCGGCGACGGTCAAGGCTAGCGATCCGGCGCTGCAGGCGGCGGCGGATCAGGCGCTGCAGCACGAGGTGGATAGTTTGCAGGCGGACGTGAAGGACTTCAAGTACTATCCGGTCATTTCGGTGGGCGTGTCGTACCGGTTCTGATGTCCCTCCAAGCTTCCGGCCTGCCGGCGGAAGCCTGCGGCGCGGAGGTCGGCGCCCGCTGCATATGCCAGGCGCGGACGGCGATGCCGAGAAGGATAAGGCCCAGCACGAGCAGCAGCGCATTCTGTTCGTCGCGCGTGAGCGCGAACCAGGAGCGCCCGAGGCTGCGCGCGAAGCGGCTCATGAGGCGGCGATGTTGACGAGCTTGTTGGGCACCACGATCACCTTGCGGATGGTTTTGCCCTCGACGTGCTTCTGAACGGCGGGGCTCGCCAGCGCCCGGCGCTGCACTTCGCCGGCGTCAAGGTTCACCGGGACTGTGATGTGATCGCGAAGCTTGCCGTTCACCTGCACGACCACCTCCACCTCGTCGCGCGCGAGAGCGGCCGGGTTCACCTGCGGCCAGGGGTGCCGCATCAGGCTGGGCGGGTGGCCCAGGACTTCCCATAGCTCCTCGCACACGTGCGGGGCAAAGGGCGACAGCAGGACGATGAGCGTTTCGATCGTCTCCCGGTACACGGCCTTGCGCTGTCCGCCGCTGGCGTCCTCGATGGGGAAGGCGTCAATCGCGTTCATCAGCTCCATGATCTGGGCAATGGCGGTGTTGAAATGAAAGTCGCCCTCGATGTCGCGGGTGAGGCTTTCGATCGTCTCGTGCAGCTTCCGGTACAGGTCCCGCTCGGGGCCGTCCAGCGCGGCCACGTCCGGGGCCAGATCCTTCGATGCGAGGAGGATGTCGAGCGTGTCGAACACCTTGCGCCAGAGGCGGCGCACGAAGCGCGAGGCGCCCTCGATGCCGGAATCGTTCCACTCGGCATCCTTCTCCGGCGGCCCGATGAAGAGCGTGTAGAGCCGCAGCGTGTCGGCGCCGTAGTCCCGGATCA
>CAYRKB010000121.1:0-12655 GCA_964424705.1 uncultured Victivallales bacterium
CTCGTCGCTGAGATACAAAGACGCGCCTGAACGGACAACTCCCCGGAACTCACATGCGCACCCGCGCCCAACTGCGGCAACATTGACCTTGTCGCGCGCGGTCTGAAATTGCTACCGTACGCGCTCTTGCAGCGCGCAAGGCGCGGACCGTTTTTTTAGGAGCAGCATGAAAGAGAACAACTGGATCGCCATTCTCGACTTCGGTTCGCAGTACAGCCAGCTGATCGCGCGCAGGGTGCGCGAAGAACACGTCTATTCGGAGCTGCTACGCTACGACACCTCCGCCGTCGAGCTCGCGCGCCGCAAGCCGTCCGGCATCATTCTCTCGGGCGGGCCCGCGAGCGTTTTTGAAAGAGGCGCGCCGCTGGCGGATCCGAAGATCTACGACCTGGGCATCCCCATCCTCGGCATCTGCTACGGGATGCAAATGACGGGCATGCTGCTGGGCGGGTCAGTGAAGGCCGGGCACGCCCGCGAATACGGCAGCGCGACCATCCAGGTTGCACCGTCGGCCGCCCTGTTCCAGGGCCTGCCGCGCGACCTCGACGTCTGGATGAGCCACGGCGACCAGGTGGAGCGCCTGCCCGCCGGCTTCGCCCCGCTCGCCGGCACCTCCACCTGCCCCATCGCGGCGATGGGCAACGCAGAGCGCCGCATCTACGGGCTGCAGTTCCACCCCGAGGTCGTGCATACGCCGCGGGGCCGCGAAATCCTCCGCCACTTCAGCTTCGACATTTGCGGCTGCCTCGGCGACTGGGAGATGGCCCAGTTCGTCCGCGAGAGCATCGCGTCGGTCCGCGCGCAGGTGGGCACGGACCACGTCATATGCGGCCTGAGCGGCGGCGTGGATTCCTCGGTCGTGGCCGTGCTGCTGCACAAGGCGATCGGGAAACAGCTCCATTGCATCTTCGTGGACAACGGGCTGCTCCGCCACGGCGAGGCGAAGCAGGTCGAGGAAACGTTCGGCAGCGCGTTCGGCATGGACCTGCACGTGGCCCATGCGCAGGACCTTTTCTTCGACAACCTGCGCGGGGTGACCGATCCCGAGCTGAAGCGCAAGATCATCGGCAAAACGTTCATCGACGTCTTCGCCGAGGAGGCGCGCAGGATCGGCGGCGTCAAGTACCTGGCGCAGGGCACGCTCTACCCCGACGTGATCGAGAGCTTCTCGCCAATCGGCGGCCCTTCGGCCACGATCAAGAGCCACCACAATGTCGGCGGCCTCCCGCCCGACCTCCAGTTCAAGCTGATCGAACCCGTGCGCGAGCTGTTCAAAGATGAAGTGCGCGCGCTCGGCCGGGAAATGGCCGTGCCGGCGGATATCGTCGACCGCCAGCCGTTCCCCGGGCCGGGGCTGGCCGTCCGCATCCTGGGCGACATCACACCCGAGCGCGTGACGCTCCTGCAGAAAGCGGACCTGCGCGTCCAGGAGGAAATGGTCAAGCTGCCGAACTACGGCGACATCTGGCAATCCTTCGCCGTGCTGCTCCCCGTGCAAAGCGTCGGCGTCATGGGCGACAGCCGCACCTACGAGAATGCCGTGGCGCTGCGCGTTGTGCAAAGCGTGGACGGCATGACCGCCGACTGGTTCCGGGTTCCCTACGACACGCTCGCGAAGATCTCCAACCGGATCATCAACGAAGTGCGCGGCATCAACCGCGTCGTGTTCGACATCAGCTCCAAGCCGCCTGCCACGATCGAATGGGAGTAGGGCTATGACCCACACGCAACGCACGGCGCCGGCCGCCCCCTCCGCACCGGGCACCTGGTCGCGACCCACAAGCCCCTTCCCGCCGACGGAATACGCGCAGCGCATCGAGCGGCTCACCCGTCGGCTCCGCAAGGAGCGGCTGGACGCCATGTTCGTGCTCGGGGACTCCAACCGCGGCTACCTCACCGGGTTCGACTCCAGCGCCGGCGTGACGCTGCTGGAGCCGGGGGAGCAGCCGTCCTTCTTTACCGATTTCCGCTACCTCGAGACCGCTCTCAAGCAACTCAGCTTCATGCGCGTGGTCAAGATGGGCAAGTTCAAGGAGCAGTTCGGGCGCCTGGCCGCGCGGCACCACTGGAAGCGCGTCGGCTATGAGGGCTCCCTCTCCTGCGCGCGGCTCAAGGATCTGCAGGCCGCCATCCCCGGGGTCGGGGAATGGGTGGAGTCCGAGCAGCACCTGCGCGAGCTTCGCGCCATCAAGAGCAAGCGCGAGCAGGACGCTCTGAGACTCGCGGCGCACACAAACGACGAGTTGCTCCGCCACGTGCTGGAGGAGGTCGAGCCTGGGCAGACGGAATGGGAAATCCGCCGCGTACTGCGCGCCTGGGTGGACCGCCTCGGCCAGTGTGAGGCATTCGACTGCATCGTCTGCGCTGGGGCAAACGCATCCAAGTGCCACCACCACCCCTCCGATACGGCGCTGCGCAACAACATGGCGCTGCTGCTGGACCACGGGGTCACCGTGCAAGGCTACCGCTCGGACATGACGCGCGTGGTCTTCTACGGCAAGCCGCATCCGACCGTGTCCAAAATCCACCGTATCGTGCTCGAGGCGAACCGGCGCGCCATCCGCGCCATCCGCGCCGGAAAGACCTGCGGAGCGATCGACGCCATCGCGCGCCGGCATATCGAGAAGGCCGGCTACGGAAAATACTTCGACCACGGCGTCGGGCACTCGCTCGGAATCGACATCCACGAATTCCCCAGCTTCGCGCGCAAGAACAAGACGGTTCTGCAGCCCGGCATGGTCATGACCGTGGAGCCGGGCATCTACCTGCCCGGCATCGGCGGCGTACGGATCGAGGACGTTGTTATCGTCCGCGAGGACGGCTGCGAAGTCATCAGCGCCTCGCCGCGCACGATCTGCCTGTAAGGAAACTTCAGTAGTACAGGCGCCGCAGCAATTCCTCCGCTGCATCCACCCACGATCGGCTGTAGCGATGGCCAGCGCTCAACTGCACAAGGATCCGGCGCGACACAAGGCGGCCGCTGAGAGCGGGGCCCGCGTACCGGTCCAGCAGATGGGGCGGCAGGCGCTTGACGCGCTCCGCCAGGTACTCGAGCAGATCGAGGGGCTCCTCGGCCCGGGGGCAGAGCACGAACTGCCACAGCGTGTCCGGCTCACGGCGCACCGCCTGCGCGATCAGGCGCCCGAGGGCAAGCCGCTGCTCGAAGAGATGGTCCCCGCGAAGAAGCACGGCGCGGCAATTTGCGCCCCCGCTCAGAGCTCGGTCGCCCGGCCGGAACGGCGCATCTATCTTCACGCGCGCATCGAAGAGCCCCGGCAGGTCGCGCCCGACGAAACGACGGGTCGGCACGTCGGACGGCAGGCGCGGATGCTCCTCCACAAAGCGCTCGAGCGCCAGGATGTCGGACGCGTTCATCGTGGCCGTCGAGAGCACGCCGTACGGCGGGCGCGCCGTAGATCGCATCTTCCAGCGGGCCGCATCACGGCGCAGGTCGGTTCCGGGGATCAGGAGCGTCTGCATCGCCTGCACGCGCACGCCGCGCAGCAACAGCGCCCAACGGAGCGAATCGTACACATCCTCCTTGTGCTGCAGCGGCAGGCCGTACATGACGTCCAGCGTCACCCGGATGCCGCGGCGGGTCATCCATTGCACCCCACGCTCGAGGGCATCAAGCCGCGTCGGACGCCGGATGCAGCGCAGCACGGCCGGGTCGCGGCTCTGCATCCCCACCTCGACCTCGACAAAGCCGGCCGCCGCCAGCCTGTCCGCCTGCCCCGCCGTCAGTTGCTCCGCGCGCAGCTCCGCGAAGAGCTTCAGCTTCCGGCCGGGGTTGGCGGCCGCGATCTGCTCCAGCACGGCATCGAACTGAGGGTGCGCGTTAAAGGTGGGATCGATGAACTTGATCTCCCGCGCGCCGCGCGCCGCCAGCGCCCGCATACGCGCGGCGACCTGTCCGGGCGCGAGCGCGTTCACGCCGCGGCGCAGCTGGTGGTACCGGCAGAACGCGCAGCGCATCGGGCAGCCGCGCATGGTTTCAAGGTACGCCATGCCGGCGGCATCGGGACGCATCCGCGGCGCATGGGCGGGCGGCAGGGCATCCGCGAGGATCACCGGCGGCGGCGCCTCCGCGCCCCACACGTACCCGTTCGCCACGCGCCAGGCCACCGTGGTGAAATTCGTTCGTCGATGCTGGCGCAGCGCGTGCAAAATGTCCGGGAAGACGGCCTCCCCCTCGCCCACAACCACGGCGTCCGCCACCGCCTGCCGGAAAAGGAACGGATGGCGGCGCGACGCCTCCGGTCCGCCCGCGACCACGCGCACGCCGGGCAGGCGCGCCCGCACCCTCTGTGCGACGCGCAGCGTGCGCTCGATATTCCACAAGTAGAGCGTGCAGGCGAGAACGGCGGGCCGCCGCGCCACGATCCGATCCACCAGCGCGTCGTTGTCCAGGTCGTCCGCGCTCGCGGGCAGAAAACGGCCGGCGTAGTGAGCCCGCTCCCCGGAGCGGCCGAGGGCGTACTGCAGGTAGATTCCCGCGAGGGGCACGTTCTCCCGCGGGCCATCCGCCTCATTATCCAGCGAAGGCAGCTGAAGGTAGAGCACAGTCTGCTTAGTCATGCGTTGAAAGAATATCTTTTTTCTGAAGATGTGGGAATGCGGTTGGCGTCATCAGCGCCAACGAGTCTCTTCATGGCAGGAAGGTGCCATAATAGAACTGGACCAGCAAGAACGATGACCCTTGGGCCGTTATTGGATCACCGCCCGGATGAACGGACTACTGCCGCTAAAGGTGTTTGTGTAGCACCTGCGCCCGTTCCCATCAAACACTCCTGTCCCTGAAATCGTGGTGCCGGTCACATTACTGAACGCGACACCAAGATCGGGGGTGGTCTGAAGCTGCAGGCAGCCGTGCATGCCATCGGGCGACGCGCCGCCCGTGCAGGTGCGCTTGATCACAGTAACGGCATTGCTGCCTTCCCGGATGAATGCACCCACCGATAACGTGTAGGTGTTGGATGTCGTCGGATCGAGGCCCAGCAGGTATTTGTCATGGACGCTGAGGGCCGGATCGGAGAACACGCTGCTCTCCGGCCAGTTAGTCAGCCACTCCGTAGGCACATCCCGGTACCCGGTCTGATTGGTCAGGGCCAGCGCCTTCGTCAGATACGCGAACTGGACCTGCGCCGCGATCGCCGCCGCCACAATCACACTTCCGGCCATACCGGGCTTTCCCACATGATCCTCCCTTCTTTTCTGCGCGCCACTGCTGTCCCGAAATATTGCAGGGGTAAACGCTTGCCGCTGGAAAAGGATTCGTCGCAGCACTATTCTCTCCCTCTCACATTTCCGTTCGGATCGGATCGCACATGGAAAAGAAGCCGGAAGAGACCGACGTCGAGCTGATGCTCCGGGTCCAAGGCGACGACGAGGAAGCCCTCGCCGCCCTGATCCGCCGTTACCAGGACGCCATGTTCAACTTCTTCCGGTCAATGGGCCTGGCGGACGATGCGGAGGACGCGGCGCAGGAGACCTTCCTGAGAATCTACCGTTTTCGCCATCGCTATGAACCAAAAGCCACCTTCCGGACGTTTATCTATGCGGTGGCACGAAACGTAAGCATCGACGCCTTCAGAAAACGCAAGCGGCATGACCAGTTCAAAGAGGAGTTTCAGCTCGATGCGCCGTCGGAACCCGGTTCCCCGCACGGGTCAGGCGGACGGGCGGCCTTGGCAGAAGAGCTTCTGCACAGCCTGCCGGACGCGATGCGCGAGGTTGTCGTGCTGAACGTGTATCAAGGACTGCGCTACGGGGAGATCTCGGCGGCGCTTGAGATTCCCGTGGGAACTGTCAAATCGAGGATGTTTCACGCGATGCTACGGCTCAGGGAGATGCTCAATGCAAAACAGCCCGGACAATAACCGGAACGCCACTGAGACTTGCCAAAGGGCGGAAGAGGCGGCAGCCCGCCTGCGGGGCGAAATGAGCCCGGCGGAGCAGGGAGATTTCGATCAGCACTGCCAGGGATGTGCCGCGTGCCGGGAGCTGCTTGCCGATCTCGGCCGCGTTCAGAACGCGCTTCGAACCCGGCCGGCCGCAAGCTTCGATGCCGACTTCACTTCGCGCGTCCTGGCCAGGCTGCATGCGGAGCAGAAGGAAGCGCTTCGCGTGGAGCCTTTTGGCGACGCGGGCTTCGAGTGGCGGAGAATCCTCAGGATCGCCGCGGGCATCGCGCTGTGCATCGGTGCATTTGCCTTCTGGCAGCGCCATCAGGCGGCCGGGCGGACCGCCCCGGCTGAAGCGCTCACACCGGCTTTGGCAGCCGCAGCACGAGCGCCGGAGACGCAGGCCATCGGCGAGGCGCTCGACTGGCTCGCCCATAACCAGGAGGAGTCCGGCGCATGGGATGTGGCGAAGTGGCAGGGCAACAAGGAGTACGAGGTCGGCCTCAGCGGAATCGCACTCCTTGCCTTCATGAAGGAAGGCGGGGCGGGCGACAAGAGCGAATACGCGTCGGTGGTCCGCAAAGCGGCAGTCTACCTCGCAAAGCAGCAGGATGCGCAAGGCGCAATCGGCCCCGAGTGCAGCGGACGGATGTACAACCATGGCATCGCAACCGTAGCCCTGCTCGAGGCCTACGGCAAAACCGGAAACCAGTCGCTGCGCGAGCCGATTGCCCGAGCGGTCGGGTTTATCCTGGCCCAGCAGCTCGCCTCCGGAGGGTGGGGGTACGAGAGCCGCGGAGGACAGCCAGCCAACACATCCATCTCCTTCTGGCAGCTTCAGGCGCTGCAGCTCGCCGGCGCCGCGAAGATCGGCGACACCGAAGTGCCCTGCCGCCGCGCCCTGCGCTGGCTCGGAAGCGTAACGGACAGCAGCGGCCTCGTTGGCTACCAGAGCCAGGGAGATTTCCCCAACGGGAGCGAAACGCTCACAGCCATGGGTGCCGTCTGCCTCGGCGCCACGCAGCAGGGGGACGCCGCGTCACGGCAAGTCCTGCTTGTACAGCGCGCGCTGCAGTCCGTCGCCACCAAACTGGAAACGCAAACGGATCTATATCGCTGCTTCTTCCTCGCCCGCGCCGCGACGGCCGTCGGCGGCCCGCAGTCCGAGAAGCCGCTCGCGCAGCTCAGCAAGTCCCTCGTGGCAATGCGAAGCGCAGCGGGCGACGCGGCGGGTTCCTGGGAACCGGTGGGCACATGGAGTCCTGTCGGCGGCCGCATCTTCAGCACGGCCATGGCGACGCTCTCCCTGCAAGCCTGCCGCTCACCCGAGAACGTGCTGTAGCGCCTGGCCCAGAGACAATACTTAAACGATTCGGTAGGGACGCACCTCCGGGGCGTCCGCTCTCCCGGACGGCTCGGAGAGCCATCCCTACCCCGCTCGACCAACACCTTCCAGCGCAATCCGCCTTCGGTAGGGACGCACCTCCGGGGCGTCCGCTCTCCCGAACCATGAGGTCCGAATCACGCAGGAGCAATTCCTTCCGTGTATGCAGTCCCTGCCGTGGTGAATCCGGCCGAAACTCAGAATGCCACGGATCAGCGCGGGGAACACGCGGATCTGAGGCGGCGACGCTCTGAATCCGCGTAAATCCGCGGCCGCTTTCCGGAATCAATGCAGCCGCAAGAAGACCGGGTTCGGTTCGACAATCTGCGGCCGGTTGTCCGGCAATCTGCGGTCCGTCCTTTGCCGTCAAGCATCCTCTTCATCCGCCCTGGCTGGCAGGTCATCCGGCGGACGCGACCCGTCCGCCTGCCGCGCGAATTTGGAATGATTGCCTGCCACCACAAGCGTGACTTCACCCTTGATGGAAACGCCGTCGAACTCGCGCACGAGGTCGGCGAGGTAGCCGCGCGAGATGCGCTCGAACTTCTTGGTAAGCTCGATGCACACCGCCGCCTCGCGGTCCCCAAACACCTCCAGCGCGGCCTCGAGCGTGGCATGCACGCGGAAGGGCGATTCGAAGAGGACCAGCGTGTGCGGCAGCCCGCGCTCCTCCTCGAAGAACCGGCACAGCGGCCCGTGCTTGCGCGGAGGGAAGCCCTTGAACGTGTAGCTGGAGGTGGGCAGCCCCGAGGAGAGCAGCGCGATCTCCACCGCAGAAGCCCCCGGCACAACGCACAGCGGCTGCTTCTCTTCGACGGCCAGGCGCACCAGGCGATACCCCGGATCGCTGACGCCCGGATAGCCGCCGTCCGTGCACAGCGACACCGTCTGGCCCTGACGCAGAAACCCGAGGATCTGCCGGCCGGCATGCTCCTCATTGCCTTCGCGGTACGACAGAACATGCGGCGGGAGCGGAATCTTGAAATGCGTCAGCAGCACCCGCGTGCGGCGCGTGTCTTCGCAGGCGATGACGTGGCTTTCCCGCAGGCATTGCAGCACGCGGGGGCTGACGTCACCCAGGTTCCCGATTGGCGTCGCGATGATGTAAAGCATGCTGCAGCCTCTCCCATAGAACTTCCCGCACCCGGTCCAGCCCGTCTTTTCGCAAAGCCGACACCGTGAGGGCGTCGGGGTGCTCGCGCAGCAGCGCCGGCAGCTGCAACTCCGCCCCCGGCGCATCGCACTTGTTCAGGACCAGCAGCGAGGGCACGGCATCCGCCCCGATCTCCTTCAGGGTCGTGCGCACTACCTCCAGATGATCCTGCAGCCGCGGGTGGCCGGCGTCCGCCACGATAAGCAGCAGGTCCGCCTCGGCGGCGACCTGCAGCGTGGAGCGGAACGATGCCACAAGCCCGTGCGGCAAGTGGCGGATGAACCCCACGGTGTCGGTCATGAGAACCTTGAGATCGGGGTTCACGTAAACCAGTTTGGTCTTCGTGTCGAGCGTGGCGAAGAGCCGGTCATCCACGTACGCGCCCGCGTCGGAAAACGCGTTCAGCAGCGTGGACTTCCCCGCGTTCGTGTAGCCCACCAGGCACACGAGCGGCCACTCGCGCTTCGCGGTGGCGCGGCTGCGCCGCTCCTGGATGAGATCCAGCTTCTTGCGCAGCTCCTTGATGCGCTTGCGCATCGGCAGGTTGCGCAGCTGCAGAGGGCTCTCGCCAGGCCCCTTCATGCCGATGCCGCCCGTGAAGCGATGCTGCTTCTCCGACACGGGAATCCGCGAGATCAGGTACTGCAGCTGCGCCAGCGCGACCTGCGTCTGCGCCTCCGCCGACCGCGCGCGCCGCGCGAAGATCTGCAGGATCAGCTCCGTGCGATCGATCACCTTGATCCCAAGCGCGAGGTCGAGATTGTTGACCTGGACCGAGCTCAGCTCGTTGTCGAAGATGATCAGGTTGGCCTTGAACTGGCGGCACGCGAGCTGGATATCCGTCAGCTTGCCCTCCCCCACAAAGAAGCCGGCCGTCGGGCGCTCGCGGCGCTGGGTAATGGAGCCCACCACGAAGGCCCCCGCCGTGTCGGCCAGGCGCTCGAGCTCCAGGAGCGACTCCGCGGCCTCCTCCTTGCTCCACCGGCCGTGCACGACCTGGACAAGCAGCGCGCGCTCCACGGCGGATGTGCTTCTGTTGGGCCGGTTGCTCAATGGTTCATTCTCCCTTGGGCCGCTCGCCGAAGCGGCGCGGCTTCCGTCGTCCCCGGAACACGTCGCGCCGGATTTCCTTGCCGGACTTTACGGTGGGACGCTTCTGCCAGGCGCGATATTCGCGGTAACACTCCTCGCTGTCGAGGCCGGGACACGTCTTGCCGCCGCGCCACTGGTTGCGGGGCGATTCATACTTCCAGCAGGTTGCGCCGAGGTTCAGGAGGCACGCATGGCACTTCCGCACCGGCTTGGCATGCAGCCGCATGAAGGACTCCGAGATGGGGCGAACGACGGGGCTCGAACCCGCGACATTCAGATCCACAATCTGATGCTCTAACCAACTGAGCTACGCTCGCCATCAGAAGACGCGGTATAACTAGCGTGGACCGCTCCTGACTTCAAGAAGAAAAACCTCCGGAATGTTGACAGGAGCAGCGGCCAGACGTAAAAGAGATCGGGTTGGGCCGGCGCAGGACAGCCATGATGGCCCGCCTGGATCGATCATTTGAGAAAGGAAACACTGTGGCCAAGATAACTTTCATGGGCGCCGGGAGCACCGTCTTCGCGCGAAATGTCCTGGGCGACTGCATGTGCACGGACTCGCTGAAGGGATCCACCATCGCGCTCTACGACATCGACCGCCAGCGCCTGCGCGACTCGGCCATGATGCTGCAGAACCTGAACAGAAACCTCAACGGCCGCATGACCATCCAGGAGTTCCTGGGAGTGCCGAACCGGCGAGCCGCCCTGAAGGGCGCCGATTACGTGGTCAACGCCATCCAGGTGGGCGGCTACAAACCATCCACCGTAATTGATTTTGAAATTCCGAAGAAATACGGCCTGCGGCAGACCATCGCCGACACCCTGGGCATCGGCGGCATCTTCCGGACCCTGCGCACGCTGCCCGTCATGCTGGACTTCGCCCGCGACATGGATTCCGTGTGCCCCGCGGCCTGGCTGCTGAACTACACCAACCCCATGGCCATGCTGATGATGGGCGTCCTGCGCGGCACAAGCATCCGCGGCGTCGGCCTCTGCCACAGCTGGCAGGGCTGCGCCCCGGGGCTCCTGGATCACTTCGGCATGAAGCCCAAGCGGCTGCAGTGGAAGGTGGCCGGGATCAACCACCAGGGCTGGCTGCTGGAAGTCACTGACGGCGGGCGCGACCTCTACCCCGCCATCAAGAAAGCCTGCGCGAAAGCCAAACACAACGGCACGCTGAAGTGGGACCTCGTGCGGCTCGAGCTGATGAACCGGTTCGGCTACTACGTCACCGAATCCAGCGAGCACAGCGCCGAATACATGCCCTGGTTCATCAAGGGCCGCTATCCCGGGCTCATTGACGAGTTCAAGATCCCTCTCGACGAATATCCGCGGCGCTGCATCTGCCAGATCGCGGACTGGAAACGGATGCGCAAGGAAGTCGTGGCCAACACGGCCCTGCAGCATTCCCGCTCGCATGAGTATGCCTCCTACATTATGGAGGCGATGGAGACGAACGTGCCGTACAAACTCGGCGGCAACGTCATGAATACCGGCCTGATCACGAACCTTCCGGCCAAGGCGTGCGTGGAGGTGCCGTGTATCGCCGACCGGAGCGGCATCACCCCCACATTTGTGGGCGACCTGCCCGAACAGTGCGCCGCGCTGAACCGTACCAACATCAACCCGCAGATCCTCACGGTCGAAGCCGTGCTGTCCGGGAAGAAGGATCTGGTCTATCAGGCGGCGCTCCTGGACCCGCACACGTCGGCCGAGCTCTCGATCGAGGACACGATCCATCTCTGCGACGACCTGTTCAAGGCGCACGGGCGGATGATCCCGCGGCTCAGGTAGCATTCTCTCGTCCGGGGCGCGGGCGGCGGATGCGAGGTCCTACTTGAAGATGAGATCTGCGGCTTCGGTCGCGGCTCGCGCCCCAATGCCGCCCGTGAACGCGCCGACCGTCGCACCGACCGTCGCGCTTGCGATGGATTTCAGCCGGTTGCCGTGACCGCGGAGCCGACGGCCGCGCTGCCAACCTTTGTATACCCATCGTCGGACCTCGCGCCACCGCCATGCCCCCCCTTGGAATCACCCTCCGCCTGATGATGCTCTTCATTGCCGCCGAATACGGCGTCGGATGCGTGCCCTGCAGCCGCGGAGCCGAAAGCTGCGCCAGCCGCCGCCACGCCATGTTCAAGGCCGGCCCCCACGCCATCGCTGATATTCTTGCTCCAACTGTCTTCCCGATCAGCGGCCGCGCTTTCCGACGCGCTCTCGTTGCGGCTGTCGTTAAAGTCCGCACCCGCTTTGTCGACGATATGGTTGGCGTCGGCTACCTGCTGATCCCCCGCCGTCGAGGCCTTCGCCACTTTGGTGGACGTGCCCATCGACTTGTAGCCCGCGTCGGAATCCTGGCTGCTATCCTGGTCGTGATCCTGCACAAAGCCGTCCAAAATGAATCGCCAGGGATTCCGGGCTGAACATTACGTTGGCGCCCGTCCTGGTGGTCATGAAGTAGGCGTCATACCTCGGGCCGGTCGACGAGCAGCCGACCACGAGTAACATGGATGAGACAACGGCTAGCAGTGATCGCATGTGTAAGCTCCGACGTGGTGTTGGATCACACAAGTTCCAGATTCCCCTGCCCGACAGCTCAAGAAGATACGGCGCTCATGACGAGTGAACGTATGTACCACACAGTGGCAGACTCCGTCCGGAAATGCAAGCGCGGCGGCGCCGAAGCGGCGCATCTCAGTCTCATCATTTCCGCCAACTTCTGTTCGTGAAGATTCAAGGAATCGATCATCGTCAACAAATAGATGGACGTTCTGGAGATAGGGGGCACCGTCCCGGCAGATGAGTCATGTTTATTGGCGGGACCTATGGCAAGAACCCTTTTCTTAACACTGGAGGGAGGCTGAATATATTCCGCCGTCCATTCTTCGACGGGCTTGCCGAAGCTGGCTGGGAGCTCCACGCTTGGGCCATACTCTCCAAGCATTACCATTGATCGCCTCGTCCCGTTCCTTGACGATCCCCTACAGAGCTGCCTTGCGCCGTGGCCGAAAGAAGTGTGTATCGCCTCAGTCACCGGGTGGCGCTCAGAGGTAGGGATGGACCTCCGGGCCGTCCGCGGACGCCTCGGAGAGGCGTCCCTACCGAAGCCCCCCTGCGTCA
>CAYRKB010000122.1:0-12628 GCA_964424705.1 uncultured Victivallales bacterium
CCCGCAGGGCTGGCCGTCAGCGAACGGCTCCGCGCCCAGGCGCGCGGCAGCGCGGCCGCTGCCCAGAACATCGAGAACGATCTGTCCTACATGCAGACCGCCGATTCCTGGATGCAGAAGATCCACGACCTGATGGGCCGCATGGGCGAGCTGGCGGTTTCCGCCAACGACGACACCAAGTCCAAGACGGACCTGGGCAACCTGGAGAAGGAATTCGCCCAGATGCAGCTGGAGATCCAGCGCATCACGACGGGCCCCGCGGCTGCGGGCAAGTACAACGGCAGCGCGCTGTTCCAGGGCGAGAACATCAAGCTGCAGGTGGGTGCGGACTTCGGGCAGACGTTCTCGCAGGCGTCCATCAACCTGACGACCGCCGATGCCACCAGCATCGGCAAGTACGGGGCGGCGAGCACGACGGTTGAATGGGGCAGCCTGATCAACCACACCGAGCTGACCATCGGCGTGCAGTCGGCGGCGGAACAGGCGGTGGCCAAGCTGAACCTCGGGATCGACTACATGAGCCAGAAGCGCGCGGTCTTGGGCGCCCAGAGCGCCCGCATGCGCCACACGCTCGAGGGGCTGCGCACGTACGAGAGCAACATCCGCAGCGCAGAGAGTCAGGTTCGGGACGTGGACGTGGCCAAGGAAGCCACCAGCTTCTCGAAGTACCAGATTCTCACGCAGGTCGGTACCGCCATGCTGGCGCAGGCCAATGCCCTGCCGCAGGGCGTCATGCAGCTCATCGGCTAGTCGCAGGGTTAGCGGCGGCCGCAGGCTGCGGTAGCAGTGCAGTGTCGGGGAGGCCAGCGCGTGCTGGCCTCCCCTTCTTTTTTCCGGGCGCCGCACGCTGCGGCACCCGCCCTGCTTGTGAGTGAACTTGCGATTCTGGGGGGGGGCATCATGCCCCGTGATTTCGCGAGGTAACCCATGGCAACGATTCGTATTGGAGGGCTGGTCTCGGGGATGGATATTCCCGGCACCATCCAGAAGATTCTGGACGTCGAGGCCAAGAACGTCACGACGGAGCAGACGAAAGCGACTGCAATCCAGAGCGATGTTTCGGCCTGGGCGGACGTCAGCGCCGACATGACCACGCTCACCGACGCGCTGGATACGCTCCGCTCCTATGAGCTTTGGAACAAGATCAACGCCGAGTCCTCCGATACGACTGCGCTGAGCGCCGTGGCGGCGGCCTCGGCCGCGCCCGCGGAGTACAGCATCGTGGTCGATCACCTGGCCCAGGCGCATACGGTGGCCAGCGACAGCGCCGCCGCCCTTCACGTCGCCGATTCCAAGGCGGACCTCATTGCCGGCGGGGTGCTAACGGCCGGGGAAACCTTTACGATTGAGGGGGTCACGTTCACCGTCGGGGCGAACGAGTATGGCGTCACGGCCGCCGGCAAGGAAACTTTGTCCTCGCTGCGCGTCAAGATTAACGCGGCCGCGGGCGATATGACCCACAAAGTGTTTGCCTCGATCCTGGATAATCGCCTGGTCATAGCCCGTGTGGATACCGGTTCGACCCTCATCGCCGCCACCGAGCCGGGGGCGGCCGGCGGGGCGACTCCGCTGCAGGATCTCGGCGTCTTCTCGGGCGGCAGCACCTTCAAGGCCGCCAACGTCTTCCGGGAGGCCCGGGATGCCGTGTTCACCGTCAACGGGGCGGCCGTCACCCGCTCCACCAACAAGAACAGCGATGTCATCGAGAACGTCACCTTCAAGCTGCTGAGAGGAACCGAGGGCGCCGCCGTGACGCTGAAAGTCAGCCGCGACGCCGCCGCGCCCAAGGCGGCCATCCTCGACTTCGTCAACAGCTACAACGCTGCAGTGGACAAGCTGACGAAGTACGGCCAGGTTGAAATCAACGGCGCCGCCAAGGCCGTGGTGGGGGAGCTGCAGGGCGACCCGCTGGTTCCAACCCTCCTCTATAACCTGCGCCGGCTGGCCACCAGCCTGAAGGCCGCCTACATGAGCGGCAACGACTACACCCATGACGGGCG
This sequence comes from uncultured Victivallales bacterium, assembly GCA_964424705.1. GTDB lineage: Bacteria > Verrucomicrobiota > Kiritimatiellia > UBA8416 > CAYRKB01 > CAYRKB01. Next base: position 2,001 of record CAYRKB010000122.1, read on the forward strand.
GTCGGGAAACATGGACAGCCTGGAGGATATCGGCGTCTGGACGACCGGCCGGGAGAACCAGCTTTCGGTGATTGACGAGACGCGGCTGGATGACATGCTTGAAAACAGCCCCGAGGCGGTGGAGCAGATGTTCCGGGGCGTCTACGTGGAAGGGCAGGGTTATCAGCACGGCGTGGCGGGCGATTTCTACGCGTACTGCTATTCGGCCAGCACGCCGCTGACCGGATCAATCGCCCAGCGCATGCTCGCGCTCGACGAGCAGTACGCGGGCGCAGAAACGAACATCGGAAAGATGCTTGACGCCATCACCACGCACGAGGCAAGTCTCTGGGCGCAGTTCACCGCGATGGAGAACGCCATGGCCCAGATGCAGGCAGACACTTCATGGATCACCTCCTCCAAATAGCGGGGTATGGAACGCTGCTCGCCCTGGCCTCTCGCGGCATGCGGTCTGCTAGGTATTTTACATAACCTTGAAAGCGAATGAGCATAATCATCATGGGAGGAGTTCCTCATGCATCGAATACTGGCTCTGATCGTGGCGCGGGATAACTCGAAGCGCCTGCCCGGCAAGAACGTGCGCATGTTGGGCGGCAGGCCGCTCATTGTCCACACGTTTGAGGCGGCAAAGGCTGCGCATTCGCTCGATCGCATCGTCCTGAGCACGGATTCGCAGCATATGGCAGATCTGGCGCGCTGCCACGGCGTCGATGTCCCGTTTCTGCGCCCGGCGGAGCTGGCGGGGGACCACTCGCGGGTGATCGACACTGCTCTGCACTCCCTGCGGTGGCTGGCTGAGCATGAGGAATATGTTGCGGATTACGTAATGCTTCTGCAGCCCACCTCGCCTTTCCGCACCGCCCAGGACATTGACGCCGCCGTGCGGCTGGCGGAAATCAACAATGCCGAGGCTGTGGTGGGCGTTACGGAGGTCGAGGCGCATCCGGGCCTGACCCGGCGCATCGATGCGGCCGGCCGGCTCACGCGGCTTCCCGGCGCCGAGAATTGGAGCCAGGACCTGCCCGCCCTGCATGCCATCAACGGCGCCATGTATCTGGTCCGGACCGATTTCCTGTTCAAAGACCAGTGCTGGTGCCCGGACAGGGCGCTGGCCTACGTCATGCCGCACGAGCGGGCCATGGACATCGACACGGAGCGGGACTTCAAGCTCGCAGAGCTGATCCTCCAGGACCGGCTGGACCACGGGTATGAAGTGGCCGCATGAAAGAAGGACTGAGACCGGTGCGGCGCATTACCATTGCAGGCCGGGCTGTGGGCGCCGGGGCGCCCTGTTTTGTGATCGCGGAGGCGGGGGTGAACCACAACGGGGACCTGGACCTCGCGCTGCGGCTTGTTGACGCGGCCGCGGCAGCGGGCGCGGACGCCGTCAAGTTCCAGATCATACATGCCGAGGCCATGGTCACCCGCGAGACCCCTCTGGCGCTCTACCAGGCGAAGAACATGGGCGGAGCCATGCGCACGCAGTACGACATGCTCAGGAAGCTGGAGCTGTCCGGCGACGCGTACGTTGTGCTGCGGGAGCGCTGTGAGCGCCTCGGGCTGATTTTTCTCGCCACGCCGTTCGATTGCGAGGGCGCCGACTTTCTGGCCTGGCTCGATGTTCCGGCGTTCAAGATCGGCTCCGGCGAGATCACCAACCACGACTTCCTCGCCCATGTGGCGGCCCTGGGCCGTCCCGTGATCCTGTCCACCGGCATGGCGACGATGGAGGAGGTCGCATCGGCGCTGGAGACGGTGCGCCGCGCGGGCAGCGGCGAGATTGTCCTGCTGCACTGCGTGTCCAGCTACCCTGCGGAGCCGGAGGACATCAACCTCCATGCCATGCGGACGATGCGGCTGGTCTTTGGCGTGCCCGTGGGTTTTTCGGATCACACGCGCGGCGTCGAGATTGCGCCGGCGGCCGTGGCTCTGGGCGCCTGCGTCATCGAAAAGCACTTCACGCTCGACCGCTCGCTGCCCGGTCCGGACCATGCCGCATCGGTCGAGCCGGACGACCTGATGCGGCTGGTGCGCGCCTGCCGCGCCGTGGGGCGGGCCATGGGGGATGGCCGCAAGGCGCCCGCAGCGTGCGAAGCCGACGTCGCGCGGGCTGCCCGCCGGAGTCTTGTGGCCGTGTGCACAATTCCCGCGGGCGCCATCATTGCCGCCGAAGACATTACCTGCAGGCGCCCTGGAACAGGGCTCGCGCCCGCGCTGCGGGAGCGCCTGGTCGGCTGCAGGGCCGTGCGCGAAATTCCGGCCGGGGCGCTCTTCGCGCCCGACATGTTCGACGCCAGCCCCGCTGCGGAAGGCTGCGAGAGGCGGGTGGCATGACCGCGCCCTCCGTTCTCTTTATCGGCAAGCGCGACGATGTGCACTGCGCCCTCGCGCTGGGCTTTGTCCGCAGCCACTTCCCTGAGCACGTGGCCTGCCTCGGCCGCCGCGGGGACCCGTTCCCCTGCGACATCGCCATGCGGAAGCCGGACTACATCGTGTCGTATCTTTCGCCGTGGATCATTCCCCCTGACTGGCTCGGGCGGGCGCAAAAGGCGGCGCTTAACTTTCATCCCGGCCCTCCGGAGTATCCCGGGATCGGATGCACGAATTTTGCGATCTACAACGGGGAGAAGGCTTTCGGCGTGACCTGCCACCACATGGCGCCGCAGGTGGACACGGGAGGCATCGTGGCCGTCAGGCGCTTCCACCTGTTCGAGCACGATTCGGTATATTCGCTTACACAGCGCTGTTACACCCACATCTTCGGCCTCTTTTATACCGTCATGTGGGGCGTGCTGGCCGGACGCAGTCTGCCCCGATCGGACGAAACATGGCCGCGGCTGCCTTACCGGCGGGCGGAGCTGGACGCGCTGTGCCGCGTCAGCCCCGACATGCCGCGCGAGGAGATGCGCCGCCGGATCAGGGCGACCACGTTCCCCGGCGCGCCGGGCCCGTACCTGGAGATGCACGGCATACGCTTCTGCGTGGCGGAAGCGCGCGGGTCCGCCGCTTGATAAAGAGAGGCTTGCATGCGCACCATTGCGGTGCTGACAGCTACGCGTGCGGACTACGGCATCTGCCGTCCGGTTCTGCGGGCGATTGACGCCGCGGCGGACCTGGAGCTGCGGCTGCTGGTGGGCGACACGCACCTGGCGCCGGCGTGCGGATCCACGATCGAGGAGATTCGCGCGGATGGATTCGAGTGCGCCGAAGTGGTCCGGACGCTGCCCGAGGGCGATTCCCCGGAGGCGATTGCGGCCGCAATAGGGCGGGCGGCGGAGAGCTGCGCGCGCGCCTACGCGCGCTGCCGCCCGGACCTGCTCGTGCTCACCGGCGACCGCTTTGAAACCCTGGCCGCCGCCGCCGCCGCCGCTCCGTTCCTCATCCCGGTTATGCACCTGCACGGCGGGGAGATCTCCGAGGGCGCGATGGACGACGCCTTCCGGCACGCCATCGTCAAGCTGAGCCATCTGCACGCCGTGAGCACGGCCGGGCACGGCCGCCGCGTCATGCAGCTCGGCGAGGAGGCCTGGCGCATCACGGTGGCCGGGGCGCCCGCCCTGGACAATCTGCGGAGCCTCGAGTGGCCCGCGCCTGCGGCCGTGCTGGAGTCGCTGGGCCTGCCGCTCGCGCCGGCGCCGCTGCTGGTGACGTATCACCCGGAGACTCTGGCGTTCGAGGAGAGCGGCGCGCAGATCGGCGAGCTGCTGGCCGCGCTGCAGGGCGCGCAGCGCCCGATCGTCTTTACCGCCCCGAACACCGATACCGCCTCCGGCACGGTGCGCGCGGCGATCGACCGGTTCGTGCGGGCGCGCGCCGACGCGCGCCTCGTCAGCAGCCTGGGCACCCGCCGCTACTTTTCCCTCATGAGCGGCGCCGCCGCCATGCTCGGGAATTCGTCGAGCGGCATCATCGAGGCCGCCTCCTTCGGCCTGCCGGTCGTGAACGTGGGGAGCCGCCAGCGCGGGCGCACGCGCGGGCGCAACGTCATCGACGTCGCGCACGAGCGCGGTGCGATCGGGGAGGGCCTGCGCCGGGCCCTGGACCCCGCGTTCCGGGCGGGGCTGGCCGGCATGGCCAACCCGTACGGCGATGGCCATGCCGCCGGGCGCATCGTGGAGAGGCTTCGCACCGTGCCGCTGGGCGCGTTTCTGACGACCAAGCGCTTCGTGGATCTTTCTGCCGGGCCGTGCCCGCCGCCGGGGCCCGGCGAAGCAGCGGAGGGGCGCTGACCATGGAGCTGCGGCCGCAGGATATGCAGGTGCTGCAGAATCTTTCGCCCGCCGCCGCACGCTGCTTCGGCGAAGGCCGGCCGGACCTGGCGCTCCGGGAGCTCGATCAGGCGGCCGGGCTCTCCGTGCTTCCGCCCGTCACGCTCTTACTGCTCAAGGTGCAGCTGCACCTGTGCATGGGCCATCCGGAAGAGGCCGCCGTCGAATACGTGAAGTACGGCTTCCGCGCCGTCGACTGCGGGCTCTTTGACCTCGGGCTGGAAGCCATTTCGAGCGGGCTGGCCGTGGATGTATGCAACGGCTATGACCGGCTGCTGCACGATCCCGCGGCTCTCATCGCGGCCTGCGTGCGCTACGAAGCGGTCGCCGCCACGCTTCATCCGCCCGACGCCGCGGCCGCTCCGCCGCGGCCCGACGGGCGGATCCGTCTCGGCATGATCGTCCCCGCCCTTGTCGATCACACGGTCGCCTTCTCCAACCGCGTGCTGTTCTTTGCCCGCTATCTGGACCCGTCGCGCTTTGATCTGCGCGTGTATATCACCGAGAACGCCTCGTCCACCGCGCAGCGCCTGCCCCTGAAGATCGGCGGGCCGCCCACGGTGCAGCGCGCGCCGAAGTACCTGGCCGAGCTGCGCGAGCGCGGCATCCCCGTCTTCATCGCCTCCTCCTCCACGACGATCCGGGTGCGCGCGGCCGAGGTGGCGGGGCGGATCGCCGCCGACGACGTGGACGCCCTGATCCTCCAGGCGGGACCGACCATGGCCGTGGACTGGTTTGCAGCCCGCCTTGCGCCATGCCCCGTGAAGCTGCAGATCCACATCGGGCTGTCGGCCTACCAGAGGGGGATTGACGCGACCCTGTTCGACAACGCCGTGAATATGGAGCGCGAGGCGGTCACGTGGCCCGCCTGGGCGGGCCGGCAGATGCTCATGCGGCGCGGGACGGACCTGGACGCTCTCGACGCGCAGCTGCCCATGCCGCGCGCCATGCTGGGGTTCCCGGAGGACGCCGTGCTGATCGGGCTGCTCAGCAACCACCTGGCCACGCGGCTTTCGCCCGCATACTTGACTATCATCGGCGACGTTCTGCAGGCCGTGCCCAACGCCTGGTTTGTGCCCATCGGGGCCAGGCAGCTGCCCGAGCGGGCCTGGGAGCCTTTCCGGCGCCGCGGCGTGGCCGACCGCATGCGGCCGGTCGACCCCGTGTGCAGGGCCGGCACCTTGCTGAAGATGCTCGACGTCTATGCCAACGAGTTCCCGGCCGGCGGCTCGCAGTCCGTGATCGAGGCCATGGCCTGCGGCCTGCCGATCGCGGCCATGCGCGCCGGCAACACGCACCACGAGAGCGTGGGTGCTGACATTGTCGGTGCGCCCTACGCCATTGAGGCAAACGACCCGGCGGCCTATCGTGCGCGGCTGGAGACCTGGGCCCGCGGCCCTGCCGCCCGGCGGACGGCAGGGCGCGCCATGCGGCAGCGCGCGGAGCGCGAGTTCTCGGTGAAGGACTACGTCTGCCGCGTGGGGGAGCTGGCGGCCGCCCTGCTCCAGGCCCGGCGTTCGGCCGCCTGCCACTCCGCCGCCTGAAGCGCGTAAGCCGGACGAGACAAGAACGCTCAATTCCGGAAGCTCTTGCCTTTGACGTTGAGCGTTTGCTGACCTTGGATACACGCGGCGGGAAAAGCGGATCTGAGGGGCCCCTCCTCAGTGCGGAGTGACGCTCAGAGGTAGGGACCGCTCTCCGAGCGGTCCGCGGACGCCCCGGAGGTGCGTCCCTACCAAACCGCTACGCCCGGACAATAAGCCTGCTTGGAGCCGAGGCGTTACATGGCCCTGCCCGGCGCCCCCGCGGCACGGGCGCTGCTAACACCCTCTTCTGTTGTAGAGGGATCGGCGGCCGCTCGAAAGAAAGGATCAGCGCTTATGATACTCATCGTGGATGACGACAACAACATCACGCGCTCGCTGCGCAAGGCCCTGGTGAGGCGGGGGTTCGACGTCATGGTAGCCGCCAACGGGGTGGAGGCGTATGGATTGATCCGGGCCCACGACTGCTCCTGCATGCTGCTGGATGTGAACATGCCGAAGATCAGCGGAGTGGAGCTGCTGTTGCTCATGCAGGCGGACGGCATCGAGGTCCCGACGATCGTGATGGCCGGCTTCTCCGATTTCGAAGAGGAGGAGATGGCGCGGTTCGGGAACGTCGTAAAGCTTTTCAATAAGCCCTTCGACCTCGGGGAGATGGTCGACGCCGTCGGCAAATACGCGGCCTGAGCGGGGAACCTATGCTTATTCTGGTTGCCGATGACGACAGCACCTCGCGCAACATGCTGTCGGCCATGCTCACAAAGTGCGGGCACGAAGTGGTCGCGTACTGCGACGGGGCCGAGGCCTGGGAGGCCATGCAGAGGCCCGATGCCCCGCAGATGCTGGTGCTGGACTGGATGATGCCGGTGATGGACGGTGTGGAGGTCTGCCGGCGCATCCGCGCGGCCGGGTCCCCGGGGCGGACGCGGCCCCACATCCTCATGCTGACGGCGCGCGCGGAAAAGGCGCGCATCGTGGAGGGCCTCGACGCGGGGGCCGACGACTACCTGACCAAGCCCTATGACGCCGACGAGCTTCGCGCGCGCATCCGCGTCGGCTGCCGCATGCTGGACATCCAGTCCCGGCTCGATGCCCGGGTGGAGGAGCTGAGTCGCGCGCTTTGCGAGATCAAGCGGCTGGAGGGCATCCTGCCGATCTGCGCCTACTGCAAGAAGATCCGCGATGACCGCAACCGCTGGCAGCGGGTGGAGGAATACATGCAGGCCCGCAGCGAAGCCAGGTTCTCGCACTCGGTGTGCCCGGAATGTGCGGAGAAGGTCCTTGCGGGGATCGAGGCGGAACCATCCATATGAGGACGCGCTGCCGGTGGCTCAGGGCGCTTTTCCCCGCGCTGGTCGCGGCGCTCAATGTGGCGGCTCAAACGGAGCCGGTCCGGCTCGCGCCGGTAGCGCCGCCGTCCGCAACCAACGCGCCGGCCGCAGGCACAAACCACCTCGCGATCGTTTCGCCGCTGACTCCGCCGTGGTATCGCGGCGCGATCTACACGTGGCCCGCGACGCCGCCGCAGCCGGGCGCCGCGGGGGCGTCGGCCGCGAAGCTGCCGATGCAGTACTGGATGACCTCCGCGCCTCCTCCGCGCGGCATGCGGCCCATTCCGGCCGAGGCGTTCAACAGCCTCGCCGGCCTGGCCTCGTCGAACAGCGGCTTCGCGGGGTTCTACCTGGATGCGTTTGAGGTGACGAGGCACTTGTGGAACAGCGTTGTCCGGCGGGCGGGCGCCTGCGGCTACGACGACCTGTCCGCCGTGGCAACCAATCGCGACGACCTGGACCTGTCCATTCACCCTGTGGTGAACGTATCCTGGTACGACTGTATCAAGTGGTGCAACGCGCGCTCCGAGATCGAGGGGGTGGTGCCCGTATACTACGCCGATGCTTCCCAGCGACGCGTGTACCGCGCGGGCATCCTGTCGGAATCGTCCCTGACGGTGGCCGCCGGCGCAAACGGGTACCGGCTGCCCACCTCCCTGGAGTGGGAGGCGGGCGCCCGGGGCGGGCGCCCGGGCGGCCTCTACCCGTGGGGTGCGGACTTTCTCAGCGGGGAAAAGGCAAACTACTGGGCGAGCGGCGACCCCTTTGACAACGGAACCACGCCGATCGGGTACTATGACGGCCGGCAGGTCACCGCGGGCGCCAAGACCGGCCTCAGCATGGCCAGCCGCTACGGGCTCTTCGACATGGCGGGCAATGTCGCGGAGTGGTGCGCGGATTCCGTGCCGACGGCGCGCGGGGCCGCTCCCTCCTCCCAGCGCGTGGTTCGCGGCGGGTCCTGGCGCAGCCGGGACGAAAGCCTGCTTCTTTGCGGATACCGGGGGTTTGCCTCGCCGATGCTGCAGGCGGATCACCTTGGATTCCGCACGGCGAGGACTCGCTAGGCACGCTCCGCCTGGGCGGGGCATGCCGCGTGCTTCTCTATCGACGAAACAGGCGGCGGCCACAGGAGGAGGCAGGCATGATCAGGCTCCAGATCGTCAATGGAACGTATGTTTACGTCAATCCGGACCACATTGAGGTGGTGGAAGGATGTGCCGAGAACAACACGGTTGTCAGAATACACGACAGCACGAGCTACGTGGTGGCTGAGACGCCGGAGCAGATCGTGGCCGACATCGCCGCGTGGTATGCGCAAATGCATCGGGCAGGGAAGGACGCGGCATGATCAAGACCACTGTGGGCGGCCTGTTGCTGGCATGGATCAGCCTTGTTGTCACGCTGCTGCTGGATGGCGCGGACTTCGGGAGCTTCTTCGCGCTCGCCCCCGCCATCCTCGTGTTCGGCGGCACCATTGGCGCGACGCTTGTCGGGTTCTCCATGGAAGACATCAAGGGCCTGCCGGCCAAGATGAAGATGGCGTTCCGGAGCAAGCCCTACGACTATGAGTCGCTGGTCCAGCAGATTCTGGGCTTTGCCGCGGTGAGCCGCCGGGATGGCATTCTCGCCCTGGAGGCCGAGATCGACAAGCTCGACGAGGAATTTCTCAAGAAGGCCCTGCAGATGGCCGTGGACGGCGTGGACCATGAGCGCCTCCGGGACACCATGGAGACCGACCTGCAGTACCTGCATCACTGGCACAAGGGCGGCGAAGAGATCATGAAGCAGATGGGCGGGTTCGCGCCGACCCTCGGCATCATCGGGACGGTCCTGGGCCTGATCATGATGCTGTCCGAGCTGGAGGACGCCGAATCGATGGGCCCCGCCATCGCCTCGGCGTTCATCGCCACGATGTACGGCATCGCGCTGGCGAATATGATCTGCCTGCCCCTTGCCAACAAGCTCAAGACGGTGGCGGCCAGCGACATTCTCGAGAAGCGGATCGCCTTGGAAGGGGTCCTCTGCATTGTGAACGGCATGAGCCCCCGCGTGATTGAGCAAAGCCTGCTGTCGTACCTGTACCCGGAGACCAAGGGCCTGCCCTCCTCAGAGGCGAAGACGTAGTGAGCGCGAAGAAGAAGTCACGGTCCAAGCGTCAGGCTGGCGAAGAGGGGCCCGAGAACTCGGAGCGCTGGCTGCTGACCTATGCGGACATGATGACTCTTCTGGTGGCCTTCTTCATCATGCTTTACTCCATGTCCGTCATGAACATGAAGAAGTTCAGCGCGGTGGCCATTGCGATCCGCAGCGGATTCGGCGGCATGGATGGCAGCCGCGGCGATTCGCTCATCAGCCAGGGCCGCGGCATCATCAACACCATGGAGCAGGTCCGGTCCGTGGTCAAGACAGAGGGCAGCGTGGAGGGCCCGCTGAAGACGACGGCGGAGGAGGAGCGCTACCTGCTCTCCATCATACGCGAGCAGCTGGCCGCGCTGCGCCTGGACCGCACTATCGAGCCGGTTGTGGACATCCCTGCGAACACCGGCAACCGCTTTCGCGTCGTGATGTCGGACCGGCTCTTCTTTGAACCCGGCAGCGCCGAGGTGTCGGACGATGTGCGCGGGAAGCTGAAGACGCTTGCGCAAAGCCTGAAGAAGGGGAGCTACAGCCTGAACGTGTCGGGGTACTCCAGCCCGCTCGGGACCAACGCGCCGTTTGCCGACAGCTGGCAGCTCTCGGCCGAGCGCGCACGCAGGGCCATGACGGTGCTGACCTCCGAATGCGGCATCACGCCGCGCCGCCTGACGCTGAACGCGCACGGTGAATGGGGCGGCTACGGGGCCTCGCGCAAGGTCTCGCTCTCCAATCTTGGCGAGTGGCATGAGCAGACCGGCGAGAAGGTTTCCGCAAGCCTCGACCGCGTGGTGGTGTGGGCCGTCATGGAGTAGGATGCTCAGGCGGCCGGCGCTCAGGCGTCCAGGATCCCGCGCACTCTGACGGCCAGGTCATCGCGCCGGAAGGGCTTCTGGATGAAGTGCATGGCGCCTTTCACGTTGCCGCGGCCGATCACCACGTCGGCCGTGTAGGCGGACATGAACAGGATCTTGAGCCCGGGGGCTGTTGCGAGAAGCTGGTCGGCCAGGTGTCGCCCGTTCATCTCGGGCATGATCACGTCGGTGAGCAGGAGCTGAATGCCGTCCGGATTCTCCCCGGCCAGCTCGAGGGCCTCGGCCGGGGAATCTGCCGTCAGGACGTTGTACCCCTGCTTGCGAAGGAACAGGGAGCACGTCAGGCGCAGCGAGGGCTCGTCCTCGACAAGCAGGATTGTCTCGCCCCGGCCGCAGGGAATCGGGGATGAGTCCTGGACTGTCTCGGCTACCTTTCCTTGGAAGCGGGGTAGGTAGATCCTGAACGTGGCGCCCCGGCCCGGTTCGCTGGTCACGTAGATGAAGCCGCTGTTCTGCTTGACGATGCCGTAGACCGTG
>CAYRKB010000123.1:0-6694 GCA_964424705.1 uncultured Victivallales bacterium
TAGAAGACATCCTGAACAAGGTCGCTCATTGTAAAGGCGCTATTGAGACACTACAGTAGCTATGAATCTGACAACGTGAGTTCAGGGACATTGTGACAGGATAACAGAATAGAGATGATCGATTTGCGGCGAACGATGCCTTCTCCAATTGGTGAAGGCGTCGCCTGCCGCAACCTTTTGATATCCATGATCCAAGTCCTGTACATCCTGTCCAAATGCCTCTTTTAGGATGAATCGGCTTCATGGCCGACGGATGCGATAGAACTGGGTGCGCCGGAACAGCGCGCCCGGATCGGTGAAGACAAAGGAGTCATCCGCTGTGAGATTGGTGCTGATCGGATTCCAGCCGCCGGAATCGAGCAGGTTGGTGCTGGCTTCCACGATGTTTGTGCGGTAGCCGCGACAAAGAACCGTCAGTTCAATGTCGCCGTTCGTGCGCGCCGCAAAACCCTTAAAGCGCGGCGGATAGGTCCCGTCCTTGATAACGGTGAACGAATCGTTCGTCGCGCCGGTATTGCGCAGAAAGAGCACGTCGACTCGGTTGGAATCAAAATCCAGCATGACGGAACCAAGCGCGAGTTCGGAATAGTACATGGCGGGATGATTCAGGGCGCCGCTGCCGACAGCCTGCCCCGAACTGCCTGCCACCGTATAGACCGTCCCGCGGTTGCCGATGGGGCGTTCGCCGAGTCCATCGGGCTTGTGGTACGCGCCCACGCCGTTTGTTTCGCGCCCACTGCCGCCCTGCATCACGTGGCTGGTCGCGCTGAACGTGGAAGACAGGCCGTAGTGGCCATTGATCAGCTTGGAGCGTTCGTAACTGTGGCTGTGGCCGCAGAAGACGAGGTCCACGCCACCGTCCTCCAGGATCGGCAGGATGTTCGCCCTCATCTCTCCCAGCTGCGGCTCCGCATCGGAATCGTGCGACCCTTTCGTATAGGGCGGATGGTGCCAAAAGGCGATCAACCACCGGTTTGTCGTCACATCAAGATCGCTGCGCAGCCACGTCGCCATCGCGCCGTCCGTGGCGCGGCTGGCCGTCATGGAGTCGAGGCAGATAAAATGCACCATTCCAAGGTCGAACGAATAGTAGTGCTCCGTGCCGCTAGGCACGCCGCCCGCCACCCCATTTGTGGGGAGCGTGAAGATGTCGAAGTAAGGATAGGCGTCCACGTAGTTCGCGCTTTGCGCGGTCTCGTGATTGCCGAGAGTGGGCCAGGTGACGCTGTGCCGCAGCAGCGTGGGGTACATTTCGAACACGGCCCTCTGATACTCACCGTCCGTCCCCGTCTCATAGGCGTTGTCGCCTAGCTGCAGCCAGGCGTCCAGCGTGTTCGTTCCATTGAAATCATAGAACGCATCGCGCACGGCCGCCTGGTACATGCCCTTGGTGCCGGCGTCGCCGATGACCCAGATGCGGAGCGGCTTCTCCGTGCCGGGCAGCGGATGCGTGCGGAAATAGTAATCCTCCTCCCCGCCCGCAATTAAGGAGCCGGTCGATCCGACGGCGTAATAGTATTTCGTGTCCGCCGACAAATTAGTGAGCGCGACGATATGGTCCATGGCGGCCGCGGAAAGCGTGGACGTGTAATTCAGCGCAGCGCAGTTCGTGCCATAGTCCACGCGCGAATCGGTGGCCACACCGGTGCGCCAGCGGATCACGATGCTACTGCTGCTGCTGCTTTGCAGGTAGGGCCCGCGCAGTGGCGGCACCGCTGTCGAGGCCGACAGCTCCAAGCCGAACTCCACGTCCGAACTGGTTCCCCCGTACTGGTGCACTTCCGCGGTGATGAGATTGGTTCCCTCCACCAGCGACGCGGCGGGAAGGAAGCTCTCAAAGATGCTGATCTCGTCCGGGTCGCCGACCCTTATAGACGCCAGACTCGTATACGTGATCGCGCCGACGGGCATATTGGTGCGCATGATTTCGTTGCCGTTCATGTATAGCACGGCTCCATCGTCTCGAAGCAGGCGCAGTCGGAGGGTTGAATACGATGCGGCGTTTGTGACAGCAAACGTCTTTCGAAAGTAGGACGTAACAAACTTACTATTCAAGTTGCTGCCGTATGAGATCACCGTCTTTTCGAGCGGGGGGTGGCCATAGCCGAGAGGTGCCGGTCCGCTCAACCACGCCGTGTCGTCGAATGTGTTCGTGCGCCACGCGACGCCCTGGTCGCTGCCGTCATCGAGGTAGCGCCATGCGGTGCCCGAGGGGAACAGAATGGTTTCGGACGCCCCGGCGCAGGGAGCCAGGCATGCCGCCGCCAGAATCGCCAGCCCTGCCATCTTCAAAATCCAGCTCGTGTTCATCACTGTGCCTGCCTGCACGACCATCAGCTCAAGGCCTCAAGCCGCCCTGTTCAGCGTCACGGAGAAGCGCAACCCAGGATGAAACGATACCAATTGAGGGCAGATAAAGCAATGCTACACCGGAACGCGCCTGCGCCTGCAGGTGACTGATATGTCTGGTTCCCCGCGAAGGCGCGGCGCCACAGAGACGCCGGGGCCGCAGAGCCTCCTGTGCGTTCTCCGTGCGTCATCAGGGAAGCCGCTTTAGCTGCGGCTTCACCCCTTCGTTCCCGCGTGCCGCTTTGCAGGCTTTGCGTGAAGCACGCGGTCGGCGATGTCCTTGCGCCGCGTCGGGTTGTGGGCGAGGTATTCCTTGACCAGCGCGGACAACATTTCCTGTCGCCGGGCGTAGAGCCTGCGAAGCGGGCGCCGGCCCACCTTGTTCAGCGCATAATGGGCCACGATGGGCAGCGCCACCGTCGAGTCGAGATAGCAGACGATGGCGTCGGGCAGCCGGGTCGGGTCCACCTTGCCCCACGATACGGCTTCGCTCGGGGTGGCGCCGGACAGCCCGCCCGTGTCCGGCCGGGCGTCGGTCATCTGAAAGAAGTAATCGTGCCCCGCCTCCTTGATGCGCAGCACCTCCTGGATCTGGGGCTCCGTCTGGAGCGCGAAATTCTTCGGGCTGCCGCCGCCGACCAGAAAAGCGGCGGATTTTCCGCCGGAGCGCTTGGCGTGCAGAACGAAGGCCGTGGTCTCGTTGACGTCAATGCTCGGGTTCACGCGCAGCCGGCAGCCTTCAAGCTCCAGCCCGGCAATGTTCATCCCGATGGTTGAATCGCCCGGGGAGCTGGTATACACCGGCACCCCGGCGCGATACGCGGCTGCCACGAAAGAGACATCCTTGAGCCCGGCCTTCTTCTCCCATTCCGCGGCATAGCGCCCGATGTGGTGATGCATCTCGGCGGTGCCCATCTCTTTCTGGAATTCAGGCTGGATCAGGATCGACCGCAGAATCTCATCGGTGGCCATCAGGCAGTCGGTGTAGCCGAGAAACACGTCGTAGATCCGGACGATATCGTTCTTGCGCAACTCGCCGTCGTCCACGACGTGGGTGCCCGCGCGCACCGGGAAGTCGAAGGCGAAGTGGAGATCGTGGTACACGTTCGCGCCGGTCGCGACAATCCAGTCGACGAACCCGGCCTTGATCAGCGGGACAAGCACGGAGCAGCCCAGCCCCGCCGGGGTCAACGCGCCCGCCAGACTCATGCCCACGGTAACGTCCTTCTGCAGCATCTTCTCGGCAAAGAGCCTGCACCCTTCCTTCAGCCTGGCCGAATTGTAGGCGAGAAAGACGTTCTCGACCAGCTGCTCGACCGACTCGCGCCCCGTGAGACCTTTGGGGAGAATCCGTTCCCCGGAGAGGTACTTGGCGCGGTGCGGGCATTTTCGGTCGCGCAGCCAATCGGGCAAATCCTGAGCGCTTTTGAGGCCCCGGGTCTTTTTCATCGTGCTTGTCTCCTCCGTCGGCCCACATATATACCGCAGAAGGGGAGGCTTGGAAGCAAGAAATTCTCCCGGGCCGCGCCTAATGATTGGCAAAGCGCCGCAGACATAATATTCTGCGCAGCTATGTCATTGCCCGCAGAGAGCCGCAGCCAGAAGAGCACCGTGACGACGCCGTACTACCTCATCGACGAGAGGAAGCTGTTGCGGAACATGAAGATCATCCGCCGCGTGCGTGAGGCGTCCGGCGCAAAGTCCCTGCTCGCGCTGAAGTGCTTTTCGACCTGGTCCGTATTCGGGCTCATGAAGCAGTACATGGACGGGACGACTAGCAGCGGCCTGTACGAGGCGCGGCTGGGGCGCGAGAAGTTTGGCGGGGAAGTGCACGCGTACAGCGTGGGGTTCACCCGGCAGGAGGCCCGCGAAGCGCGGCGCTACGCCGACAAGGTGATCTTTAACTCGCTGTCGCAGCTCAGGGCCTTTGCGGGCGACGTTCGCGGCCTAAAGGTGGGCGTGCGCGTGAATCCCGGGTTCAGCCATTCCCACTTCGACCTGGCGGATCCGGCCCGAAAGCATTCGCGCCTCGGCGTTCGCGACGGCGCGGCGCTCCGCCAGGCCGCCGGGCTCTTTAGCGGAGCGATGTTCCACTTCAATTGTGAGAACGACGATTTTGAAAATCTCTCGACGAACCTGGACCGCATCGCAGGGGACTATGGCGACCTGCTCAGCCGCCTCGAATGGGTCAGCCTCGGCGGCGGACTTCATTTCACGAAGCCCGGCTACCCGCTCGCCGCTTTTTGCGCCAGGCTAAAGGAGTTCGGCCGCCGGTTCGGGGTCCAGGTCTATCTGGAGCCCGGCGAAGCTGCGATCACGGGCAGTGCGGAGCTAGTGACCACCGTGCTGGACGTGGTGCACAACGAGGCGGAGATCGCGATAGTCGATGCCTCGACGGAAGCCCACATGCTGGACCACCTGCTCTACCGCACCAGCCCGAAGGTTGCCGCGCCCGGCCCCGGCCGGCACCCGGTGACCCTCGCCGGGCGGACCTGCCTGGCAGGCGACGTGTTCGGGGAATACAGCCTTGCTTCGCGGCTGAAGCCCGGCCGCGTGATCCGCTTCGCCGACGCAGCGGGCTACACGATGGTGAAGAAGAACTGGTTCAACGGGCTGCCCATGCCGGCGATCTGCGTGCGCAGGCTGGACGGGACACTGGAAACGGTAAGGACTTTCGGGTACAAGGACTACGTGGCGAGTCTTTCATAAGGGGGAAGCTGCATGAAGAAGAACGTATTGATTATCGGGGCGGGCGGCGTTGCACATGTCACGGCGCACAAGGCGGCCATGAACAACGATGTGCTCGGGGACATCTGCATCGCCTCGCGCACGCAGGCCAAGTGCGACGCGATCATCGCGAGCGTCCATCGCAAGAAGCACCTCAAGGACACCTCGAAGCGGCTCTACTCCCGCGCGATCGACGCGCTCGACATCCCCGCCACAGCGCAGCTGATCAGGGATACCGGGTCGCAGATTGTAATCAACCTGGGCAACGCGTTCGTCAACATGTCCGTCCTCGAGGCCTGCCTGGAAACCGGCGTGGCCTACATCGACACCGCCATCCATGAGGATCCGGACAAGGTTTGCGAAACGCCGCCCTGGTATGCCAACTACGAGTGGAAGCGCATGGGCCGCTGCAAGGAAAAGGGCCTGACCGCCATCCTTGGCGCAGGCTTTGATCCGGGCGTGGTCAACGCCTACTGCGCCCTGGCGGTGAAACGCTATTTCGACAAGGTCGATACGATCGACATCATCGACGTCAACGCCGGGCGCCACGGGAAGTACTTCGCGACGAACTTCGATCCCGAGATCAACTTCCGGGAGTTCATCAAGGTCTGGACCTGGATCGACCGCCAGTGGAAGGAGTATCCGACGCACTCCGTCAAACGCATCTATGACCTGCCGGTGGTTGGCCCGCAGCCCGTCTACCTGAACGGACACGACGAGCTGCATTCGCTCTCGAAGAACATCGACGCGAACAGCATCCGCTTCTGGATGGGCTTCGGCAATCACTACATCAACGTCTTCACCGTGCTCCGCACCCTGGGGTTCCTCTCGCACCTGCCGGTGACCCTCACGACGGGGCAGGAGGTGGTTCCGCTCAAGGTCGTCAAGGCGCTGCTGCCCGACCCGATGACCCTCGCGCCCGGCTACACCGGAAAGACCTGCATCGGGAATGTCTGCAAGGGCTGGAAGAACGGCAAAAAACGGGAAGTCCTGATCTACCAGGTCTCGGACCACCACGCCTGCTACGAGGAAATCGAATCCCAGGGCATCAGCTATACGGCCGGCGTCCCGCCCGTCGCGGCGGCCATGCTCGTCGCCCAGGGGCCCTGGGACGCGAAGAGGATGGTGAATGTGGAGGAGCTCGACCCCGAGCCGTTCATCGCGATCCTGGACAAGATCGGCCTGCCGACCCAGGTCAAGGAGATCAAGCCCGGCAGCAAGGGCTCGTTCGACGGCACGGTGCGCGACCTGCAGACCGAGCTGGCCGAGTCCACTGCGACGGTCACGGTTTCTGCGGCTAACCCGATGATCGCGCTGCAGCCCCAGGCGCCTGCCCGCCCGGCCAAGGCGAAGGCCGCGAAGCCGGCCAAGCGGACAAAGGCCGCCCGCGTGCCCGCCAAGAAGGCCGGCAAGAAGCGGAAGAAGTAGACGACAGTCGGGCCGGGAAGCCACGGATCTACGCGGGGGACACACGGATTCTGATCCGCGCTTATCCGTGACAATCCGTGGCCGATCTTCTTTGGCGTGCCGATCGCAGGGGAGCAAGAAGCCACGGATCTACGCGGGGGACACACGGATTCTGATCCGCGCTTATCCGCGACAATCCGTGGCTGGTTTT
>CAYRKB010000123.1:6794-12564 GCA_964424705.1 uncultured Victivallales bacterium
GACACACGGATTCTGATCCGCGCTTATCCGCGACAATCCGTGGCTGGTTTTCCTTGGCGTGCCAATCGCAAGGAAGCAGGAATCCGCGGATCAGCGCGGATCTGAGACGGAGCAGGACATCTACCGGTGGACGTGGACGATCTTTGCCGGCGGGAATCCGTTGAACCGGGTCGAGGAGGCCACGCTGTAGGCCCCGATGTTTCTGCTCAACAGCAGGTCGCCGAGCTCCAGGTTCGTCGGCAGATCCTCGGCCATTGAGATCACATCCAGCGCATCGCAGGTCGGCCCGAAAACTGTGCAAATCTGCCGGGGCCCCTTCTTGAACGCCTCGACGTGGTAGTGGCAGTGGTCGAAAATGATCCCCGAAAAGGTGTGGTATACGCCGTCGTCAATGTAATAGCACAGCTTGCCGTCGCGGACGGACTTGCCGATGATCTTCGAAACGGCAATCCCGGCCGTGGCCACCATAAAACGCCCAGGCTCGGCGAGGATCTGGACGTCTTTTGGAAACAGGCGGTCGAGCTCGATATTGATCTTGCGGGCCAGCTCGCCGAACGGCTTCACCGAGGCATCGTAGGGCGCCGGGAACCCGCCGCCGATATCCAGCAGGTTCATCTTCGTGTAGCCGCGGTTCTTCGCTTCCTTGAACACGTCCGCCGCGAGGTTGATGGCTTGCACGAAATTCTCGAAGTTGGTCGTCTGGCTGCCGACGTGGAAGCTGAGCCCTTCCACCACGAGGCCGGCCCGGTCGGCTTCGAGGATCAGGTCCACGGCCTCGCCCGGCGCGGCGCCGCATTTGGAGGATAGCTCTACCATGGCGCCGGTGTTGGGCACTTTGAGGCGCAGCACAAGCCCGGAGTGAGGGGCGTCTTTCTTGATCTTTTTGATTTCCTCGGAGTTGTCGTATGTCACAAGCGCCTTGTATTGGTCCAGCTCACGCAGCGTCGCATCGGCCTTGATCGGGTTGGCGTAGATGATCCGGTCCCAGATCCAGTCCTGCCGCTGCCGGACCGGCATCGTGCGGATGTGTTCGTAGACAATCATGAATTCGGGCATCGACGCCACGTCAAAGCTCGCCCCGGCGTCGAACAGCGTTTCCACGATGGCGGGATCGGGATTCGCCTTCACGGCGTAGTACGCCTGGACCCGCGGCAGGTGTTTCTTGAACGCGGCATAGTTCCGGCGCAGCTCATCATGGTCTACCACAAACAACGGCGTCCCGTGTTCGCCCGCCAAGTGCTGCAACGTCTTTAGTGAGACCATAAGTTCACGCCTTCCGCTTGATGAACGTGTCATGCGACCGCACCCGCGACGCCAATCGCCACGGCTTTTCAACCGTGACATAAAATGGGAAAAACGGCAAGCGATAGCCCGAGTAAAACGCGCTTTTTCACGCGCGCCCGCACCGTAGAGCCCGCTTTACGCGGGCCGGCGCGGCGCAGTGCGAACATCCCGCAGCTACAGCTTGTAGGATAGCCCTGCGATCAGGACGACGTCGTTATCGTCCTTGCCGGGCGCGGGCGAGCTATTGAACTTGTCCTGGACCACTATGCGCAAGCTGAGCTTCGTATTGACGGCGGCCTCGAGGCCGGCCTCCGCATTGAGCAGGTACCGGCTGAAGTCATCGACCGAAGGGAGATACTCCACCGACTCCCACAGCGAGGCGGTGGCGCTGAGCTTGAGCTCATACCGCTCGGAGACGCGCAGGGCAACCGTATCGTCAACCTTTCCGGCCTGCTTCCCGGCGATATACGTGGCGCCGAGTTCGGCGCTGAGCTTCTGGTCGGGGCTCATCAGGAAATACCGCCCGACGCCGGGGCCGATTGTCGCGCGGTAGTCGACATTTGCGATAACGTCCTCCAGAAGCTCGGCCTTGCCATACACGTAGTTGCGCTCCGTCAGCAGGTACCTGTACTCGGCAAATACCACCCCATTGTTGACGTTAGCGGCGGTCGTGGTCGTTGCATTCGTTCCCGCTCCCTGCGTCGTTCTGGCCTCGCCGTAGTTGGCCTCGATGCCGACGCGCGCCTCATTAGGGCCTTCCTTGAACGCAGAGACAACGCTGCCGTTGTAGAGCATGGCTTCGCTGTTCCCACGCGAAACGTTGGCGCCCGCCGCGATCGTCGACTTCCACAAGGGCTCCGCAACGGCCGCAGGTGCCACATCCGCCGCGATGGTCGCCGTCGCCACGCCTGCTGCTATCGCGGCCACAAGAAATGCTTTCATCCTCTTCTTCTTCCTTTCTGCGCCCGGGCTTATCGCCTTACTTCCTCTTCAGCAGGTCCCGGATCTCCGTCAGCAGCTTCACATCGGCGGGCGGCTCGGGGGGCGGCGCCGGCTGGGCCGCCTCCTTCTTATGCATCGAGTTCATGCCCCTGATCACCATGAAGATGACGAAGGCGACAATGATGAAATCAATCACGGCGTTGATGAACAGGCCGTAATTGATGGTGGCGACGCCGGCCTCCTTGGCCTTTGCCAGCGTGGCGAATTTCCCCGGGCCGCCCAGCTGGACGAAGAGGCCGGAGAAGTCGACGCCGCCCGTCAGCTTCCCGATCGGTGGCATCAGCACATCATTCACCAGGGACGACACAATCTTGCCGAATGCTCCGCCAATGATGACGCCGACCGCCATATCCATCACGTTGCCCCGCATGGCGAACGCCTTAAATTCCTTCGCGATGCTCATGCCTCACTCCGTTCTCTTTGTTGCCCGGCTACCTTCCGACCCGATCTGGGCGCAAGTCTACTTGCGTTCCCGACGCGGGCAAGTTCTATTTTCCGTTCTTGCGGCGCATCCCCGCGCCGGGTCGTCCCGCTCCGATTGCTCAGCCCGCGCATCCGAAGATCACCGCCTCAAGCTCCGGCATCGAATGCGCCACGTAGTCGGCGCGTTCGCCGTGAAACGTCAGGCCGGGATTCTGGAAGAAGCAGGTGCGGGTCCCCGCGGCGCGCCCGCTTTCGATATCGTGGATGTAGTCTCCCACCATGAGCGCAGCCGGCGCGGCAACGTCCCACTGTTTCAGAAGGTGAAGGACCGGCGCGGGATGCGGCTTGACGTGGGGAAACTCGCGTGAGACCACCCCGTCAAAGGCCACGCCATGGGTCGCGCAGAAGTGCGCCACGCTGCGGGAGGAGTTGCGGGTGACAAGCCCCGTGCGCAGCCCCGCCGTGCGACAGCGAGCGAGCATGCGGAGGCAGCCGGGCTGCAGCTCCTGGTCCCGCCGCGCCTTCTCCTCATGCGCTTCGATGATGGCCCATGCCTGTTGCTGCCCGACTGGGCTCCGCGTGAGAATCTCCGCGACGATATCGCCCCGTGGGATGCCCAGCTCGCGCCGCATGCCGTCAAAATCGATGGCCGGCCGCGTCAGCGTGCCATCCATGTCGAAGATCACCGCAGCAAAGCGGGCCGCATGATGTGCGCCGGTCTTCACGGTCGCCCCCCTGCTGCCCGAGCCCCCGGCCCCTCAATCGCCTCGAAGTCCGATCCCTTCACTCTCCGCAGGTCGTCCAGGCCCTTGATGCGCTCGTCCGGCGCCACGGACAGTCGCCAGTCGCCGCCATTGTCGGCCACGAACATCCCGTGTTTCTTGAGACCCTTGAGGATCGCCTGCGCATGGGGGGAGAAGCCGGAAATATCGTAGTCCGCCCGCAGGCGAAAGCGTTCTCCCATCCGCGGCAGGTCCGGATCGGTCTTGCTGCTTGCAAAGTGCGTGGCGGGCTGGACGTAGGCCCGGCGCGTGGCCCGAACGGTAAAGCGCATCGCGTGCCCCACGATGCCGCGCTCGAGTTCGTCGAACCGGATGATCGCCGGGAAGATCGGGAGCCCGGCCGCGTCCGCCGACGTCCAGCCGTCGGGACGCAGCTTGTTCGAGGTCAGGTCGAAGACGGCCGCGCAGGCGCACTCCCACGAGGCCCCGGTCTTCCGGCCCTGATACAGTTCGTACAGGCGGCGGCTTACCGGGTCCACGATGATGACGTGCCGGTCCGCATTCTCCCGGCCCTCCTGCGCCGCGGCCAGCGTCCGCCCGTCGAGCGGCCAGCCCTCGACCGGGGTGTTGTCGGGAACGGGAAATGGACCGGGGTCCGACTCTGCGGGATACGAAAGGATCGGGACCTGAACCCTTTTCTGGTTCGCCGGCACGAGGATGAAGGACATGTCGGAATTGTAGGCAAGGTGCTTATCCGGCCCGATGGAGGCAATCATCGCCTTCGAGTTCTTGAGCACCGGGCTCTTCGAGATGTCCGCATTCCACGGGTTGTCCGGCGGATAGACCTGCAGCGCCGCCAGGATGCGGTCCGCTTCCTCGGTATTGAACATCACCGGCTTTGTCACGGCGGGCATTGGCGGCCTGCCCGCCGCGAACGACGGGCCCGCGTGGCTGGAAGCCAGCCACAGCAGCAGACCTGCGCGCATCGCGTTCCCGGTTGGACTCACTGCGGCCACCTCCCAAAAATGGGCTCTATTCTGCCTGCGCCCGACGGGGGCGCTACACTGCAGCCGGGTAGTCGATGTAGCCCTTGGCGTCTGGGCTGTAGAAGGTGTTCTGGTCCGGCGGCATCAGGTCCGAGCCGCGCTCCAGCTTTGCCACGAGGTCCGGATTCGAGATGAACGGCCGGCCGAAGGCGATCAGGTCGCCATTCTTCGCGGCCAGGTCCGCCCCGGCCCGGGCCCGGTCATATCCGCCGGACAGGATCAGTGTGCCGCGAAATTCCGTGCGGATCCTGCGCTTGGTGCTGGGCTTCACCTCTGGCGCGCCCATCGAGCTGTGATCCACCAGGTGAACGTAGACGAGGCCGATCCGGTCGAGCTCGGACGCCAGTTGTGCGAAAGTGTCCTCCATGGAGGGATCGGCCGCCATCCCGTTGAATACGCCGTAGGGCGAGAGCCGGATCCCGAGGCGATCCCGGCCGATCCGGGCTGCGGCCTGCCGGGCGATCTCTACCGCGAAGCGGATGCGGTTCTCGATGCTTCCGCCCCAGCGATCCGTCCGCTGGTTAGAGGCCGTGTTCAGAAACTGGTCGATCAGGTAGCCGTTGGCCCCGTGGAGTTCCACCCCGTCGAAACCGGCCTCGATGGCAAGCGCCGCGGATTGCACGTACTCGGCGATCGTCGCTTGAATATCAGTTTCGGTCATCTCCCCGGGCACGGGATAAGGTTGCTCACCTTGCGCATCGGTCCACATCTTGCCGGAAAGACCGCGCGGAGAGGGCGCCAGGATGCGGCTACCCGCAGGCATGTTGAGCGGGTGCGAAACCCTTCCCGTATGCATGAGCTGCACAAAGATCCGGCCGCCTGCCCGATGGACCGCATCCGTCGCCTTGCGCCAGTCCTGGACCTGACGGGGCGAGAACAGCCCCGGGATCCGTGCGTAGCCAAGCCCATTAGGCGACGGAGCGGTTCCCTCGGTGATGATCAGGCCCGCCCCCGCGCGCTGCACATAGTACGTGGCGACCATGTCACCGGGCGTATTGCCCGGGCATCGGCTCCGCGTCATGGGAGCCATCACGACCCGGTTCTTCAGTTCCGTCTTCCCAAGTGTCCACGCCGAGAATAGAAGATCTGACATTGCGCAATTCCTTTCCTTCAGAGCCTAGAGCTACAGGGCACAATCTCCGATGCCACAAAGCCTAATCTCAATCCGGATCTTAATCCAGCGTCTTTCTGAACCTTGAGAAGAACAGCGTCCCGCCATCCAACAGCGCCTCCCGCGCGGGCGCATGTGAGTTCCGGGGAGTTGTCTGTTCAGGCGCGTTTCTTTATCTCCGC
>CAYRKB010000124.1:0-12475 GCA_964424705.1 uncultured Victivallales bacterium
CTGCCCCCGACAACAGGATCAGCTGCTCATTGGATTCGGGATCCTTTTCAATCGAGGTATATGCGCCGAGGTCGGACCCGACGCCGAAGCTCGGGTTCAGGCCGAATTCCCTGCCGCGCCCGCCATGCCCGAAGACTTCGTGCTGTGCAGTCGACAAGAGATACGCAAACGGCCATTCATAGGCAGCGGCGAGGGCGGGCTTCCTGCGCACCAGGCGGCTTCCCAGGTCCGAGATCGCGAGGTCGAGAGACGACAGCGTTCGCCCGCCGTAATCCATGGCAGGCTCGGTTTCGTACCCGAGGAAATAGGGCCCCGCGCGGACCTGCTGCGGCGCCGGAGCGTTCTCCCCCCGGGCGGCGCAGAGGCCCCCGCAGAGCGCGAGGACCAGCGCGGCGCCCAGGCTGCTGGTTCTTGCGTATTGGCGTACAGAGAAGATCCTCCCCGCAAGGGAAACGTCCGGACGGCTATCGCTTCGCATCCCGAATCCCCTTGTCGATTTCGCTCTCCTCAAACTGCCCCTCCAGTTTGCGGACAATCTTTCCCCTGATGTTGCAGAACCAGAACTGGGGAACCGACGTGATCTGGTACTTGGTCGCGGCAGGGGAGTCGAAGCCGTCCAGAGTAATGACGGCCAGCTTGATTCTGCCATGGCTCTGGTCGGCGAGCCCCTGGGCGTAGCTGCCCTGCCGTACGCTGGCTATCACGTTCGGCATGTGAAAGTGAATGATGGTCACGGCGCCGGTTTTCACCAGCGATTCGATAGACACGTCTTCATCCGGCGCAGGCGGAGTCTCTTTCTCGGCCTGCAAAGCCATGGCGCGGGAGAAATCAAGCTCCATCTCGATCATGCTGATGGTTGTGGACGGAAGCTTCACCGTGCGTCCGTTCTGCTCGATAAAGAACGTCCGGTTGGTGTACGCAGCGATCTTAACGTCCGCCATCTTCTTGCCAGTTCGGGGTTTGACGGAGACCTTGGCCGCCGGATCCACGGTGAGCGAGTCAACCTGCATCAGGGGCCGCTGCGTCTTCTGACCTTCCAGCGTAGCGAATGAAATGCGGTCGTTTTTGAAGCCGTCAAATGTGCCCGCGATGCGCGTGCCGCCTTTTAGCACGAGTTCATCGGCGCAAAGGTCAAACGAGTGCAGGAGGGCTGTTGCCGTGACAAGCAAGAGAAAGGCATATCTATGCATGGCTCGCTCCTTGCGCAGTTCGGCCGTGCACTTCAAGAACGCTGCGCGCGTGATCAGAAGTGTACGTTCAAGCCTGCACTGATTCCGCGGTGTTCCATAAGGTTGGCGCGCAGGTTCATGGATATACTCGGCGAGTAGAACAGCTCCATGCCGACTGTGAAACCGAAGTCGTCGCTGGATTTCCTGGATCCCTCGATGCCTGAACCAACCCAGGTTGAATAGGCAGGGCCGAAGAACACGGCAATGCTTTCCGGGCTGAACTCCGAGGAGCCGACGATATCGTTGACGATGGCTGCCGTGAGGTACGCATCCCATTGGCCAAGATCCACGTTCTCGTCGCCCACGGACAGGGACGTCCGCGTATACTCGACCGAGCCGTTCAGCCGAAAGTGATCCTCGAGCAGGAACGGATCGGCAATTTCATGGTCCAGCAGGTTGAGCTGCAGGCCGAGCGCCGCGTCGAGGTGCTTGTCTTCAGAGTCTTCATATTGGACCTCGGTGTTGCCCGTCCCGAGCGCCAGATAGGGCGTCAGCCACGGCAGAGCGTCGTAGCCGACATAGGCCATGACTTTGGATGACTTCACGGTGCGGGTGCTCGGTGCATCAGCGTCCTTGAACACCAGGTCCTTCTCGGCTTTTTCGGCGTAGATGCCGATGCTCCAATTGGCAAGGGAGCGAGCCCCGTTCACGTAGTCGCGCCCTGAGTTGGAGGGGGCGCGCGCCGCCGCAAAGGTGCTGACGGCCGCCAGCAGCGTGAAGGCAAGAATTGTCGCGCAGATAAATATTTGTTTTTTCATGTGGCGAATAGTAGGGGTTGATCCGTTCTCGCAGCAAGCATATAATGCGCCCCCATTGCACAAAGAAGAGGGTGAAGGGTGCCCCGACAGAGTTCTCGGGAGCGGGAAGGAAACCATGAGATTGCATCGGTGCATCGGAGCGGGTTTGCTCGTTCTCTGCGGCTGTGTGCCGTGGGAGAAGCCAGAGCCGCAATGGCAGTACAAGAACCTCGACGAGGCGGCGGCGCACGCTGGCGAGTGCAGGTCTCTGAGCCTCTTTAATGCGGGGCTGACGGCGTTCCCCGAGCAAGTGTTCAAGATGCCAAGCCTGGCAAAGTTGAGCCTGCGGCGGAATGTCCTGCGCGTGCTGCCTGCGGGCATCGGCGGGATGGCCAGCCTGGAGGTCCTGGACCTCGGGCAGATGGAACTTGTGGAATTGCCTTCCCGGATCGGCGAACTCGGGAAGCTCGACGCGCTCTATCTCAACGACAACCTTCTGACATCGCTTCCGCCGGAGATGGGAAACCTGGGCGCGTTGCGCTACCTCAACCTCGATCGCAACCGGCTGACGGCGCTCTCCCCGGAGATCGGCAGGCTGAAGGGGCTCAAGTGGCTCAGGCTGAATGGCAATGAACTGGTCTCGCTGCCATCCCAGATCGGGAGCCTGGCGGGCCTGGAGCGCCTGTACCTTCAAAAGAACAAGCTCAGGAATCTGCCGCCCGAGCTGGCGGCGCTGACGAAGCTTACGGCCCTGAGCCTTACGGGAAACGGGCTGGGCCAGGTGCCGGAGTGGATCGGTGACTTGGCGGGACTGGAGCAGCTCGATCTTGAAGACAACGGGCTCACGGCTCTGCCGGAGACGATCGGGAAGCTGAAAAACCTGCGCATACTGCGCCTGGAGCGAAACCAGTTGTCCGCCGAGAACAAGAGCCGGCTGATCGCCCTGTTGCCCGAGTGCCAGATCGGCTTCTAGGAGACGGGAGTTATCCATGTCGCGGCCCGTCGCTTGGACCGATAGACTCGAAGATGGGGTGAAGCGGGAGATCCGCGTCACCTTTGTCGGCAAGGATGCCATTCGGTGGCAGGCCCATCGGTCGGATACCCGAGCGTGGGAATACGACTTCCTTCCAACCGAAGAGAACTGGGCGCGCCTTGAAGACACGGTCGCAGGTCGCTACCGGCGCCGCAGCGTGCCGCTGAAGTGCGTTGAGCTCATCCGCCGTCTGCGATCGGGCGCCTGACGATTATGCCCGGCGCCCGGGAGGGCGGCCGCAGGGCGCGGGGCGGATTGTGTTGGGCGCGGCTGCGAAGATTGCGCTTGTAACGGCGGTGGTACGGCTCTAGGTTTTGTTGCGCCTTCTAGTCGAATCAATGAAACATTAAGATCTGGAGATCGTGATCATGGCGTCGGAGGAAACCAGGCTGTGGGGGGGGCGCGGGCGGAACAACCGGGGTGTGCGGTTGAATGCCAAGGCGTCTGGTGCGAAACCCGCGTCGGGCGGGCGGATCGCCGTGGCAGCCTTTGCGCTTGCGGTCGTGGTGGGGGTCGTGAGTCTTGCCTGGATGGGCGTCACCTATATCGGGCGGCAGCTTTTTTCTGCCAACCCGGTATATACGATCTCGCAGTTTCTGGTCGAGGGCGACGGCGATGTCGCGTATCATTTCTTTCACGAAATGAAGCATATTCAGGAGGGATCGAACCTCTTTGGGTTCGATATCGAAGCCCTGCGTGAGGAGTTTCTCAAGTCCCGGCTAGCGTCCAAGTACAAGGCCGTGCAAATCACGCGCGAGCTGCCAGGCACGCTGCGAATTCATGTCACGGAACGCGTGCCCGTGGCGTGTCTGCCGGGAGGCGGGCTTGTCGCCGATGCAGAAGGCTTTGTGTTTGGCCTTAAGGGAAGGCAGGCTCTGCCGCAAATTGCCGGGTATTCCGAGCCTTTACAGCCTGGCGACCGTCTAAAGGGCAATGCGCGCGATGCCGTGGTGCTGCTGGACCTTTGCGAGCGGACCGGGCTGAGCCGTGAACTTGCGATCACGGGGATCGATGTCGCCGGCGGCTTCCGCGGCCGCGAAGACGACCTCAGGATTCATCTGCTCGACCGCGTCGAGGCCGATTTGGGGTGGCCGCGCGGGGAGACGCCATCGCCTGCTTCGCTGGAGGATTTGCGCGGCCGCATGCAGTTCCTGGTCCGCGTTCTGGCCCATGGACGCGTGACCGGAAAGCGGATTAAGACCGTGAACCTTACGCTGGAATCATATTCGAACAACTGCCCCGTGACGTATTGGGAATCGTAGAGGACGGCTTGCCATGGACTTCCCCGTTGTAGCGCTTGAGATCGGCACATCAAAGACGGTCGCCCTCGTTGGCGAGATGCGCGACGATGAGCATATCATGATTACCGGGATGGGGGAGACGGAGTCCTGTGGCATTCGAAAAGGCGAAGTCACGGATCTCGAGCTCGCGGCGGGGTGCGTTCGCCTGGCGCTCGCCCAGGCGGAGAAGAGCGGCAAGTGCGAGATCGGCTCGGTGCACCTGGCCGTGTCCGGCGGGCACATTGAGAGCATGGTCAACCGCGGAAGCGTGAGCGTGATCGACCGCAGCCAGGGCATCAGCGATGCAGACGTCGAGCAAGTGAACGACATTGCGCGGTCTGTGAGCCTTCCGCCCGAGCGCGAGGTGCTGCACACAATCCCCAGGCATTACTATATTGATTCCCAGTCCAAGGTCACGATGCCGCACGGCATGGAGGGGAACCAGCTGTCGGTCGAGATGCTGATACTGCACGGAGTCCGCGCGCGGCTCAACAACGTGGCGCGCGTGGTCGGACGGGTGCCGCGCGAAGTAAGCGACATGGCCTTCAGCGGCCTGTGCTCGGCGCTGGCCGTTCTCTCGCCGCAGCAGAAGCTGAGCGGCGTGATCGTCATCGACCTGGGCGGAGGCATCACGGACTATCTTGCCTACTCGGAGGGTGTGGTGGCCGCTGCGGGCGCGATCGGGGTGGGTGGCGATCACGTGACGAACGATATTGCGATCGCCTTTAACATTCCGACGCTGGACGCTGAGAATCTGAAGAAGGGGTCGGGCAGCGCGGTCCTGCTGCCCGCCACGCTGGCACAACGCGTGTCCATGCCCGGCGCGCTGGGCGCGTCGCCGCAATCCGTGAGCGTGAAGGCTCTGCACACTGTGATCAACGCCCGCATGGAGGAGATTCTTGTGCTTGTGCGCAAGTGCCTTGAGCGCGAAGGCGTGCTTCCGCACTGCGGCGCCGGGGTGGTGCTGACGGGCGGCGGCGCGTTGCTGCGCGGGGCGAAGGAGCTTTGCGAGCGGGTGTTCGGGCTGCCCGTCATGATCGGGCGGCCGCGCCATGTAAGCGGGCTCAGTGTCGTGACGAATGGGCCGGAGTACAGCACGAGTTGTGGGCTGGTGCAGTATGCATTCCGCTCGATGGCGGAAGAGGAGCCGTCGGAGAATCCGCTCCTTAGAGTCTTTAAATGGCTGAAGGGCGAGTGAGCCCCGGTGGGAATAATAACATGGAACCGATGGGCATAACGGTTGCAGGCGTGGGCGGCGGCGGCGGCAGAATCGTCAGCCGCCTCATGGATCCGATGCTGCCCGGCGTTCAGACCGTTGTGGTCAACACGGACGCCCGGGCCCTCGCGGAATGCCGTGCGATGGCCAAGATCCAGATCGGCAAAGGGCGCACCGAAGGCCTCGGCGCAGGTGGCGACCCTGTCCTCGGCCGGACCGCAGCGGAGGATGACATCGAGGATCTCAAGCTGATCTTTGCGGATACGCAGCTCCTCATTGTTGTGGTCGGGCTGGGCGGAGGCACGGGCAGCGGCGTGGCGCCTCTCATTTTGCGTGGTGCGCGTGAGGCCGGCGTTTCTACAATCTGCTTTGCCACGATGCCGTTCCGTTTCGAAGGCGATCAGCGTCGTTCCCTGGCGGATAAGACGGTGGCTGCACTTCAGGATGTGTGCAGCGCTTTGATCGTGGTTCCGAACGACCGGCTGTTTGAAACGGTCGGTGACCAGGGCGTGGCGACAACGTTTGACAGGACGGACGAGATTCTCGGGCGCGGCGTGACGGGCCTGTGCCGCATGCTCAGTTCGCCGGGCCGCCTCGACCTCGACCTCGCGGACCTGCGGCGCGTGATCCAGGTCGGGCTGGGCCGCTGCACCATGGGAATCGGCGAGGGGACAGGCCCCGACAAAGCGAAACAGGCCGTGAGCGCTCTGCTCGAAGGTCCGCTTCTGGAGAAGGGCGAAGTGCTTTCGCGCGCGGGTTCCGTGCTGGTCAGCGTCGTGGGGGATCCCGACCTGAAGATGAAAGATCTGGAAACGATTCTGGATGCAATCAAGTCCCGGCTGCCGAGCCATGGCGAGGTCCTTGCCGGGGCGATCCTCGACGACGCGTGCCGGGATCGCGTGACGGTCACTCTTATTGCGGCCGAGGCCGTTGCCGTGGCCAACGCAGATGCGCCGCTTGAGCGCGGCCTTGATGCGGATGACAGCCGGCGAATCACAAGCCGTGGCCGTCGTAAGAGCGCCGCGTCCCAGCAGGCCCGGCTTCGCCTGGACTCGCCCGAGCGCGGGCGGTTCAACAACGTGGAAGCCACCAATATCGGGGGCGAGGATTTGGATGTGCCGACCTATCGCCGCAGGGGCATGACCATCGAGAAATAGCCGGCGCGCCGCGGCGCCGGCAAGGAGCAGATGTGGACCAGGAAGAAGTGTTACGTGTCATGAGAGACTCCGGCGCGCTGTTGGAGGGGCACTTTGAACTGCGCTCCAAGCTGCATAGCGACCGGTTCTTTCAGTGCGCGAATGTGTTGCGCTATCCTCGCCGGGCGCAGGCGCTTTGCGAAGAGCTTGTTTCCAGGATGCGCGCCATCCTCGGGCAGGGCGGTTTCGCCGACACCGTCATTTCGCCTGCCATGGGCGGCCTTCCCGTGGGGCATGAGATCGCGCGGGCTCTGGACCTTGGGGCTATTTTTGCCGAGAAGCAGGACGGCAAGCTGGTCATGCGGCGTTTCGCGCTGCGCCCGGGCGAACGTTTCATCGTGGCGGAGGACGTCGTTACGCGCGGCGGTCGAGTCCAGGAGACGATCGATATTGTCGAGGGCGCAGGCGGCATCGTGGCGGCGGTCGCCCTTCTGGTTGATCGCAGTGCGGGCGCGGTCTCCTTCAAATACCCAACGTTCAGCCTGCTGCAACTTGCCCCTGTAACATACGAGCCTGCGAACTGCCCCCTGTGCAGGCAGGGAATCCCGATTGTGCACCCGGGATCGTGACAGGGCGCGTACGGAGTGTGACGTCTTGTCATGAGTCGATCCTGGTATATGGGCGGGTGGCTTGCAGCGCTGGCCGCAAGCCTTGCACTATTTGCGGCCAGTCTCTTCTTTGGTGAGTTGAACCAGGACGAGGGGTGGTACCTCTACGCCGCCCGGCTCGTCGCGCAAGGGCAGCGACCCTACGTTGATTTCGCCAGCACGCAGGGGCCCGTTCTACCTTTCGTCTACGCTGCGGCGCAGCCGGGGATCGGGGGGCTGGGTGTCGCCGGCGGACGGCTCCTGACGGCGGTTTTCGGGCTTCTCGCCGCGCTGAGCGCCGCCTGGCTTGCCGCGCGGCTTGCGCCGCGCGGGGTCGGTCGGGCAGCAGCGCTCATGGGGTTTGCGCTTGTCGGCGTTAACGTTTACCAGTGCTACTTCACGACCATCGTCAAGACCTACGCTCTGGGGGGGCTACTGCTCACGCTTTCCTTCGTCGTGCTGACCTTTGCAGGCCGGCGCGCGGCGTGGGCTCTCGCTGCGGGCATTCTGGCGGCGCTGGCGGCCGGGACACGCATTTCCGCAGGCGCGGCGGTCCCCGTGGTCCTGATTGCGTTTCTGGCCCCTGCGCTGCGCCGCGGCGGGAGCGATGCCGAGGGCGCGGCCTGGCGTCGAGACGCTGTGCGCGGGGGCGTGGCGTTCGGTGCGGGCGTCGGAGCAACGCTCTGTGCGCTGTTTCTTCCTTTTGTGCTGCGTGCACCGCAGGCCGTCTGGTTTGCCCTGGTGGAGTATCACAAGGGCCGTCAGACGGGTGGCCTGGTCACGCTGCTCGCGTATAAAGTGGCCTTTCTTTCGCGTGTGGCGAACGCCTATTCGGTCGCATTCTTTCTTCTGCTGGTCTGCCTGGCGGCCTGGCTTGTGCTGAGGCGGGCGGGGACGGATGTGCCGAAGCGGGAGGCGCTGCCTCTCGGTGTGCTGTGGGCTTGCGTCGCGGCTGTAACCGCCCTCCATTTCGTCGCGCCCTTCCCGTACGATGATTATCAGGCCATGGTGTTCCCCCTCGCGGCGGCGGCGCTGGCTGCGTCGCTGACGCGGGTGGGCGTTTCCTTTGCGCACCGGATCGGAGCGGGGCAGGAAGGGGCGGGACGACTGATGGGCGGCGTCACCGCAGTGGTGCTTGCCGCAAGTATTGTGATGGCCTGCTCTTCGCCGACGCTGCAGGGCTGGTTTATCGGCAAGCGCGACCGCGTCTGGTGGCCCCTCCGTGCGGAGTTTCCCCTGGCGAAGCTGCAGCGCGTGGCCCGCCAGGTCCGGACCGACTGCGGCGGACAGCCCGGCCAGGCGCTGCTCACGCAGGATACCTACCTCGCGGTCGAGGCAGGCATGACGGTGCCGCGCGGGCTCGAGCTCGGGCCGTTCAGCTATTTTCCGGAGTGGAGCGACGAGAAGGCAGCGGCCTGTCGGGTGCTCAACCGCACGATGATGAAGAAGCTGCTCGAGACCGCCGAGGCGCGGGTGGCGGCGTTCAGCGGATATGGTCTTTCCATCGCGGCGCCCGGGGTCGTGCCTCTCAGCGCGGCAGCGCAGGCGGAACTCTGGGAGGCCGTGCGCAGCCGCTACAGAATGCTTGCCGAGGAGCCTGATTTCGGACAGGCGGAAACGACTCTGCAGATCCTGGTTCTTAAGTAGCAGGATCTGTCGTCCGGGATCGCGACGGGGGTTGCGCTGCTGCCCCGGGAAGAGATATAGTTCGGGCCTTCGAGGCGAGACAAAACGAAAGGAAGACAACATGATTGGCACCTCTGACCGCAAAACGCCCTCCACGGGCTCTCGAAGGTTTGTAGCTGCAGAGCGTTCCATCGTGGGGCATGTTCCCACGATCGCCATCACGCCTGTCGCCGATGGTCGCACTGGCGCATACGAAGGCAACGCGGCCAAGACGTGGCTCATGGCCGAGCGCGTGCGCGACCTGATCGTGAAGAATGTGAAGCTCCCGGACGGGACGCCCGTGCGTGTCGTGCTGCCGCCGGAGATCGTGTACGGGGCCCGTAGCGGCGCGCGCGCGCAGGCCGCGTATGCGCGCGAAGGCGTCTCGGCCAACATCTGGGTGAGCCGCTCCTGGGCTTACAGCGACGAACTGATGAGCGCATGCCAGGGCCTCGGCAGCACGGAGTGGGTGCAGGCGGCCTACGGCCTGAACCAGACGGACCGCCCCGGCGCCGTGTGGCTGAAGGCCTTTACCGCCGCGATGGACGAGAAGAAGCGCCCCATTTTCTCCATCTATAACCCCGACCTTGAAAGCGAAGATGGCCCCATGACGCCCTACGTGGTCGAGCGCCTTCTGCGCTTTGCGCGCTGCGCGGCGGTCGTGGGCGAGATGCGCGGCAAGAACTATCTCTCCGTGGGCGGCGTCTCGATGGGCATCATCGGTTCGGACGTACGGCGCAACATGTTTCTGCACTACCTCGGCATGGGAACCGTGTCCGTGGACATGGTGGCCGTCAAGGGCCGGATGGAGCGCGGATTCTATGATCACGCCGAGCTGGAACTGGCCTTCAAGTTCATGAAGCGCAGGTTCAAGATCCAGTACGGCGAAGGCCCGCGGCCCTGCACGAACGACAAACTCCTGCGCGAGTGCATCAAGATGACGATGATCGTGCGCGACATGATGATCGGGAATGCCAAGCTGGCGGATCCGCGCGTCGGGCGGAAGCAGGGCTTTAAGGCGGACGTGGAGCACGCGCAGGGCTACAACGCCATTGCGGCCGGGACCCAGGGTCAGCGCGCCTGGACCGACCTGTATCCCAACTTCGACATGCCGGAGTCTCTGCTGAACAGCTCGTTCGACTGGAACGGTTTCCGCGCGCCGTATATTGTCGCCACGGAGAATGATTCCAAGAACGCGATAGGGATGCTGGTCGCCAATCTCCTGACCGGCATGCCGCAGCTCTTCGCCGACATCCGCACGAACTGGACGGCGGAGAGCGTGAAGAATGCCACGGGCGATGACATCAGCGCCATCGCGCCCAACGGCCTGATCGACAAGCGGAATTCGGGCGCGGGAGCGCTGGACTATGCCGTCGATGCCGTCGGCCTCGCCAGCGGCGGAAAAGCCCTGACTATCCAGCAGGTTTCCGAGGCGATCCGCTCCAGCACGAAGCTGCAGCAGAAACTCGTCAGCCAGGCGATCGAGGGGACCACGTACATGGCGGGCATTCTCGAGTACTTCCCCGGCGATGGGCTGTCGAGCCATTACCGTACGCCGGGCGGCGTGCCGATGACCGCGTACCGGTATAACACGGTGGGCGATATGCTGACCTGCTCCGTGGTGGAGGGAGAGACTGTGGAACTGCCTAAGAATGTGGCGGATCACATCAGCCGCGTCACCAATGACACGTGGCCGGAATCCTACTGGGTGCCGCGCGGCATGAGCTCGTTCGAATACATGTCTCGCATCGGGCCGAACCACGATGGCAACACGTTCGGCCTGATCGGCGCGGACATGATTACCCTCAACGCCATGCTGCGCATCCCCGTGGACATGCACAACGTCGCGAAAGAGGACATCTTCCGCCCGACCATGTGGGATCGTTTCGGCGGCGACGACTTCCGTGCCTGCGCCGCCCTCGGCCCGCTGTACGCGTGACGGCTGCCGCAATGCCCCGGGGTCTTGTGCGGAGATAGGTCGACTGGCGGGCGATTGAATGCTGCGCGGAAGCTATGCCACGCGCAGGCTGGATAGGGTCGTGATGAGCTTCTCGAGCTTGGAGGCGCTTTCCTGCAGCTCAAGCTTCTTGGTCTTCTGGGCGTCGACGACTTCGGGCTTGGCTTTATTGACGAAGTCGGGGTTCCCCAGCTTCGCATCCACCCGCTTGAGATCGGCCGCGATCTTTTCCAGCTGCGCGGCAAGGCGGGATATCTCGGCCTCCACGTCGATGTGCCCGGCGACGGACATATAGATCGTGCCCAGGGGCACGACGCCGCTGGGCATGGCTTTCGCCTCCGCCAGCTTTGTGTCAACGGTCAGGGAGGACGCCTTAAGGAGCGTCTGGATGGATGCCGCATCGCTGCGCAGCCATTCCGCCGTCTGCTCCGAGGAGGGCCGGACAAGAAAATCCAGCTTCTCGGACGGGGGGATGTTGTAATCCGCGCGCAGCTGCCTGCCCGCCCGGATCAGCTCGTGCTTATCCTCGACATAGGCCGCCACCTCGCGGGATATGCCAAGCGCCTGCAGCGCGCTGCCATCGAGCGCCTCCGGCCAGCGGCTCAACATGATCAGGTCCGTTTCCTTGCCGTACCCCATGGCCTGCCAGAGCTCTTCCGTGAGGAAAGGCATGATGGGATGCAGCAGCAGCAGGGATGAAGAGAATACGTAGTGCAGAATCCCGACCACCTGATTGCGGCGGGCCTCGGCGTCGCCGTACAGCGCTTCCTTGGCGTCTTCGATATACCAGTCGCAGAACTGGTGCCACACAAACTCGTAGAGCGCCTGGGCGGCGTCGTTGAACCGGAACTTCTCGAGGTTGTCCGTCACCGCCGCCATGGTATCCTGGAGTTTCAGAAGGACATGCTTGTCGTCGGCGCTGAGCAGGGCGGGATCGAGCGGGGGCAGACGGTTGCCCTGCCCCGGCATGATATGCTCCGGCTTCGTGTGCATCTGCATGAAGCGCGCGGCATTCCACAGCTTGGTCCCGAAGTTGCGCCCGATCTCGAACTTCTCGGTCGAGATGTGGACGTCCTGCCCTGTAGCGGTGAGCATGATCAGGCTGAACCGCAGCGCGTCGGCGCTGTACTGGTCGATGATGCTCAGCGGATCGATCGAGTTACCAAGGCTCTTGCTCATCTTCCGGCCGACGTCGTCCCGGACCGTCCCGTGGATGTAGACGCGGCGGAAGGGGATGTCGCCCATAAACTCGGAGCCAGCCACGACCATGCGCGCCACCCAGAAGAAGATGATCTCCGATGCCGTGACAAGGTCTTCTGTGGGATAGTAGAATTTGAGGTCCGGATTGGACTGGGGCCAGCCGAAGGTGCTGAAGGGCCAGAGCCACGAAGAGAACCACGTGTCCAGCACGTCCTCGTCCTGCCGGATGGAACCGGCTCCGCACTTCGGGCAGGCGTTCGGCTTGCCTTTGGCGACCCACTCGTGGCTGCAGCCGTCGCAGTAGAACACGGGGATTCTGTGGCCCCACCAGATCTGGCGCGAAATGCACCAGTCGCGGATATTCTCCATCCAGTC
>CAYRKB010000125.1:0-12186 GCA_964424705.1 uncultured Victivallales bacterium
CGTCAACCGTCTGACGTTACCCCTGGCGCACAGCATCACCGTCAATGCAGACAGTCTGAGGTCCTTGGTCGGCGCCCGGAAGAAGATGACGTCGCGCATTGTTACGATCCACAACGGCATTGACGTAGAGAGTGTTCCCTCGACCTCCCGAAGTGAGGCTCGTGCGGCTCTTGGATTGGGCGAGCATGAGTTCGCGCTGGGGTGTGTTGGCCGTTTGAGCGTGGAAAAGGGCCAGCGGGATCTTATGGCGGCGTTCGAGCAGCTGGCCGCAGTCCAAGGCACAGCGGTGCTGCTGCTGATCGGAGACGGGCCTGATCGGCGCCGACTTCAGACAATGGCCTCGGCGTCACGATTTGCCTCTCAAATCCGGCTGCTGGGAGCGCGGGTTGATGCGTGTGCGCTGCTCACGGGGCTGGATCTGCTGGTCCTTCCTTCGCGGGATGAGGGCATGCCGAACATCGTGTTGGAGGCCATGGCCGCGGGGCTGCCCGTGGTCGCCACGCGCGTGGGGGGCGTGCCAGACATTGTGCAGGACGGTGTAACGGGGATCTTGGTTCGACCTCAGGACGACGAGGGACTGGCATCCGCCATCGAGCGCCTGGCGCAGAATCCGCAGAAGCGTCTGCAGATGGTGGACGCGGGCCGCACGCGTGTTGCCAAGGACTTTCCTCTCTCTTCAATGGTTGACGGGTACGACCAACTCTATCGTGGACTTCTAGCCGTCCAGTGCCCGTGAAGAACCGGATGCCAAAACATTGATCAGATGCCCATCCATATTCCACTGTGGCAACAGCTCGATTCTGGCCATGTTGTTGCGCGGATCGGCCGTTGGCTTTGTGCTCAATATCAGCGCGACGATTCTAGGCTTCACCACCCAGCTTGTGCTGACCAGGTCCATGGACGTTGCCCAATACGGTATTTTCGCTTTGGTCACAGCGTGGCTCCAGGTGCTGGTTCTGCCAGGCCGATTCGGTTTCGATTCCACCGTTCTGCGGTTCGGGGCAGAGTATCTGGCAACAGGTCAGGGGGCGCTGCTCAGGGGGCTTCTGCGGTTTGGGCATTGTGCGGTTTTCGGGATCAGCGGGTTGTTGGCTTTAGTGGCAGTTGGCGGGGCTCTGATCTTGCGCGACCGACTGAGCGGGGATTTGCTGTGGGCTTTCCTGCTCGCAATGCCTCTCCTGCCCGTGATGACGGTCGGTAGCGTGAGGCAGGCTTTTCTGCTCGGCCAT
Source organism: uncultured Victivallales bacterium (assembly GCA_964424705.1). GTDB lineage: Bacteria > Verrucomicrobiota > Kiritimatiellia > UBA8416 > CAYRKB01 > CAYRKB01. Next base: position 1,230 of record CAYRKB010000125.1, read on the forward strand.
AAGCTCATTGTGCCGTCGCAGGTTTCAGAAGCGGCATTCCGTCCCGCCTTGTTTCTGTCGATGGTGGCGGCCTTTGGCTTCCTCGGCGCCGAGTCGTTGCGGGCGCCGTTCGTTGTAGTGCTGATGGGTGTGTCCTTCGTAATGTCGTTGCTCCTGATCTCTTGGTGGTACCGGCGTTTGCTGAGTGGAACGATCCTTGCGACGGAGCCAGTCTATCGCCGAGCGGAGTGGCTGGATTACTCCTGGCCCATGATGCTGCTGATCGCGCTGACGGTGCTGATAAAGCAGGTGAACGTCATGGTCTTGGGTGCCATGCGGGGGGCTGATGAGGCAGGTTTGTATGCGGTGGCCTGGCAAGTGGCGGAGTTCACAGCTTTTGGCATGAATGCCGTGAATATTATCGCGGCTCCCATGATCGCTTCGCTGCATGCGGAGCGGAGGCATGCTGATCTGCAGCAACTGCTCAGTCGGGGCATGGCGGGAGGGCTTGTATTTGCGCTACTTGTCGGGACCGCGATTCTGCTGGCTGGCCGGCCATTGCTTGGCGTTTTTGGACCGGCCTTTGGCCGCGCCTTACCGGCGCTGCGGATTCTAGTGGCTGGACAAGTACTCAGTGCTGCCTGCGGCCCGGTCTGGTATCTGCTGACGATGACAGGCCATCAAGTGGCGGCAACAAAGGCGATGGCGCTAAGCGCTTGCGCGACGGTCCTCATGGCCGTGCTGCTGATTCCAACGCGGGGGCTAACAGGGGCGGCACTGGCGGGGGCTGGCGGCACGTTACTGTGGAGTTGCCTTCTCTATGGGATCGCGATATGCCGTCTGGGTGTGGATCCCGGCGTCGCGGGCCTCGTGCGGTGGCGGCAGAGCGACTCTTTTGGAGCGGGGAGAGATGAACGAGTGCCGTAATGAAAGACTGGCCGGGACAGTGGCGCCGGTCCATGGGAATGGAGGGACTGTCCAATGAGCGAGTTCAACCAACAATCGCTTTGGGATGGATACGAGGGCAATTACAGCGGCGACATCATCGCAGGAGAAGTGTTGCGCTTCTGCCGAAAACATGTTGGGAACAAGGCAATCGATATCGGGGGAGGAAGCGGCTCGCTGGTGCGCGCCTTTCGCGCGAGATTCGGCTCCGGAAGAACCATTGTGGGCATCGACTATGCGCCGAAGAGCAGCGACGTCGAACGTGGCGACGCTACAAACTTGCGCTTTGGCGAGAACGAATTCGATACGATCTTTCTACTCGACGTGATTGAGCATTTGACGGACAGTGACCTAAGAAAATGCTTTGCAGAAATTCGACGCGTGTTGCGAGTCGGGGGTTGCTTGATACTCACTTCGCCGAATAGCGAAGACCTGAAGCAAAATATTGTCACTTGTCCGGAGTGTAAGTGCCGGTTTCACCGCTGGGGGCATCAGCGATCCTTTTCGGCAGCGGATTTGATCATGCTCTTGGGAAGCAAAGGGTTTCAGGTCGACCAATGTCTTGAGACGAATTTGGTGGCGTATGCAAAGGGCGGTTGGCCAGCAAGGCTTGCCTTTGCCATTCGCGCCGATCGGATTGGTCTGCTGCGGGGGCTGCCGTGGCATGTCGATCTTTTGGTGGTGGCCCGGAAGTCGTCACCCTAACGGCCGATCAGTCGCAGAGCAACCTATGTGTGGGATTGCTGGATTCCTCGATTTGACTCGGCGTTCTGCCATCGACACGCTGCAAGCGACAGCGGAACACATGGTTCGGACCCTGACGCACCGTGGGCCGGACCACCGTGGCGTCTGGGCCGATGAGGTGGCGGGGATTGCGCTGGGGCACCGGCGTCTGTCCATCGTCGATCTTTCGACGGCGGGTCATCAACCAATGGTGTCCGCCGACGGCCGGTACGTAATCGTTTTCAATGGCGAAGTCTACAATCACAAGGCCATCCGTTATGAACTGCAGAAAGAAGGCGCCTGTTCTTCGTTCCGCGGGCATTCCGACACGGAGGTTATGCTGGCCGCCATCTCGCGCTGGGGTCTGGAGCCGTCCGTGGGGCGGTTCGTCGGCATGTTCGCCTTTGCGCTGTGGGACCGTCGCGAGCGCGTCTTGCACGTAGTCCGGGACCGGCTTGGGGTGAAGCCGCTCTACTACGGTCGGGTGGGCAGCGGGTTCGCGTTTGGCTCTGAACTGAAGGCGGTGCGTGCCGCACCCGGCTTTGACCGGCCCGTTGATCGCAACGTCCTGGCGCTCTATCTCCGGCACGGTTACATTCCTGCGCCGTACAGCATTTATGAGGGGATATTCAAGCTGCCCCCCGGCACGATGCTCGCTATTCCGGCCACTGACCACCGATCACTGACTACTGATCACAGCCCCCATGCCTACTGGTCTGCCGCAGATGTGGCGACACGCGGCGCATCCGAGCCGTTCAGCGGTTCCGGGGAGGAAGCCGTGGACCGGCTCGACGCGCTGCTGCGCGACGCGGTCCGGCTGCGCATGGAAGCCGACGTACCGCTCGGGGCCTTTCTTTCGGGCGGCGTCGATTCCTCGGCGATTGTGGCCTTGATGCAGGTGCAAAGCAGTAGGCCGGTCAAGACGTTCACGATCGGGTTCCTGGAGGGAGCGTACAACGAGGCCGAGTATGCCAAGGCGGTGGCCCGGCACCTTGGAACGGAGCACACGGAACTCTACGTGACGCCGGAGGAGGCGATAAGCGTGATTTCGCGGCTGCCAGCCCTTTACGACGAGCCGTTCGCGGACTCTTCGCAGATTCCGACATTCCTTGTCTCCGAACTGACCCGCCGCCACGTGACGGTGAGCCTGTCAGGCGACGGAGGTGACGAGCTGTTTGGCGGCTATACGCGCTACGCCACGAACCTCGCGATGTGGCGTGCGATGCGCCTTGTGCCGCGTTCGGTGCGGCGAGCCGGGGCGGCAACCATCGGGGCGGTGCCGACGCGCGTGCTGGATGGCGCCTTTAACTGGCTTGGGCCGGCGCTGCGAAAGTACGGGTTTACCGAAGGCTCGGTGGGAAGCGGATTGCATTGGGCCGCGCGCCTGCTGGACGTGCGCGGCGCGGATGAGCTGTTCGAGCGGCAGATGTCGCTCTGGGCTGACCCGCGCGGCCTTGTGCCGGGCGCAGCGGAGCTCCCCGTCATGCTGGCGGCCCCGGCCGCGCAGCCGGGTCTGCCAGAGGCGCTCCAGCGCATGATGTATGTGGACCTCGTGCGCTACCTGCCGGACGACTGTCTTGTCAAAATGGATCGGGCCAGTATGGGTGTTGGATTGGAGGCGCGGGTGCCCCTGCTCGACCACCGTGTGGTAGAATTCGCTTGGACACTGCCCTCCGCGCTGAAGATCCGCGGCGGCGTGAGCAAGTGGCCCTTGCGACAAGTGCTCTATCGGTACGTGCCGCGCGAACTGATCGAGAGGCCGAAGATGGGATTCGGAGTGCCGATTGGGCAATGGCTGCGTGGTCCGTTGCGGGACTGGGCCGAGGATCTGCTCGATGCAAACCGGCTGCGGTCCGAGGGTTTTCTGGAGCCGGCTCCGATCCGGGCGGCCTGGGAAGACCATCTCGCACGGCGCCGCAATCGGGAGTACGAGCTGTGGGCCGTGCTCATGTTTCAAGCTTGGTTGGAGACAGCGCGCCTTGGGCGGTAGAAACCCGGCGTGCAAAACGTTATATGGCAAAAGTCATCTACATGGTGGCGGCGTGCGTTGTCCTGGGCTTTCTTGTCCTGTTCCCGAAGTGGACGGTGGAAGACGCCTGGATCACGTTCCGCTACGCCGATAACCTCGCGAACCATGGCGCTCTGACTTTCAACGTCGGCGAAGATCCCGTGGAAGGCTATACTGGCATCCTCCTGCCTCTTCTGGTCGCACTCGGAATCAAGGCAGGATGTGCCCCCGATACTGCTAGCCACATTGTCGGCGTTGTGTCGTTCATCGCCTGCCTTCTGATTTGTGACGCCTTGCTTCGTCGCCTCCGGGTATCCGCTGTGCAGCGAGCCTGGTCGCTGCTCCTGATGGGCACGGCGCCAATTATGTACATCCACGCTTGTGGCGGCTTGGAAACAATGCTGTTTGCCGCCGTGCTCCTGGCCTCGGCATATCTGTTGCACGCGGTCGCTTCCGGCAGCTACGGAGATGCGCGGTACCACACAGGCCTTTCGGTCGCGCTGCTCCTGACGGCCCTTACACGGCCGGAGGGTGCAGGGTTTGCCGCCATCGCAATTGCGGCGGTGTTGATCCTCCACCGCTGCCGAGGCGGCCCGTTCAGGCTGCTCGTGCCCTATGGTGCGTTGTTTGTTTTCCCTGGCGCCGTCTATTTCCTTTGGCGCTGGACATACTACGGACATCTGCTGCCGAACACATTCTACGCGAAGCAGGCCGCATCGCTGTCCGGCAGCACGCTCCAGAGCTCGTATCTCTTTTTGCGCCAGTATCTGGTCTACCCGGCGATCTGCGCTCTCCTGCCGTGTCTAGTATATGCCGATGAGCTGTTGCAGGCTGTGAGGAGGAGCTTGGCGCGGGGAAGGGGAGAGGAAGGGATGCCTTTGCAGGACGGCCGCACAGGATCGCAAGGAGCACAAAGAATATCGTTGTTCATGCATAGCTTGACGGCAACGGGGGTGTTGTGTTTGTGCTTCCTTCTCTTCGGCCTCCTGACTATGGCCGTGTATCTTCGCTCGGAACTGGTGATGAATTTCTCGTACCGGTTCTACGTCCCGTTCTTCCCTCTTGGCCTGCTCGTTCTGAACGCAGGCATGAGGGAGGGATTCGGCATGGCCGACCAGCGCAGGGAGGCGCGGCCCGTCGCACGGGGCATGCTGGTGGTCCTCTGCCTGATGCTGGTGGCAATGCAAGTAGCACATCAAGTGAAATGGTTCTTTCAGCAAACCATGCCATCCGCCCGCGGCCAGCAGACGAGGCTGGAGGAGATGCACATCCCGGCCGGAAAATATCTCAGGTCCGTTGTGCCGTCAAACGAGTGGCTCGTTGTCTATGTTGACGCCGGCGCCATGCCTTTCTTCTCCCGGCTCAAAACGGTGGATTGCGGCAACCTCAATGATGAGTATCTGGCCACCGGCAATCCTTCTGCAGCTGCCCGCATTGATTACGTCTTTGCCCGGCATCCGGGGGCCATGGTCTTCGCTTCTTTCAACTGGGATTACGTGGACTTCGGCCGGGAGGCGGATGCAATCCTGCGCGATCCGAGATTTGAAGACTACTGCCTGGCAAGGAAGTATACGAACTCAACGCCGGCAAGGTATTTCCAATTTGTTTTTCTGCGGAAGGATCTGATCGAATCAAGCGATCCATGAAGAATAGGCGCTCCGGAGATCCGGCTGTACTGGGGAGCGGCAGAGCGGGGCGGCCGGAAGTGCGCGGGCCGCCAGTTCAGCTCAGCGGATTAACAATCTCGATGTCTCTGAACTGATGGAAATCGGAATCCGCCGTGTAGATGGTCCTGATGCCGTATTCCCGCATAAGTACCACGGTTCGTATGTCGAAGAAGAGATTGCCAGCCGGATGTGCAAGCGCTTCTGTCTCACGATTGAGCAGGGGCCAGTGGTGGGGTCCGGCGGTCAGAACGGCGATGCTCGGCGAGTTCCAAATTGGATCGAGAAACGCGAGCGCCTGTTGGCCGTCCAGCGGATGCGGAAAAATGCGGCGATGTGTCGCTACGCGCAGAAATTCGTACAGGATTCCTTCGGTCAAGTACCACCGATCCGTCGATTGAATAGCGGCGGTCAGGAAGCGATGCGCCTGGGCGTGCTCGACCGCTTCGGTATTGACGGCATAGAGCAGCAGGTTGGTGTCGATAATCCCTGCCATCACGCCTCCATGGCGGCTTCAAGGGCATCGCGATCTGCTAGGTTCACCTTGGGACGGCCCATGCGATACACAGGAAGTTCGCAGATGCGTGGTTTGGCCAGTTGCTTGCGCTGGAGTCCTTCCGCGAGTAGCGCGTTGACAACGCGTGAAATCTCGCGATGTTCCCGACGGGCGAGTTCGCGCACGCCATCCATGCAGGCGTCTTCCAAGATGAGTGTTGTTCGTTTCATTACGCATACAAACATATTTAAGAAACATCTGTATGTCAATCATTTCCGGTGAATCGCATTGTGCTTGCTTGTACCCGTCCATAGCCAGCCCGCGTAAAGCGGGCTCTACTTTGGCAACAATGGAGCGGGTCGCACAGTCGTAATGCTATTTGCCAACATACGTCCACTACGCTGACAGTATTACGCATAGATTGGACATTACCGGTATGAACCTCAGATTCATAAGTGCTGTCGCTGTGCAGCGGGCGGAGGGCAGATTGAGTCCCTTGCTCGTTTTGACCGGTCCGAGACAGGTTAAAGAAAGAACTTTAGTGCAACGTTGTTATCCCGACTATGCCCATCCGGGCCGAGCTGACTCATCCGCGAATGAAGAATAGCCTCCGCGACGCATGGCGCAGAGCATCGGTGATGCTGGAGCCCTTCCTGGGCCGGCATCCGCTGCCCGTGGCCCTTGTCCTCAATGTGCTCTTGTTTGCCGCTGTGTATGCGTCGCTCACGCCGCACTACGTGACGACGGACGACCCGGCGATGACGATGCAGGCGGCCGGGGTGAGCATGGTGGATGAGGCCTCGCCGATCCTGCTGTTCAGCCATCCTTGGATTGGAAAGATCCTGACGGTGCTGTACGCCTGGAACCTTCAGGTGCCGTGGTACGGGCTCTATCTGGTCGGCACGCTGTTTCTGGCACACACCACACTGCTTTTCGCCCTGCTAAGGAACCGACCGACGCTCTGTGCTTTGGGTGGCTTCCTCATCTATTTCGTTGCGGTGGGCGTCTTCCTCCTGATCAATCTGCAGTATACGATTGTTGCCTGCCTGGCCACCGGTTCAGGACTGGTTCTGCTGTTAGCATATCCGTTGGATCGGAGGGATGGCAAGGCATGCGCCAGATGGTGCTGGGTGCCCGTGCTGCTTGCGGCCACTATGATGATCGTGTTGGGCGGCATGATCCGCTGGAACGGATTTCGCATGGCGATGGCGGCCATCGTCATCCCCGGCCTTTGCTACCGGTGGGGGGAGCCGCTGGGTCGAATGACGCTGAGACTGACCGCAATCGCTGTGGCAATCCTGCTGGCAGGCCAAGTTCAGAAGAGTGACGAGCGAATGCGAGCGGGCGTGGAGAATGCCAAGTATGGTGAAGTGGCTTCGTTGCGGTCGACGTTCAATGACTGCATGGTTCTCGAGTCGAAGCCGAGGGAGCAGCAGGAGGAGATTGTCCGGCACGTTGGATGGACTCTGAACGACTATGACATGCTGATGCAATGGTTCTGGATGGACGAGAAGGTCTACAGCCCTGAGAAGATGCGTGCCATCTTCGCGGAGTTGCCTCGCGCGAGGGATGTCAGACTGTCGGATGTGGCCGAACTGGGCGGTGAGATCCTGCACAACCCCGGGGCGCGGAGCTGTCTTCTCCTGATGGTCGCGTTCGGGATTCTCGGATGGGGCGCATGGTCGCAGCTGGCGCGACTATCTTGCGCGCTGGGCTTTTTCGTTGTGCTGATGGCGTACCTGTGGCTGTCAGATCGGCGCCCTCCTGAACGGGTCTACGTGCCGATGCTGACGGTTCTCGCGTGGCTCCCGCTAGTGTTCGTTGACCTGAAGGAAGCGCTTCAGCCAGGGAAGGGTCTCCTGCACAAAATGGCTCTGTTCGGTGTGACGCTGCTGCTGGCAGTTCAAGCAGTCCAGGTCGTGACGTGCTCAGTGGCTGAATCGCGGCGATATGCTGCCCGGCATCGAGAGCTGCGGGCGACAGTGGCAAGAATGAGCCCGCACCCCGCCGATCTCTACGTTATTCAGGGGGCGACTTTTCCCTGGAGGTGGGTGACTCCTTTCTGTGACATTTCTTTCCTGCGCCCGTTCAACTCCTTCAACCTGTGGACGGATGAGCATTCACCTGCCGCTGCACGGAGATTGCAGAGCCGGGACATTGACAACCTGTACGTCGCGCTCGCCGACAAAGAGCATGTCTTTCTGCTGACGCGAAACAACCGCTTTCTTGACGTGTACAGCCAGTTCGTCAGGGAACACTATGACCTGCTGGTCACGATCAATCCGGTCTTTCAAGCGCCTTGGTTCACTGTGTACAAGCCCGAGCGGGAACGGTAGCCATCGGACACGTTCTCGTGAAGCATTTGCGAAGTTGGGAGCCTCGGCCTAGAGAGGGGGGATGAGGGTGTGTTGAATCGATCGCAGGAGTATGCGCAGATGGCGCAGGTGGAACGCGACCTTTGGTGGTATCGCGCTCTGCACGGCCTCGTTCTTGATACGCTCCGCACGTCCTTCTCCACTCGCGATGCTGTCATCGTGGATGCTGGTTGCGGGACGGGCGGCCTGATGATGCATCTGGGGGAGAACGGATATCACGGAGTGCGTGGCTTCGACCTGTCGGAGTACGCTGTGGCCGCCTGCCGTGACAGAGGCCTTGATGTGGAGCTGGACGGACTCGAACATATTGGCCGGCGCTATCCCGAGGGGGCGCTGGACGTCATCATTAGTAACGATAACCTGTATTTTCTGGATGCCAGCGCGCAACAGCATTTCGTGGCGGCCTGCCGTCGCCTGCTAAAGCCGGGAGGGCTGCTGATCATGAACGTGCCCGCCCTGGCCGCGTTCCGTGGAATCCACGATGTCAGCGTAGGCATTCAGAGCCGCTTGTCGCGGGGAGAAGTGCGCCGTCTACTTGATGCAGCAGGCTTTGAAACGATCCGGGAAACCTATTGGCCCTTTTTCGTCTCGCCGGCAATCTATCTGGTGCGTCTTGTGCAAAGGATAAAGATCAGGCTGCGCCGCGATTTCGAAGTCAGCTCCGATGTCGCATTGCCGCCGCGTTGGCTCAATGAGCTACTGTACCGGATAACGCGATGGGAAAATCGATGGCTGCGTCGCAAGCCTTTTGGCAGCTCCCTGTTTATCGTGGGTCGCCGGCCGACTGCATGAATCAATCCCGATCCAATCGATCTGCCAGCGTTGTGTGAAGTGAACGAACACGCCACCATCTCTGCGATTGTACCCGCATTCAACGCCGTCGGCACGATTCGGGCCGCCGTGGAATCCATTCTTCGGCAGACCCGGGCTGTAACGGATGTGGTGATCGTGGACGATGCGTCCACCGACGGCACGCGGGAACTTCTTCTCAAGGAGTTCGCCCGGCATACGCTGGTGCTGCTCGACCGGAACCTCGGTCCTGCCGGGGCGCGCAATGCGGGTATACGGAAAGCCTGCGGGGAGTGGCTGGCGTTCCTTGACGGCGACGACGCCTGGCTGCCCTGGCGCATCGAGGAGCAAATGAACGCGCTCGTCGGCGCGCCGGACGCGGTGTGTGTGTGCGGAAACGTGACGCTCTTGTCTGAACCGGAGCCACGTGTTGTCCGACCGGGCTCAGCCCGGTCGGTTCGTGACGTATCGCTGGAGGAGTTCGTGGACAGTAACCCCGCGCCGACCTCCACCGTGCTGGTCAGCCGCGCCGCCTTGGCCGGGGCCGGGGGGTTTGACGAGCAGTTCCGCGGCCCAGAGGACATTGATCTTTGGATGCGCATTGCTGCGCGAGGCCGCATGCTGAAGATGGACTTGCCCGTCGCGCTCTACCGGGAGCAGCCCGGCAGCCTGTGCATGAGCCAGGACCGTTTCCTGCCGGAGATCATTCGCGTCTACGACAAAGCTTTCGCGCCGGGCGGGGCATTATACGACCATCGCCAATGGAGGGGTCGCGCGATAGCGGGGCGCTACGTATCGGCGGCCTGGTCGTACATGGTATGCGGCCGACGGGGTCGCGCTCTGGCGATGCTTCTTCGTTCGTGGGCGCTCTGGCCGCGCCGCCTGAGGATCGAGGAATCCCGGCCGGCCTGGCGGCTCAGCATGCTGGCGCGCATCCTGACCTCCAAGGGGGCGTGAAGTTCCCGTGACCCTCTGAGGTCTCGGCGATGCTGCGCTCGTGGCGGGAAGGACGAGAGATGTGACCGCGGATAGCGCTGATGTGCGCGGATGGGGAAGGGCTGCAATGCCGAATGCTCAACTAGCTCTGTGTCCCTGTGTGAAATCATCCTTTCTGCTCCAATGCTGCAAGCGGCTTGAATGAATCTGGACGTCAACCATAAGACGTGGGAGGGGCATAGCGTCGTGCGCGAATACGCGGCGCGGGACGAGGTGTGGACTGTCGAGCGGACGATCCTCGACAAGTATCGGGGCGAAATCGAGGGGCGCCGGCTGCTGGACCTCGGGTGCGGAGCTGGCCGCACCACGGCGGCGCTGCGGGCCTATTCAACGCAATATGTCGGACTGGACTACTCCGCTGCGATGGTGGCCGAGTTCAGGAGCAAGTTTCGGGACGTGCCGGTGGTCCTTGGCGATATGCGATCCATGCCCGAGTTCGGCGACAAGTCCTTCGACTTCGTCCTGTGTTCGTTCAATGGGCTTGATTACGTGGGGCATGAGGACCGAAGCGCCGCCCTGGGCGAGGTACATCGCGTGCTCGCGCCGCAGGGCTTGTTTGTCTTCTCTTCTCACAACGTGAACTATTCTGAAGCGCGGCGTGCACCGCAGATCGAATGGGCATGGAGTCCATGGCGCCTGGTGCGGAACGCGGGTGCCTATGCGGCAGACTCGTGGAATCATGCCCGGCACCGGTCGCGCGAAAAGGCAGGCGACGGATATGCCGTGCTCAATGATTGCGGCCACCACTATCGCCTGCTTTCGTACTATGTCGACCGGAGGTGTCAGGCCGCGCAGTTGGAAGCCGTCGGCTTCGCGCTGCTCGAGTGCTTCGACCGGCAGGGCCGCATCCTTGTCCCTGGGGACGACGACCGGCATTCTTCGTTCATCTACTACGTTGCGAGGCGGAGCTACTAATCCGGGCCATTAAGTAGCAGTCGATATGTGAGAATGGCGCTCCCCGCGCCCTTGCGGCGCAGCAGCC
>CAYRKB010000126.1:0-12118 GCA_964424705.1 uncultured Victivallales bacterium
TCTTGTCCAGCCCGTAGGCGAGGGACGCGGCGGTGGGCTCGTTGATGATGCGCAGCACCTCGAGGCCGGCGATCTTGCCTGCGTCCTTCGTTGCCTGGCGCTGGCTGTCGTTGAAATAGGCGGGCACCGTGATTACGGCCTGCGTGATCTTCTCGCCGAGGAATGCCTCCGCGTCGGCGCGAAGCTTCTGCAGGATCATGGACGAAATCTCGGGCGGGGAATACATGCGGTCTCCGATCGCCACATGCGCGTCGCCGTTCTGGGCGCGGACGACCTTGTAGGGGACCAGTTTGCATTCCTGCTGCACTTCCTCGAACTTCCGGCCCATGAAGCGCTTGATCGAGGAAATCGTGTTTTGCGGGTTCGTGATCGCCTGCCGCTTGGCAGCCTGTCCCACCAGCCGCTCGCCGGACTTTGTGAACGCCACAACCGATGGCGTGGTCCGCATCCCTTCCGCGTTCGGCACGACCACCGGCTCTCCGCCTTCCATTACGGCCATGCACGAGTTGGTTGTACCCAAATCAATTCCAAGTACCTTGGACATATTCTTTTCCTTTCCAAGAACTGTGATGCGAATTTAGCAGAGCATCACTTATATAGTTTCGTCAACCATTAGCACCATTCGTGCCATACAGGAATCATGCAGTTGCTTGACATGATATAAAAGATTAATGAACAATGTGTTAAGAGTAATACATCAAAGAATAGTTGCTAAGATGTAAGCCTCAGCATGTGGGCGAATTGGCTCACAAGCGGAAGTGTCTGACGATTATGGGACACAATGTCTCTATCGGTCCGATGGGGCTATAGATTGGACAGTTTCTGACGGTAGTAGTTCAGTTCGGCAATGGAAGCATGAATATCGTAATACGCGTCATGCGCGCCGCCTGAAGGCAGTCCGATGTTCTCTGGGATGTGCTTCTGGACGAGGCCTGCCTGCGTTTTATCGAAGGTCTCCCCCAGGTCCCAGTCGTTCCACAGGACCTTCAGCGTGGAGACATCGAGAAGACGGTAGTGAAGACGGCGGGAGAACTCGGGCAGAAACTTTCTGATCAGGGCCATGTCCATATGCACGGTGTTTCCTGCCAGCACGGGGCGGCACTTGACATCCGGGGACGCTGGTCCGACGGCTTCGTCAACCAGCGCGGCCAGCCTCAGATCGGCTTCCCCGACGGTCATCGCGCTCTTGGACCGGCATTGGGTGAGCAGGCTTGCCAGGTTCTTCTCCACCCAGTCGCTGACGGGAACATCCGGCTCGAGCCGGATGTAAAGGTTCGCATCCCTGGCGGCGGGCGTCAGGCGTTCGATCTTGGAGTCGGTGATGAGCAAGGCCACTTGCAGCAGCGAGGCGTGTTCCACGTCGAGCCCGGTGAATTCGGCATCGAACCAGAGGTAGGCGGGCGTAGGGGTCTTCTCTTTGTCTGCCATGTCTGCTGCATCGCCGTATCGCGGCGAATGTCCCTTTCGATTGCTGCTCGGCCAATGATCATAGCGCGCTTCCTGAAAATGGGAAGCGCCCAATTTGCGACGTGTTGTCGCTTGCAGAATCGTCAGCGTTTCCCCATAGTCCTCCGTTCATCGAGGACGCCGCAAGGTTGCCGGGATCGTCGTCCCGGGGCGCCTCGCAAGGAAAGGTATGCCATGAAACGCGAGATCAGTGTTCAGCTCTATTCGCTCAGGGACCGCGCCGAAAAAGATCTGGCCGGAGTCCTCCGGGACCTCGCCGAAGCCGGCTACAAGGCTGTCGAAACAGCCGGCCTCTACGGAAAATCCGTCGCGGAGTTCCGCAAAATGCTCGACGATAACGGGCTCGCCGTTTCCTCTGCGCACACGCCGCTGGCAACGAAGGAGAATGTGAACGAGGTCGTCGATGCTGCGCGGACGCTGGGGTACAAGTACTGCATCAGCGGGTTCGGGCCGGACGAATTCAAGACCATGGACGGCATCAAGATCGCCGCGGAAAAGTTCCAGGCCGCCGCGGAGCTGCTCAAGCCCCACGGGCTGGAAATGGGCTACCATAATCACTGGTGGGAGTTCGCTCTGGTGAACGGGCGCTATGGTTACAACTGGTTCTTTGAGCTGTGCCCCGATGTGTTCAGCGAGCTGGACGTCTACTGGTGCTGCAACTTCAACACGGTCGACGTTCCGGCGGTCGTCAAGGCGCACCGCAACAACATCAAGCTCCTGCATATCAAGGACGGGCCCCTCGTTCAGGACCAGCCGCACACCGCGGTCGGCGCCGGCAAGATGAACATTCCTGCGGTCGTCAAGGCAGCCGGCAAGGAGACGCAATGGCTGGTGGTCGAACTGGACGCCTGCGCCACGGACATGACGCAGGCGGTGCGCGAAAGCTTTGCGTATCTGACGAAGAAGCGCCTGGGCGTCGCCCGCAAGTGAGGCGCCCGCCGGCCCCGGATCAGTCGCGCTCGGGCACGAGCGCCTGGTAGAGGGACAGCATGCCCATGAACAGGTAGCCGGCGGCGTAGATGACAAGAAACGGCACGGACATTCGCCAGCCGTGCTGCACGTAGTGCGACACTGTCAGGAGGCTGTAGGCTCCCAGCGCAAGCTCTGCGAGCGCCACGTAAGGGAAGGCGGCGCGGTAGCGCTTCACCTCCAGGTCGCCGCGCTTGGGCGTGCGGACGAACTCGGTGCGTTTGCCCTTGATGGCCTGCGCAATCGCGCGGGTGTTGGAGAGGGCGAAGCCGACCCCGATGACCATCATGAGCGGGATCGTGAGCGCAACGCGCCAGGCGCGCCAGCGCTTGATCTCGAACTGGCTCGCGATGTAGAGCAGGCTCGGCCCCATGATCGACAGCGCCAGCGGCAGGGCGGTTGCCATGCGGAACCAGACCGGCAGCCAGTTCCAGTGCTGGGAGACTGCAAGGAGCGGCAGCGAAAGCAGGGAGAGCGCCAGCATCATGGGATGCACGGCATAGCCGGTAATGTGAAACACCGCCTGGGCCTTCTTGAACCATGAGCACTTCTGCCGCATGAGCTCCGGGAAGAGTTTGATCAGGGTTTCGAAGGATCCCTTGGCCCAGCGAAACTGCTGGCTGCGAAAGGCCGCCAGGGTTTCGGGCAGCTCGGCCGGCACCACCAGGTCCGGAATGTACATCGGCTTCCACCCGGCGAACTGCACGCGGTAGGAGAGGTCAAGGTCCTCCGTCAGCGTATCCCACTGCCAGCCGCCGCCGTCCGCTATGGCGGTCTTGCGCCAGATCCCGGCCGTACCGTTGAAGTTCATGAACAGGCTGTTCCAGCCGCGGGCGATCTGCTCGACGATGAAGTGGCCGTCGATGCCGACCGACTGGGCCCGCGTGAGCATGGAATGCCGTCGGTTCAGGTGCCCCCAGCGCCCCTGTGCAAATCCCAGCCGCGCATCCGCGAGAAAGAAGGGCACGGTGGAGAGCAGGTAGTCGGCCGGCGGCACGAAGTCGGCATCGAAGACGGCCAGGAGCTCGCCGCGCGCCTGCGCCACGCCTTCGGCCAGGGCCCCGCCCTTGAAGCCGGTGCGCTTTGCGCGGCGCAGGACCTTGATGTCGCAGCCCTGTGCGCGCAGCTCGGCCGAGACGCGATCCACGATGGCGCAGGTGTCGTCCGTCGAATCATCCAGCACCTGGATCTCGTGCCGGTTGCGCGGGTAGTGCATCGCGCACACCGCCCGGATGCATCGCTCGGCCACGTTGACTTCGTTGTAGATTGCGATCTGCGTGGTGACGATCGGGACGTCGGGGCGCTGGAAAAGATCCCCTGTCCGCTGCAGCAGCTCGCGCCGCGCCGCCTGGGCCGGCCGCCGCCGGCGAAGGTATAGAGCCAGCATGACGTAGCAGTTCAGGCCGTACAGCATGAGCACGGCCATCGGCACCATGTAAAGGACCACCACCAGAGACGAGAGCGCATTATTCATGAATTTACACTGGCAAAGTCGGGCGGCTGGGCCGACGCCCTGCTGCGCGACTCCACCTCCAAAAAATTAGCTCTGCAGAATATCGCACCTTCTTTGCAATAGCAAGACTGCACAGGACCGAACGCGGGGCCGCCATCGGCGAGCTTCGGTAACGTTGTATTCTGGGCAACGCCCCCCCCTTAACCCGCGGCCATTGGGCTCACGGCAGGCCGCCTTGGACAGGCAGCAGCAGCTCGGCGCGCAGGACGCGCAGAAGCGAATCGAACCCGTCGACATGGAATGACCGGATGCCCAGGCGGCGGGCCGCTTCCACGTTCCTGACCGCGTCATCGAAGAAATAGACCGACGAGGGTTCCGCGCCGCACGCGGCGAGCGCACGGATAAAGGCCTCGTCGTCGGGCTTGATTGCGCCCAGCAGATGCGACGAGAGGGCGAAATCAAAATCCTCCTTGAAGCCGTCAAACTTTGCCCAGTGCAGGACGTTGCAGTTGCTGAGGCAGCCGGCGCGATAGCGCTGCCGCAGGACGCGCAGCGTGAGGCGCGCTTCCGGGTGGAACCCGGTCGGCCAGGATGCGAACTCTTCCAGGAAGACTCCCGGCGCGAGGGGGATCTTCCACTCGTCGATGAACAATTCCGCGAAAGCCTGAGGGGACACCTCTC
This sequence comes from uncultured Victivallales bacterium, assembly GCA_964424705.1. GTDB lineage: Bacteria > Verrucomicrobiota > Kiritimatiellia > UBA8416 > CAYRKB01 > CAYRKB01. The sequence continues at coordinate 4,571 of CAYRKB010000126.1, forward strand.
CCAGCTCGAAGCGCCGGATGGCGGAAGACGCCAGCCACCGGTCCTTGAGCGCGACGGTGTCCATCGGCTCCGGCAGCAGGCGGGCAAGATTCGCGAACGTGGCGTTCTCGATCAGAACCCCGCCCAGGTCAAACAGCAGCAGAGAGGGCCGGCTCATCGTCTGTTCCTCCGGGTGAACTTTGCCGCCCACCGCATCGATGCTGCTGCGGCCGGCAGGAGTCCTGTGCGCATGCGCGGGTTATATCAGGCGGATCGGCCCCGGGGCAAACACAGAGGCGCGCACATCCGCCATTCGCATGATGGCTGCGCAGCCCGCGTAAAGCGGGCTCTACTGTGACAGTGATCGAGGTAGAGCCCGCTTTACGCGGGCTCGGAACTGGAATAAGCGCCTTAATGCGAAGTGCACCGCGCACATCGCGTTTTGCGCCGCTGCCGGAAATGCGGTATACTCCCGCCATGCAGTTGAGCAAAGAGCATATCCTCGTCGAGGGCGCCCGCCAGAACAACCTGAAGGGGCTGAACCTTTCCCTGCCGCTGAACGAGCTGATCGTGGTGACCGGCGTCAGCGGGTCGGGGAAGTCCTCCCTGGCGTTCGATACGATTTATGCCGAGGGGCAGCGCCGCTACGTGGAAACGTTCTCGCCCTATGCCCGCCAGTTTCTGGACCGCATGGACCGCCCCGCGGTGGATCGCATCGAGGGCATCCCCCCGGCGATCGCCATCGACCAGACCAATCCCGTCCGCACGTCGCGCTCGACCGTGGGGACGATGACGGAGCTCAACGACCACCTGAAGCTGCTTTTTGCCCGGGCCGCCCGGCTGTACTGCAAAGGCTGTGGCAAGCCGGTGCATGAAGATACGCCCGAGAGCATTTTCAGGGCGCTGCGGCAGGCGTGGCCCGAAGGGGAGCCCGAGATCCTGATCCTGTTTCGCGTGGAGATCCCGTCGAACTTCACAAAGGCGGAGGTCCTTGCTCTGCTCGAGAAGCAGGGCTACCGCCGGATCAACACTGAGGCGGAGCACAGTCTCGAAGTGATACAGGACCGGGTGCGCCTTGGTGCGGCGCGCAAGAGCCGCATCCTGGACGACATCGAGGCCGCGCTCAAACACGGGCACGGGCGGGTCGGCGCGTGCCGCGCCCTTGCGGACGGCGCCAGCGGGGAGCGGCTGCTCTTTTCCGTCGGCCTGCACTGCCCCGACTGCGACCTGCACTACCGCAAGCCCGCGCCGAACCATTTCTCGTTCAACTCGCCGATCGGCGCCTGCGAGACCTGCCGCGGCTTCGGGCGCACCATCGGGGTCGACTATGCCCTGGTCATTCCCGACGACACGAAGACCCTCGCGCAGGGAGTCATCAAGCCCATGCAGACGCAGAGCTTCCGCGAGTGCCAGGACGAGCTCATCCGATTCGCGCGGAGCCGCGGCGTGCCGGTCGACCGCCCCTGGCGCGACCTCTCCGCGGCGCACCGGCAGTGGGTGCTCGAAGGCGAGGGGGAGTGGGAGGCCGGCGTCTGGTACGGGGTGCGGCGCTTCTTTGAATGGCTGGAGAAGAAGAGCTACAAGATGCACATTCGCGTGCTGCTCTCGAAATACCGCGCGTACCGGCTGTGCGCGGCCTGCCATGGCGCGCGGCTGAACCCCGAATCGCTGCTCTGGCGGCTGGGCCCCGGAGCGGGACTGACGCTGCACGACGTCACGCTCCTGCCGATCGAGGCGGCGCTGGAGTTCTTTAAGACGCTGGAATTGCCGGCGCCGCTGGACGAAGCCTCCGAGATGCTGCTGAACGAGATCCGCGCGCGCCTTGGTTTTCTCGTTGAGGTGGGAATCGGCTACCTGACGCTGGACCGCCAGTCGCGCACGCTGAGCGGCGGCGAGGTGCAGCGGATCAACCTCACGACGGCGCTCGGCACGTCGCTCGTGAACGCTCTTTTCGTGCTGGATGAGCCCAGCATCGGGCTGCACCCGCGCGACATCCGCCGGCTCATCGGCGTGCTGCGGCGGCTGCGCGACAACGGCAACACGCTGCTCGTCGTGGAGCACGATCCCGATATCATCCGCGCCGCGGACCGGATTCTGGACATGGGGCCGGGCGCGGGGGAGCACGGCGGGCGCATCGTCTTCGAGGGCACGTACGAGCGGCTGCTGCGCTCGCGCACCTCCCTGACGGCGGCCTACTTGCGCGGCGACAAGCGCGTGGAAGGCGGCGCGCCGGCGCTCCCCGGCGCGGTGCCGGACGCCCGCTGCATCGAGCTGCGCGGCGCCACCGCCAACAATCTCAAGGACCTCGATCTGCGCATTCCGCTCGGCAAGCTGGTGTGCATCACGGGCGTCAGCGGCTCCGGCAAATCCACGCTGGTGCAGGATGTGCTCTACAATGCGCTGCGCAAGATCAAGCACCGGCCGGGCGACGCGCCCGGCGCGCACCGGGAGCTGCTGGGGCACGAGCACGTGGAGGACGTGGTGCTCGTGGACCAGTCCCCGCTGGGCCGCTCGGCGCGCTCCACGCCCGGCAGCTACGTGGGCGCGTTCGATGTGATTCGCCGCCTCTTCGCCGAGCTGCCCGCCGCCAGGGAGCGCGGCTACACGGCCTCCACGTTCAGCTTCAACAGCGGGACGGGCCGCTGCCCGCGGTGCAGCGGGAACGGCTTCGAGCGCGTGGAGATGCAATTCCTCAGCGACGTCTTCCTGCGCTGCCCGGACTGCAACGGCAAGCGCTTCCGCCCCGACGTGCTTGAGATCCGCATCGAGCCGATGCGCGGCGCCACCGGCGCGCGCGCCGCCGCCTCAATGGCCGATGTGCTCGAGATGACGGTGACCGAGGCGCTGGACTTCTTTCGCGGCGTGCCGGAGCTGGTGCGCGTGCTTCAGCCTCTGCGCAGCGTGGGCCTGGAGTATATGCGGCTCGGGCAGCCCACGCCCACGCTGAGCGGCGGCGAGGCGCAGCGGCTCAAGCTGGCCGGATTCCTCGCCGAAGCGCGGCCGGGCGCGCGGTCGGCGCGCGGCAACCTGTTCCTTTTCGACGAGCCGACGACCGGACTGCATTTCGACGATATCGCCCGGCTCGTCCGCGCGCTGCGGGAGCTCATGGCCGACGGGCATTCCGTCGTGGTGATTGAGCACAGCCTTGACGTGATCCGGGCCGCGGACTGGATCATCGACCTCGGCCCGGAGGCGGGCGAGGCGGGCGGCCGCGTGGTCTGCTCCGGGCCGCCCGACGCGGTGGCGGGCTGCGCGGGGAGCCACACCGGCGCCGCGCTGCGCGGCGAGTTCGATGTGATGCGGAAGCCCGTGGTGCGCGAGCGGGGCCCCGCCTGGAGCCTGCGCGCGCGGCGCGAGATCCGGATTCACCATGCGCGCGAACACAATCTGAAGAACATCGACGTGCGCATTCCGCGCGACCGCTTCACCGTCATCACCGGCGTGAGCGGCAGCGGGAAGAGCACGGTCGCGTTCGACATTCTCTTTGCCGAGGGGCAGCGGCGGTACCTGGAGTCGCTCAACGCATACGCGCGCCAGTTCGTGCAGCCGGCCGCGCGCCCGGACGTGGACGCGATGCTCGGCATCCCGCCGACCGTTGCCATCGAGCAGCGGACCAGCCGCGGCGGGCGGAAAAGCACCGTGGCGACGGTAACGGAGATCCACCACTTCCTGCGGCTGCTCTTTGTGCGGCTCGGGGTGCAGCACTGCCCCGACTGCGAGGAGCCGATCCGGGCCCAGTCGGCCGAATCGATTCTTGCGGCCGTTCTGCGCGACTTCCGCGGCCGCGATGCGCAGGTGCTGGCTCCGCTGGTAACCGCGCGCAAGGGCTACTACACCGACCTCGCGGCGTGGGCGGCGGGGAAGGGCGTCGCCAGCCTGCGCGTCGACGGGGTCATGATTCCGACCGCGCCCTGGCCGCGCCTCGACCGGTTCCGCGAGCACAGCATCGAGCTGCCGGTGGGCGCGCTGCGCATCGAGCCGCGCTCCGAAGCCGCGCTGGCGTCCGCGCTGGAGCGGGCGCTGGCGCTCGGCAAGGGGATGGCGATCGTCGCGCCGGTCGTGAAAGGGCCGGGCCGGCGCCAGGGCGATGTTCTCTTCTCGATGCGGCGCGCCTGCGGGAAGTGCGGACGGAATTTCGCCGAGCTCGATCCGCGCCTTTTCTCGTACAACTCGCAGCATGGATGGTGTCCGCGCTGCTACGGCACCGGGCTCCAGATGGCCGGCTTCGATGACCAGCAGACCGGCGAGGAGCACTGGTGGAACGACTGGTGGGAGGGCACGGCTCCCCCGTGCCCCGCGTGCAAGGGCAGGCGGCTCCGCCCCGAGGCCCTTGCGGTGCGCTTCCAGGGACGCTCCATCGCCGAGCTGGGCGCGCTTTCCGTCCGTGCAGCCTCCGCGTTCTTCAAGGCGATGAAGCTTGCGGGCTCGGACGCGATTGTGGCGCGCGACTGCGTCGCGGAAATCCGCTCGCGCCTCGAGTTCCTCGCCGAGGTGGGCCTGGCGTATCTTTCGCTCGACCGCGCGGCTCCCACGCTGAGCGGCGGCGAGGCGCAGCGCATCCGGCTTGCCGCGCAGCTTGGGTCGAACCTGCGCGGGGTCTGCTACATTCTGGACGAGCCCACGATCGGCCTGCATGCGCGCGATAACCGCATGCTGCTGGCCACGCTGCGCCAGCTGGAGGGCAAGGGCAACACGGTGGTCGTGGTGGAGCACGACGAGGATACGATCCGCGCGGCGGAGTACCTTGTGGACCTGGGGCCGGGCGCCGGCGCGCAGGGCGGGCGGGTGGTGTGCGAGGGGTCCCTGGCGACGCTGATGCGGTCGCGCGCCTCGGTGACCGGCCGCTGCCTCGCCGATCCGCCGCGGCACCCCGTGCGCGGCGCGCGCAGGCCTGTGGCCTTGCGGGCGGGAAAGGGCGGTCGCCCCCTGGAGGTGGTCGGGGCGACGTTGCACAACCTGCACAAGCTCACCGTGAAGATCCCTGCGGGCCGGCTCGTGTGCGTCACAGGCGTGAGCGGGAGCGGGAAGAGCACGCTGGTGCGCGATATCCTGCACGACAACGCGCGGGCGCGGGTGGGCGCGGCGCGCCGGCGCGGCGCCCCGCGGCGGCCGCAGGAATGGATGGGCTGCCGCGAGATTCGCGGGCTCGATCAGCTGCGGCGCGTCCTGGAGGTGGACCAGACGCCGATCGGCAAGACGCCGCGCTCCTGCCCGGCCACCTATGTGGGGCTGTGGGACGAGATTCGCGGCCTCTTTGCGCAAACGACGGAGGCGCGGATGCGCGGGTATAAGCCGGCGCGCTTTTCCTTCAACGTGTCCGGCGGCCGCTGCGAAGTGTGCGAGGGGCAGGGCCTGCGGCGGATCGAGATGAGCTTTCTGCCGGATGTCTCCGTCACGTGCGAAGGGTGCGGAGGGAAGCGCTTTAACGGCGAAACGCTCGACGTGCGGTACCGGGACAGGACCATCGCCGACGTGCTGGCGATGAGCGTGGACGAGGCGACGGAGTTCTTCAAGCCGCATGCGTCCTTGCATCGGGCGCTGCGGCTGCTGCAGGATGTCGGCCTGGGCTACCTGACGCTGGGGCAGCAGAGCCCGACCCTGAGCGGCGGCGAAGCGCAGAGAATCAAGCTTGTGGCGGAGCTGGCCGGGGCGTGGGGCGCCCTGTCGGGCGCCTCCGGCGCGACGCTCTACGTGCTGGATGAGCCCACCATCGGGCTGCATATGGCAGACGTCGGCAAGCTGGTGGACGTGCTGCACCGGCTGGTGGACGCGGGCAATTCCGTGGTTATCATCGAGCATAATCTCGACATTGCGGCGGAGGCGGACTGGATCATCGATCTCGGGCCCGAGGGGGGCGACGGCGGCGGGCGCGTGGTGGCGCAGGGCACCCCGGAGGACGTGGCGAAGATGGCCCGCGCGTCGCACACGGCGAGAGTGTTGAAGGAGTTCTTGAGGAAGAGACGCCAGTGATCAGTGACCAGTATTTCTTGTCTGATGACGGATGACTTCTCTGCAAAACATGATCTTGCCAGCCGACAACCGAATTCCAGAATGGAGCCTGACGCGGCGGGAGTGGCTTTGCGCTTCCGGCGCAGCGGGGCTGTGGGCCGCGGCGGGCGGCCGGGTTGCGCGCGCCGATGATCCCCCGGCAGGGCCGCGGCCGTCGGCCGCGCAGCTTGCGTGGCAGGAGGCGGAGCTGGGCGCGCTGGTCAGCTATGACCTGCACGTATTTGACGGCAAACGATACGACCAGGGCGAGACCCGCCGCGTGCCCTGCGCCGATCCGCAGCGGTTCAATCCGGACGCTTACGACGTGGACCAATGGACCGGGGCGCTGCGTGGAATGGGCGCGCGGTTCGCGCTCCTGACGGCATCGCACGAGACCGGATTCAGGCTTTGGCAATCGGATGTCAATCCGTACTGCATGAAGGCGCTGCGGTGGCGGGCCGGCAAGGGCGATGTGGTGAAAGACTTCGTCGCGGCCTGTCGCAAGGCCGGGATCCAGCCGGGGATCTTTCTCGGCACGCGGTGGAACGCGCAGCTCGGAGTGGTCAACGCTCGCGTGCAGCCGGAATCGAAGATCACGCAGGATGAGTACAACCGGCTGATCGAGCGGGAAGTGGAGGAGCTTTGCACTCGGTATGGCCCGCTGTTTCAGCTTTGGTTTGATGGCGGCCTCCCCTCGGTGCGGCAAGGCGGGCCCGACGTTGTGCCGATCGTGGAAAAACATCAGCCCGGCTGCCTCTTCTATTACAGCCCTGAGCGCGCGGATGCGCGGTGGGGCGGCACGGAGAGCGGGACGGTGGCGGACCCCTGCTGGGCGACGATGCCGGGAAGCGACGATGCCGCGCTCAAGGATCCCGAGGTGCTGAAGCGCGGCGATCCAAGCGGAACGTTATGGCGGCCGGCCATGGCGGATGCGCCGCTGCGCGGGGGAATCGGGCGGCATGAGTGGTTCTGGGAGCCGGGCGACGAAGAGGCAATCCAGTCCTTGGAGGCCCTGCAAACGATGTATTACCGGTCTGTCGGGCGCAATGCGACGCTCATCCTCGGCGTTGGTCCTGACGCGCACGGGCTGATCCCGGAGCCGGATGCCGCGCGCTTGCGCGAATTCGGAGGGTGGGTGCGGGGGCAGTTTGGTGGCGATCCGCTGGGTTGCACCCAGGGAGCGGGGGCCATCCTCGAGCTTCGCTTCGAGCAGCCGCGAACCGTCACGCACATCATCCTCAGGGAGGACCTCCGGGAGGGGGAGCGGGTGCGGCGCTACGTGGTGGAAGGCGCGCGGCCCGACGGGTCTTCGATCGAGCTGTACCGTGGCGAGAACATCGGCTCCAAACGCATTATCGTGGTAGAACCGACCGTGCTGAGCAGTCTCCGCCTCGGCATTCCGCGGTCCACGGCCGAGCCGAGAATCAAGCTCTTCGAAGCGCGCGGCTGAGGCGGGCCGCCAGCCGGCTCGTAGCGCCGGCTGTACTTGCGAGAGTAGAGCCACCGCTATGAGGTGGCTCAGGGAGAGAAGAGACGACGCTGAGCCGACGTATAGGTGTCTGCAGCCGGCTCGTAGCGCCG
>CAYRKB010000127.1:0-1931 GCA_964424705.1 uncultured Victivallales bacterium
GAGAACCTTCACAGTAGAGCCCGCTTTACGCGGGCTATTCCGCCATGATGCGAATTGCTGACAACGAGGACGCGCACAACATTATGAAGAAGGGGTATCCCCTTGACTGGCGCACTCCCTTCAGCTTGTGGTTGCAGGGAAGAGAAGATTCACCACCCGCTTCGCTGGAGGCACTGAGATGAGCCACCGAGAGAAGACACGGTGAGAGAAAAAGAGTGGGAACGCCCGAATCCATTCTCCTGTGCTCTCGGAAACCCAATGTTGCGCGAATTGGGCGAAGGGCGGCGACTTCTGGGTAGCTTTCCGGACACCGGTCGAGGCTGTCGCCCTGCGCCCAATTCGCGCAACGTCTTCTCGGGAGAATGAAGAGAGTATAACTGAGCCGGTCTCCGTGCCTCCCGCGAAGTCGGAGGCGAGGCACGGATTACGGGGCGCCGATGAGCGAGTCCTCCACCACCGGCTCAAACCGCATCTCCTCCACCAGCTTCTTCATAAACTCGAGCGACCCCTTCATCTCTTCGATGTTGCCGATCAGGACCGCAATTTCCTTGCCTTCGGCGCCCGGGGCCGTGCCGCCGGTCGGTATTTCCTGAAGATTCAGCAGGTAGTCGAAGCCCACGCTCTTGGCGAACGTCTCGATCGTCTTTGCCGTTTGCCGCATCTGGTCAAACACGGTCGGCGGCCCGATCAGCTTCGGAATCTCCTGGATCGACTGCTCCGCGCGGGTCACGCTGGCGCGGATGTTGTCCATGGACTCCTGCATGCCCGCGAGGCTCCCCTTCTCCAGCTGCGTTCGCAACGCCTGGATGCTGGTCGAGGCCTTGGCGGCCTCGGTCTTCGCGCTCCCCGCCTTCTTGGCGGCCTGCGCGGCGCTGCCGCCGGCGGCGCTCAGCGACTGCTCGATGGTGGAGAGCCGCCCGAATACGGTCGCCCCGCTGCTGTCGGTCGTCCGGCCCAGCCGCTCGTCAAACATGGTCAGCATCTGCTGCGCCGCGCCGCCCGCCGTCAGGTCGACGTTGTCCAGCTTGCTCCCCAGCGAGCTCACATCCTCCCGGATGCCCACGATGTCCTGCCAGCTCATGCCGTCGATCGTGTTGCGCACGTTAAGCACGTCGGCGGCCATGGTCTGGAGCTCGGACCACTGGATGTCGCCCACGCGGCTGGTAATCAGCGCGACGTTCGGGCCAAGGCCTGCAATGGCCCCCCAGTCCACGCCGGTCAGCCCGCTCAGCGCCGCAGCCTGCGCGGCGACGTTGGTGTTCACGGTCGTCAGCATCGTTCCCTGGGCCGCCAGATTGGAAGCGATTTGCGTCACGTCCGACCAGCGCACGTCGCCCAGCACGTTGGTAATGCGCGCCATATCGCCCGAGAGGTTCGTGATCGCCGCCCAGTTCACCCGCCCCATGAAGTCCACCAGGCCGGTTACGTTCGTCGACAGCGACGTGATGTCGTTCCAGTTCATCGCGCCGATCTGGTTGGTGATGGTCGCCATGTCGCCCGCCATCCCCATTAGCGCGGCCCAGTTCACGGAGCCGATCTGGTTCGTAAACCCGTTCACGGTGGCCGTCAGGTCCGCGATGTCGCCCCAATTCATCGAGCCGATCTGGTTGGTGATGGCCGCCATGTCCGCCGCCATGCTCCCGATCACAGACCAGTTCACGTTGCTGATGATCGTCGCCAGGGAGCCCACGTTGGTTACCAGGCCGCCCATCTGCCCGCGCAGCGCGGTAATGTCGCTCCAGTTCATGCTGCCGATCTGGTTGGTGATGCTCGCCATGTCATCCGCCATCCCCATCAGCGCGGCCCAGTTCACGGAGCCGATCTGGTTCGTGAGCCCGCCCACGGTCGTCGTCAGGTCCGTGATGTCGCTCCAGCGCATCGCGCCGATCTGGTTGGTGATGGCCGCCATGTCCGCCGCCATGCTCCCGATC
>CAYRKB010000127.1:2031-11932 GCA_964424705.1 uncultured Victivallales bacterium
CATCGCGCCGATCTGGTTGGTGATGGCCGCCATGTCCGCCGCCATGCTCCCGATCACGGACCAGTTCACATTGCTGATGACGTGCGCCAGGTCGCCCACGTTGGTCGTCAGGCCGCCCACCTGGCCGCGCAGCGCGGTGATGTCGTTCCAGTTGATATTTCCGATCTGGTTGGTGATGTTAGCCATGTCGCCCGCCATCCCCATCAGCGCGGCCCAGTTCACGGAGCCGATCTGGTTCGTAAACCCGTTCACGGTGGCCGTCAGGTCCGCGATGTCGCCCCAATTCATCGCGCCGATCTGGTTGGTGATGGCCGCCATGTCCGCCGCCATGTTCTCGATCGTATTCCAATCCACCCGGCTCAGCACCGAGGTCATCGCCGCCATGTCCTGCGACACGTTGGTGAGCGCGTTCCAGTCCACCGCTTCGAACTTGTTTGCAAGCCGGTCGATGCTCGCCTCAATATTGGTGATCCCGTTCAGCCTCATTTCGATGTTCGAGCCCAGCCCGGCCGCGAGCAGGTTCGTCGCGAAGCGCACGTCGCTCCACATGTTGGAAATGTCGGACCAGTTCACCCCGCCCAGCGCGGCGCTGATCGCCGCCATGTCGCCCGAGACGTTCGAGATCGCGCCCCAGTCGACGTTGGTGATCAGGGCCATGCTGGTTTCCAGCCGCTGGAGCTGGTTGCTCAGCGACGCGATGGTCTGGTACCCGCCGAGCGTGCCCGGCGGCACGACCTGCACGACCATGCTGTCCGAGTTGGTCGCCGGATCCACGCAGGTGATCGTGTAGCTGTTGGTTGCCCAGCCCGCCGTGAGGTCCTGCTGATAGATGCCGCCCACCAGCGGGAGCATCCCCAGGTCAACCATCGGCGGCGTGCCCGCCGGATCGCCGGCGGCCGTCACCCGCACCCGCACGTCGTTGGCGTCATAGCCGCGCCGCGTCTTGAAAAGCACCGTGAAGACCTGGCCCTGCTCCACCGTCGTCGGCCGCGTGAGAATGCGGGCCAGGGCGCTCGCCGACTCCTCGCCGAGCACGTCCAGGCGGGCCAGCATGTTCGACTGCGGCCCCGCCACCTGCACGATCTGGTCGGATATGGCGACCAGGCCCGTCGCCAGCCCCGTCACGCCCTGCTGGATATTCTCCAGCCGGTTGGTGGCGTCCCGCATCATGCTGGTCAGGTTCGTCATGCCGGCCTGCAGCGAGCTCACGCCAGACTGGACCGCCGCCACCTGGTTGCTGACCCCTCCCACGCCGCTCAGGATGTTATGCTCCGAGTTCGCGATCATCGCCTCCAGCGAGCTGGTGTCCCCGGCGGCAAGCTGCAGGGAGAACGTGAGGCCGGACGAGTAGATCTCGCCCTGGTATTCGATGTCCACCTTCGCAAAATACACCGTAGAAATGTCCATCGCGGCCCCGCTCCAGTTCTTGCGGAACACCCCGTTCCCCTGGGGCGATCCGCCGTCGATCGGGTTGACGCCGCCATTGGCGTCCGGCGTGGTGTTGCCGGCGCCGTCGTACACCGTGACCGTGCATTTCGCCGGATCCGCCACGATGGAGGCGCCGTGCTCCAGCCACGCGACGGTGGTGAACTCCTGGTCTGTAACGTTGTAGATGAAGTTGGCCATCACGTGATACCCGGCCACGACCTCAGCGCGGGTCATATAGACTCTCTGCGTCCAGACCGGGAGATCGCCGTTGTCAGAGCTCCAGTTGAATACGGTGCTGTCGTGGAAGAATTCCCGGTACCAGACGGTGTTCCAGATGCCCCACGGGTAGCTGCGCGAAATCGTTTTTGGAAGCACGCAGCTCAGGTCGGAGGCGGACCACCCGGAGCTGTCCGTGACGGAGAGCCGGTCCAGCCTCTGCGTGCTCGACTGATCGAACACCTCCCAGAAGATCGTGTAGTAGCGGATCGTGAACGGCAGGTCTGAATCGTCGTACGGCCCCGGCTGCCCCGCATCGAACAGGGCGGTGTGCGCCGCGTCCTGCACGCGCACGCGCGCCGTGGCAGTGAACGGGATATTCGCCGCCGCCCAGCTGTACGAGGTCAGCTCAGGCAGCATGGTGGCGTTGTAGTTATTCGCGACCGGCGCGGCGTTGATCTTGATCCAGCTTGCGGCCCGGTACGGCGGCGTGGTCGAGTAGTACAGGTCCACCGTCGGCACGGAGCCGATCGTGCGCCACGTGACCGGCGTCGTCTTCAGGGCGAACACCTGCTCCCCGCCGTTCGGCGTCCGGATTTCGAACCGGCCGACCACGCTGAAGGTCGCGGATTCGTCGTAGATGTTCGTCGCCACGTTGTTCTGCACGATGATCCGCGCCTGGCCCGGGATGTCCGGCACGACCCACGGCACGGTGAACGAGTTGTTCTCCGCGTCGTACGTGATCTCGTTGCTGCTGGCGATCTGGGTGCGCGCCGTAAACCCGTCGGATCCGCGCGCATACCAGACGGTGAAGTTGTTCTCCATGTCGCCGCCGCGGCTCCAGTCAATGATGTTCGTGGTCCCGACCTGCCAGTACGCCCCGGGGGCGGGCGCGACGACGAAGATGGACGAGCTGCTCACGATCTGGAAGCTTTCCGACACGTTGGTGTAGGTTGCGCCCCTGATGTGCAACACGACGTTGGTGGAGACCGCCGCGAGCGGAATGCTCCAGTTGTACGGAGAAGGGCCGGCGTTGGCCGTAATCAGAGCCGGCCCGACGCCCTCCCTGAAGTATTCGAGCTGGATCGGCCCGGGGTCCCCCACCGCCACCCAGGAGATCAGGTTGGTCGCGTCCGACTGCGCGAACACGCTGCGGCCCGTGGGCCGGATGATCTTGATGCCGCGCATCTCGAAAGGGCTGGATTCGCGCGTAATGCCCGTGTTGGAAACAAGCTTGATGCGCGCCGTGGCCGAGGGAACCCGCGTGGTCTCGATCGCCCACGTATGCTGGTTCAGCCCGTCCTGCGAGGCCACCACCTGCTCGATCGGCGTCGCATCGTAGTTCGTCCCGTCGGGCGAGTAGAACAGGTCCATCGTGTCGCCCGCCGCCGCCGCGTACCAGCGGATCGTAGCGGTCGCGCCAAGCGCCAGCGCAGCCCCCGCCGCCGGGTCCACGACCTTGATCCCCTGCAGCACGAACGGCTGCGACCGCGCCGAAAACGGAGCTTCCGGCGGGTTGGTGATTTCAATGCGCAGCATGGCGTTCGTGCTCGGGTCCTGGTCCTCCGCAATGAGCCACGGGTAGCTGCCGCTGGTCAGCAGCAGGCCCGCCGCCAGCCGGTTGGTGAAAGTCGTGCCGTCCGTGGAGACGTAGATATCCACGAGGCTGCTCAGGTCCAGGCCGGCGTAGCCCCACGTGATCGTGCGCAGCCCGGGCGTCCACAGGTCGCCCGCCGCCGGCGCGCGGACAATCATGCCCCGCACCTGGAAGAGGTCCGACGCCTGCTCGTAATTGCCCGCCACCACCTTGATGCGGGCCGCCTCCGACGGCTCGCGCGAGGCGTCGATCGTCCAGCGATACTCGTTGAAGCCGGGATACGACTCGTCGAGCACGAAAGTGCTCGTGATCGGCTTCGCCAGGTCAAACGTCACGCCGTTGAAGGCGTAGTAGATCTGCGCGGCGCCGTCCCCATCGTGCGTGCCGGCGGCCGTGAACCGGATGAAGTTGGTGGTGCCGATCGTGTACCGGTCCGAGCTGATCGGCCGCTCCACCTTGATGCCGGCGATCGTGAAGAACGAGTCCGACACGTCGAAGATGTTCGTGAACGGGAACGGGTCCACCGGCGTGATCCGCGCCATGCCTTTCACCGTCGGTGTCGCGGGCGTGTACGCCGGGCTCGCGCCGTCGACCAGGTTCACGGACCCGCCGCCCGGCTTCACGTTGGTCCAGACGTTGCCGCCGTCGAAGGAAAGCTCAGCGATGGCCTCGTCGCCCACTTCGGCGTTGAGCCACCGGATCTTGCCCGCGACGCCTTTCTTCCACTCCTGCGTGATCGGCCCGTTCGGGTAGGTAATCACCACGCCGGCGATGTGGCTGGCATAGGGCGACCTGGCCCACAGCTCGTCCGGCCGTTCGGCGTCTTCCACCCGCACCCGCATGTAGTCCGTCGGCGTCTCGGGAACGGTCCACGCAAAGTAGTTGATCCCCACGCCGCTGTTGGGGTAGTTGCTCGCGATCGGGAGCCAGGTCGCTCCGTCATCCACGGAGTAGCGCAGGTTCACGAAATCCGCCACGCCTGCCGCAACCCAGGAAATGGTCTGCGCGCTGCCATTGAGCCACTTCTCGGCCAGCGCCGGGTTGGGATGCCCGGCCGGCGAAAGGACGTCAATGGCCGCCACGACGAATTCGGCCGACTGCCCGCGGGCGCGCGGGTTGGACTCCGATACAATCTGGACCATCGCCTGCACGCCCGGCGCGTTGGTGATGTTCCACAGGTACGTGTTGTCCCCGTCGGTGTTCGGCACGTTCGCAGCCACCAGCCCCCAGTCGTCCGCGCGCAGGCTGCGGGCATAAATCGATACGGTCGGGCCGCATCCCTCGGAGCGCCAGCTCAGCGGGTAGTCCTGCCCGCGCCGCGTCTTCTCGCCGGCCGCCGGACGGATGCACGCCGCGCCCGCCATGGCGAAGTACTGGTCGGAGTAGTCGCTGAAGCCCTCGCCGGGCGTCTGCACACGAATCCTGCCCGTCTTCGAGGGAAGGCCGGCGTTGGTGGTCGGGATCACCCACACGTAGGTGTTGGAGCGCGTGCCTCCCAGCGCCGTCAGGTCGTGCACCACGACGACCGGGTTCGTCGAGTCGGCCTCCGGAACGCCCGCGGGCCAGGTGTCAATGCCGGAATAGTCGATGTTGACCGAGGACAGGCCGTACGCCGCGTCCCATACGACGGTGTTCGTCTCCCCCATGTACCATACCTGGTTGGTTCCGCCGTTCGGCTCCACCACGCGGAAGCGCCGGACAAGGTGGAACGGGCTGTCCGACGCGTCCTGCAGCGTGATGTCTACCAGGTGGCGGATGCGCACGAGCATGTTGAGCTGGGTCGCGGGCAGCGAGGGCGTGACCCAGGGGAACCGCCCGCCGTTGATCGTGGAGGGGATGTTGGTTGCGCCGGGCACGATGTTCCACGCCCCGCCGCCGTCGGTCGAGTATTCGAGCCGCACGTTCCCCGCCACGTTGCCGGCATAACCCCACCGGATCTCGTACGGCACGCCGGCCAGCCAGGCGTTCTCGTTCGTCTCCGTCCCGTTCGGCTCCAGGATCACCAGCCGTCCTTCAGACGCCGTGGCCTTCACCCAGTCAATATCCACCGGCTGGTCGCCCTCCGAATGCATGAAGGCCTTGAAGCGGAGATCGCCGCCCGTCTTCGGGTAGATCTGGTCGAAGAACGTCCCGAGGTGCAGGTTGATGTCGTCGCGCGGGCTCGTCTCAAAAGCATACTCCGAGATTCCCAGGCCGCTGTTCGCCGCCGCCCATTGGCCGCCGCTCTGGTCCCAGTAGAACCAGCGGTTGCTCGCGCCGCTGTCGCCCGTGACCTGGTACTTCACGTTCGCCGTGCCGTTGCTGCCCGTGGTCCACAGATGGTCAAACGTCAGCAGGTCCCCGGGGAAGTTGAACGCCTGCCCGAGGGCGGGCTCGACCGTCGGGTTGATCGTGGAGTAGCTCAGCACGTTCACCCGGATGCCTCGCAAAATGGCCGGATACCGGTAGTCGAGCGTCTCCAATACAGCCCGGTACTGGAAATACTGCCGGGTCGGAACGCTGCCGAGAAGGCTCGAGCCTGTAAATTCCGTGAAATAAGCCGTAGCGCTTCCGCCGGGCCCGGCGAATGCATCGGTCAGCGGCAGGCTGTTGCCGGAGCGCGCCTGGAACTTCAGGGTCACGTTGCCGACGCGGTAGTGGTCCAGCGCCTCTTCCGCGCCCAGCACCCGGCTGTAGAGCGCGACGGCATCCACCCGGCCCCGGAACGACTTCGTTCCGTCGTTGGACTCGCCGACCTTCAGCGGGCTGGCGTTCCCGACGACCACGCCGGCCGGCAGCGCCTGGCCGCGCAGTTCGCCGTTCACGAAAAGCCGCATGGTGGTTCCGTCATACGTGCAAAGAAGATGCGACCAGTCCCCCACGAGCAGCGGAAGCGCGTCCGAACATGTTGTGCCAGCCAGCCAGAACGTCGGCCGCCCCTCGGAATCCATCTCGATGGCGTAGCCGCTGATCGCGCCCGACCGCTTGTCGAGCACCACCCGGTCCACAAGGTCGTCCGGCCGGACCCACGCCTCAACGGAGAACTGGGCAGGCTCAAGGGATGCGTTGTCCGCAATCGTCACCCGCTGCCCGGCGGCCGTGAACTCAAGGCATTGGCTGAACTTGCCGCTGGCGTTGAACGCGGCGCCGGCAACGGCCCCCGTATTCCCATAGCTGCTGGCATCATTGGCGTTCCCATTCAGATGCCACAGCCCGTTAAGCCCCACGTCGTTGGTGGAAAGCGGCGCGCTCGGCCCATGCGCGCCCCATTGGATGCTGCCCCACACCACCGGCTGCCCCGCATCTACGATCGGCCCCTGGAACGAGCTGCCGGACTGGACGGCATACCCCGCCGCGGCAAGTTCGCCGATCTCCCCGTCTCCCATCGCGCGCCGGGTGATCAGGGCTTCATCCAGGTAGCCGGCAAAGTAGGTGTTCTCTGTGCCGTTCTTGGCAAGCATCAGAGTGGTGAGCGTGGGGCCGCTGATGTTTCCGTACAGCGCGCCGATGAACGTGGTGCCCGCCCTTGCGCCGTCCACGTAGATGTGGATGTAGGCGCCCCGCCGCACCCCGGCCACATGGTGCCAGCGGTCATCGTTCAGACCCGTCACAATGGACGCAACATGCTTGAGCCCGTTGATGCTGTCATTCAGCACGAACGCCACGGATCCTGCGAGATTAGTGCCGCCAGCGCCTTCATTCACCTTGAGCGCGTAGTACTGCACGCCGTCGTAACTCGAGATCAGCCCCGTCTGGTTCGTGGCGGTGCTGCGGAACCAGATCGCTGCGGTGAAATCCACTGCGCGCAGATCCGTCACCGCAGGCAAAATGACATACGAGTTGGTACCGTTGAAGTACCCGCAGGCCACACCCGCCTTGGCGCCGCTCGCGGTATTGGCCGAGCCCACCGGGGAACCGTGGTTGGCCTGGCCGGAAGAGTCGGTGACCGACGGGCCGGGAGTCCACGTGGATTCGTCCATATGCCACAGGCCGCGCATCGCGGCGTCCACGCCGCCCTGCAGGTTGAAGGGGCCTGCCGCCGCCGTCTTCACCGGCGCAATGTCGTTTCCGTACCAGGCGGTCTGGTTCCCCACAAAGAGCCCCTGCTGCACCAGCTCCGGTGTATCGTCCACGAACGGGTCAATGCCGGTATTGCTGTGCGTAACCCGTACGCCCGACACGGCGGGGGTCGCGTTGCCATCGCCTTCGAGCAGCAGCCGGTACTGGAAGTAGCGCTCGTCCGGCACAAAGAGACGCGAGCCGAGGAAGTCCGTATAGTATGCGCCCGGATCGCCGCCGGGCCCGCTGTAGGTCGCACTGTGCAAGGCAGCGACCGTCGCGCCAGCCCGGGCTTGGAATCGGGCCTGGCCTGCAATCTGCCTGCGCCCCTGCTCGAACTGACGCATGATCTCCGCGTCGGGAAGAATGCGATTGTAGAACACAAGCTCATCAGCTTGTCCCTCCATGTAATCGCCTCCGACCAGGCCGAGCACGGCATTCGTCGCGGTCACGCCCCCCGGAATGGTAACAAAGACATGGTTCCACCCGATCGGCAGCTTGGGGGAACTCGCAAGGCCATTGACGTAGATCAGGGACCCGGCAGGAAAGCCCACCGGCTGCAGCGACGTGTTGACAATCGAGAGATACGGCGCCGCTCCTCCATTAAGCGATAGCACACCGTCCTCGACGTTGATATTGAAGAGCCAGAACCCGATGGACTTGACGGAAGATATCGACGGGAACGTAATCTTTGCGTTCGAACCATTGAACACCGCCGAGGCCGTGCCTTTCTTTGCGTAGGGCGTAAATGTGACACCCGTCGGCGTGCCGTTCCGATTATTCCCGGATCCGTCCGCCGCGCTGCCATCGAACGGCCACAGTCCGACAAGCCCCGGCTCGGAGAATGTCAAAGGAACTGCGACCTGATCCCAGTAGATGCTATCCCAGATCGTTCCGTCAACGAGACTGTCCATAACCCGCGATTCGTACCACCCGGCGGACTGGTACCCGCCGCTTTGCTTCTTGGCCAGCCCCATGTACGACCAGTCCGTCCGCGTGGGGTACTGCGTTGTGTTGGTTGTAAACGTGCCGCTCAAGAAGTCCGCCATCGTGTAATCGAACCAGGTTCCTCTCGTGCCTAGCCAGGCGACCGATTCAAGATAAGGGCTGGTGCTTTTGTCCACAGAAGAATCTATAAAGGCCTGGTACTGAACATATCGGGAATCTACGTTGAACAGCCCCCCTGTTGGGAGCAGCGACGTGCTCGCCGTGAAATACGTCGTGGTTCCTCCGTCGATACCGACAAATTGTCCCATGGCCGCCGGAGAATCTCCAGAGCTCACCTTGAACTTCAGAGCCTTCGACAAGTTGAAAAGGTATTGCACCTCGGAGCGGGTCAAAGCGCGGTTGAAGATCGCTATCTCATCAAGCCTGCCAGGGAAGGATCGCCCCGAAACACCGCCTCCTATGCTCATGGTGTCAAATTGTTTTATCGTAGCGTTCATAGAGTTGCTGAGCAAATCAACGGGTTCTGCATCCTTGTAGATTTTTGCTGTTGCCCCCGACCTGCTAAGATCAAACACTATGCTGATATGTCGCCACTTGTTCGCGTCACCGCTGCCGGCAAAGACATTACCGACACTGATGACGCCCCCCTCTGGCCCGCCGAACGATATGCTTCCGGCCGGCTGCCCGGGAGTGCCTGCATAATTGCCGCCAACCACTAGCCCTCCGACTATGGTTCCCGATCTGAAGAAACTCATCGCGTAATTGCGGAGATTCATGTCAGGGGTTGGCGTTCTAACCCAAAAGCTGATCGAGAACTGATCGCCCAGCGTGATAGGCGCAGCCACAGACACTTCGTCATCGACGCCGTCCGTCAGCAGTGAATGCGTCCCAAACTTTGCCACAGTTGAGAACGCCGCCCCGTTACGAAGCACGCCGCTGCCGGCGCCGGTCTCATCCAGCGTATTGTTGTTGAGATGCCAAAGCCGAATGACGCCCGACATTTCGGGCTGGACTTCCGAACTGGAGTTCTCGGAATCGAGATTCCCGTTGGACGAACGCACGGTCAAGGCCTGCCAGGTGTTAAGGAGATTCCCGCGATCGAAAATCTGGGATGTGAAGATTCCTCGCGGAGAGAAGGATACACCCTCTTTCGTCAAGCCCACGCTGACCTGGGGGCCGACATGCGCATTCTGCAGCAGCGTATTGGTCGCCGTATAGTCGCTGAGCCGGGTATGGAGCACGACTCGCTCCAGGAGCTTCAGGGAGGCCTTTCCGTTTACCACGTCGATGTAGTCGGGGTGGGAGACGACATAGTTTGTCGCCACGTCAAAGTTCCATTGGTTGGTGAGCGTGGCCCGGGCGCCAACGCACCAGAACGCGACAAAGAGGCCCACGGTCCAACGCGCGACGGATCTGAAAGGACGAACGTCGAACATCGAACTTCCAACTTCCAACGCAGAAGTCAGGGCCACTTTCCGGGCTTCGATATTCCTTAGCTGCACTTCTTGCGTGTTCATAGGACGCCTCTTCTTACTGCACTCAACATCTCTTGGACAGTGCCGAATATAGCAAACGAGGGGGATGAAGATGTCATGGAAATGTGAAGATTTGGTGGTTTTCCTCGATTGACAAACTAAGCGCGCCCCCGGCGAAGCTCGGGGGGCGCGTTCAGTC
>CAYRKB010000128.1:0-11917 GCA_964424705.1 uncultured Victivallales bacterium
CCCGTTGTCGCTCCCGGCTTGCTTCTGGAGTCGCGACGCCCTCGTCGCGGAGATAGAGAAACGCGCCTGAACGGACAACTCCCCGGAACTCACATGCGCCCTAGAGCTGGCTGTGCGCAGCCAGCCTATTTCCACGGGAAGCACGAGAATAGTACCACAGCCGCGAAAAGCGGAATGAGAACAATGCCGCCTGCCAACAGGGCATTAGCGAAGGCTTTCCATGCGGAGAATCCCTGCACCTCGCCGAGACACTTTAGAACAGCCACGACCGACCACACTGCCGCGACTAATTCGATACCTGTGAGCACCCAGAACATGGCCGTTAGAAAGCAACTCGCATCGATCGTGGGTGTATCTGCCGTGAAAGCCTCCTTTCCGAAAAGGAGGAGTTCTGGAGCCCAGAGTGCCATGCCCCAGATTGTGAGCACCCCGCCCCGCGCAATGGCGGCGCGAATGTCGCGCCGCTCTCCGCGCCCACCAATCCACCTGCCGGTTCATCGAAGCAGCGCTCCCGCAAGGTACAAGGACAGGAGCCCTCCTATCGGTCCGAAAAGGACCGCAAGAGAGAGTATCGACCCGAGGGAAGAGGATCGCCGGCGGACCGCATGGACGCCCTGTCGAGAACCTTCCCTATGCCGAGGGCCGCAGCAAGAAGCAGGACATTCCGATCCGGGTCGGTGTCGACGATCTGCCGGATCGTTCGACGCGGGTGAAGCCACATGGAAACCCAGGGGCTGCTGCCTGTCATCTTGGCACGCCCCCTACTCCTCGTCCTGGCCGGCGGAGAAGCCTGCGTTGCGAAGGCTCTGCATCGTCACGGCAGACGCGTCGGGTGAGAGGCCGCGCATGTACTGAAGCACATACTTGCCGATGTAGTCCGTCTCAAGATTCACCATATCGCCTGCCCGCAGCGCCGATAGGCTGGTGTGCTGCCACGTGAACGGAATGATATTGATGCCGAACATTGAGCCGGACACGCGCGCGACCGTGAGGCTGACCCCGTCGCACGATATGGATCCCTTGAGCACAATGCCTGCGCACAGCGCCGCGTCGCAGGCGACGTCCAGCTCCCAGTCGCGGCCGGTGTTCCGGAGCGCGGCGACGCTGCCCGTGCCGTCTATATGGCCCGTGACCAGATGCCCGCCCAAACGTCCGTCCGCCCGCAGGGCTCGCTCCAGGTTGAGCCGGGCGCCGGGGCGCTTTCCGCCCAAGCCCGTCCGGCGCAGAGTCTCTTCGAGGACATCGCACCCAAACCCTCCCGCGTACGACTCCACTACGGTGAGGCATGCGCCTTGAACCGCCACGCTCTCGCCGGGAACCAAGGGGGCCATCCACGCGTCACACTGCACCGAAATGCGTGCGCCATCCGGCGTGCGCTGCAAAGATCCAAGCAGACCAACCTTTTCTACGAGTCCTGTAAACATGTCACTTCTTCTCCGGCACGGCGCGAATCATTACGTCTGCACCGACACGGCAACACTCAAGAATGCGCAATCGCGGAGCCGCACCCAGAGGCCATCCAGCTCCCGCGATGGCGGCCACTGAAGCATCGCCGCCGAGAAGCAGCGGCGCAACAAAAAACACAAGCTCATCTACTTCCCCCGCGCGAACCAGCGCATGCGCCAGCCTCCCTCCCCCCTCGCACACGACATGCATCAGCCCCACGCCACCCAGGCGCCGGAGCAGCCGGCGCAGGGATACGCTGCCGGCCGCCCGGGGCAGCGTCCACGTCTGGCAGCGACGGCGGGACGCGGCCCTTTCGGCCGGCGAGCCCCTGACGGTGGCGAGAATCGTGCGATCCGCCGCCGCGTCGTTCAGGACCCGCGCGTTGGGCTGCACGCGTCCGCGCGCGTCCACAACGACACGCCAGCCGTGAGGATTGGAACACGCGCGGCACAGGAGCGATGGGTCGTCGGCGATCACGGTCCCGCTGCCCGCCATCACCGCATCGGCGCGGTGCCGAAGCCTCTGCACGGCGGCGCGGGACTCGGGGCCCGTGATCCAGCGCGAACGTCCGCTGCGATCGGCAATTCTCCCATCCAGCGAGACTCCCAGTTTCAGGGTCACATACGGCCGCCCCGTCAGGATCCATTTGCGGAACGGGGCGATCAGCTCACGGCATTCCTCGCCCAGAATCCCTTCCGTCACGGCGACGCCGCGGCGACGCAAAAGACGTATGCCGCGGCCGGCGTGGCGCGGATTGGGGTCGCGGGTGCCCACGACAACTGATCTCACTCCGCTCTCCAAGATCGCTTCCGTGCAGGGGCCCGTCCTGCCCGTCGTGCAGCAGGGCTCCAGCGTGACATAGAGCGTCGCTCCGCGCGCCCGCGCGCCTGCCGCCTGCAGCGCGATGATTTCGGCATGCGGCCCGCCTGCCTGCCTGTGATACCCCTCCCCCACCATCCGTCCGTTGCGCACGACCACTGCCCCGACGGGCGGGTTGGGCCGCGTGGCCCCGGCGCCGCGCCAGGCCAGGTCAATGGCCCGCCGCATCGGGGTATCTTTCAGGCTGCCGCGGATCATTCTCCTGTACTCCGCTTCAGGCCGTGGCGTGCCGCCATCTCTGCGCACCATGTCTTAAACGACTCCGTCAGGCTGTACATGACAGGCATTTGCACGAGTGTCAGCACGGTTGCCATTGTCAGCCCAAAGATGACCGCGACAGCCATTGGCGCCCACCATGCGCTCGACTCCGCTCCAGCCGTAAAAGTCCATGGCCACGTATGAATCTCCAGGCTCCAGCCCACCGCCATGGGGATAAGACCCAGCACCGTTGTGCCAGCCGTCAGCAAGACGGGGCGCAGCCGCAGCCGGCCGGCGGTTACCGCGGCCTCCATGGCAGACATGCCTTCCCGTCGCCGCTGCAGCGTGCAATCGAGGAGAACGATCGAGTTGTTGACCACCACGCCCGCCAGGCTGATAACGCCCAAGCCGGTCATGATGAAACCAAACCTCATTCGGCAGAGGATCAGCCCCCACGCGACGCCGATCATTGAAAGAAGTATTGAAACCATGATGAGCAGCGGAAGAACCGCCGAGTTGAATTGAAGCACCATGATCACCGCGATCAAGCCGACGCCCACGGCAAGCGCCTTGGCCAGAAACGCGCCGGACTCCTTCATGTCGGCGTTCTCGCCCGCGTAGGTCACTTTATATCCCATCGGAAGATGAAGCTTTCCCACGGCAGCCTGTACGTCGGCAAGGACGGCATCTACGCTTCTGCTCTGGATATCGCCCGTGACTGTGATGACGCGCTTCTGGTCTTTGCGGCGAATCTCGCCCGGCCCGCTTGTAAAGACAGTGCGCCCGAGCGAAGAAAGAGGGACCGAGACTCCGCCCCGGGCCGGGATAAAGGTCTTCGCAAGAAGGTCCGGCGAACTGCGGGACCCGGCGGGCAGGCGCACCGTGATATCGAACTCGTCCTCACCTGCCCGAAACTTGCTGCTTTCCGTTCCGTAGATCGAGGTGCGAAGAAACTCCCCGATCATAGACGTGTCCAAACCAAGGAGGGCGGCACGCTGCCGATCCACAATGAACTGGATTTCGGGCAGCGCTTCTTCAAAGTCATCCTTCAGATCCACCAGCCCCGGCACACCCGCCACAGCTTGCTTCACGCGGGCGGCCAGATCCGCCAGCTCGTCAAAATCGTCGCCGGTAAGTTCGATACTGATCGGTGCCTCCGCCGGAGGACCCTCGCGCTCCCGTTCCACGACAATCTCGGCGCCTGGAATGGTTCCAATCTCTTTGCGCAAATCCTCCACCAGTTGAAGCGTATTGCCTTCTCTTTCCCCCGCCTTGAGGAACTCCACTGCAATGGATCCCCCATGCCCACCCGACTGCCCCCCCCAGCCACGCATCGGGATGAACCCGACGTTGGTCTGGTAGAACTTGATATCCTTGAACTGTTTCAGTTTGGCTTCCAGCAGCCGGATGGTTTCGTCGGTCTTAGCGATGTACGTGCCCTGGGGGTACTGCACTGTCACCGTGGCGCGGCGCGGCTCCGTGGTGGGGAACAGTTCGCTGCCCCTGCCATAGCGCTGGCAGGCCACTATCGTGAGGACGAGGAGCAGAAGGAAGGCCGAACACACCTTCCCGCGGTTCATTAGGGCCCCGCGCAGGAGCCGTTCATACGCAGCCATGAACCAGTGGTCGCTGATAATCTCGCCCGCAGCATCATGCGCCACTTTCTTCCGGTTCGAGTGAATGAACAGCGAACACAGCGCGGGATTCACCACGATGCCGACAAAGAGCGAAGCCAGCAGGCAGATGATAAGCCCCTTGGGAAGAAAGGACATGAACTTACCGATGATGCTGGGCCAGTAGAGCAGCGGCCAGAAGGCAACGACGGTTGTGAGCGTCGATGTTATCACCGGCCAGGCGACTTCCGACGCGCCGGTGAGCGAGGCGTGCAGCCGCGACTCTCCAAGCGTCCTGTGCCGATATATGTTTTCCGTGATGACAATGGCGTTATCCACCAGCATTCCGAGCGCCATGACGAGGCTGAAAAGCACCATCATGTTCAAGGTCATCCCCATCGCATACATGACGACAAAACCAATGAGCATGGAAAGCGGAATCGCGAGCCCCACAAACAAGCTGCTGCGGAAGCCCATGAAGATTAGGACCACGCCCATGACGAGCGCGAAACCCGCAAAGATGTTGTTCTCCAGCTCGATGATCATACTGTCGATGTCCTCGGACTGGTCGGACGTGACGGTTGCCGTGATGCCCTGCGGAAGGGGGAACTCCCGTATTACACGCTTGACGCTGCGAATCAGCGCCACGGTGTTTTCCCCGCTGCGCTTCTTGACCTGAAGCGAGACGCAGGGCTGCCCGTTAAGCCGGGAGATGGATGTCAGGTCCTTGAAAGTATCGCGCACGGCCGCCACGTCGCTCAGGTACACGGGCTGCCCGCCCTGCATGGAAACTACGATGTGACGCAGGTCCGGCACGAGCGAGAATTCGCCGGGCACGCGCACCTGAAACTTCCCGCCCGTCATCTCCAGGTTGCCTGCCGACACCGTCCGGTTCTCCGCTGCAATCGCACCCATCACCTGCCCGAGCGAGATTCGGAAACGCGCGAGGCGCACGGGATCCACCTCGATCCGAATCTCCCTCTCCCGCGTGCCAAAGATGTCGGCGTCCTTCACCCCTTGCACCAGCTCAATCTCGCCCTGCATTTCCTCAGCGATCGTCTTGAGCCGCTCCACGTCCGAATCGCCGGAGATGGCGAACGTGAAGACCGGGAAGTCCGTGTTGAAATTGACGGCCTGCACCACCGGTTCATCGAGGTCGCGCGGGAGGTCCGGCCGCGCCATGTCGATCCGGTCCTTCACCTTCTGCTTGGCCAGGTCAATATCCTCCGCCGGCAGAAACTCGATGGCGAGCGAGGCCACGCCCTCGGCGGAAACAGTATTGAGCTTCTTGATCGATTCGATGCCGCTGATCTGCTTCTCCATTGGAATCGTAACGAGATTCTCAACCTCCTGGGGGGAAGTGCCCTCGTAGGGAGCTGTAACGAAGACGTAGGGAATCGTAATGTCGGGAGCGAGCTCGCGCGGCATAAGCCAATAGCTGACGCCGCCTGCCAGAGACATGACGACGACGAACACCAGCACCGATGCGCGCAGCTTGATAGCGTAATTCGTAATAAGCATCGCACGCTCGCCCTCCGAGTGGGAAGGCGATCCTTCCAGCTTTCTAGTTTACGACCGACAGCAGCGCCCCATCCTGCAGCATGCGCTGGCCCTCGGTGACAAGAATGTCGCCCGCCCTGGCGCCCTCCCTCAGGACGGCTTCGTTCTCCAGCAGCGCCTCGATCTTCACCCGTCGCATTGCGGCACGCTGCCCCTCGGCAAGAAAGACGAAGTGATCGCCTTTGCGAGGGATCACCGCCGTGAGAGGCACGACCACGGCGTCGTGAAGCACTCGTCGCGTCAGGGGGACCTCGACAATCACGCCGGGCCGCAGGAGATGTCCCGGGTTATCGACCAGGATGTCCGCACGGTAGGAATTGCTCTCCGGGCTTGCGGCGGCTGCGACAAATGTCACCGCACCCGTGAATGCGGCCGGCTCGGGCACGCCGGCCTGAAATACCACCGTAGCACCCACGCGCAAGGAAAGAACATCGCGCTCCGGAATATCCAGCGTCAGCTTGACCCGGTCTATATTCACAATGCGCAGGGCCACGCGGCCCTCGGTGCCGTAGTCTCCCACCTCCACGAAACGCGCGTCCACCATGCCGTCCGAGGGGCTCACGATCGCGCATTGAGACACCGCAGTCCCCGCCTGGCTAACCGCCACATCCGCCATTTCGCGGCGCCGTTCCACGGCATCGAAATCGCTTGCCGACACAGCCCCCGTCCTCTTCATTTCAGCCCAGCGCGCATAGTCCCGCTCGGCGTCATTCTTTTGGATCGTCGCGTTCTGAAGCTGATCCCGCCATGCACGGTCGTCCACTTTGAGCAGCGCATCGCCCTTGCGCACGCGCGCACCTTCACGCACCGAAAGCTCCACGATGCGGCCCGGCTTCTCGATGGCCACGTCGACGACGGTGCAAGCCTCGATGCGACCGGGGATGGCGACTGTCTCCGCCACATCCCGCGCCTGGAGCGTCAGGGTCCGCACGGCAACGGGCTTCTCAGGCGGCTGCGCTGTTTCCTGCACCGGCTTCTTCAAAACCAGTAGCAGCACAATGGCGACAGACATGAGGGCGAGCAAGGCCCGCAAGATCATGCGGAAACTGAGCAAGCCCTTCCCGTGTACCGTGCGATTCTCTTCCATTAGCGTACCTCCTGAAACTCGGCGAGCGCGACGCCAGACGCGTGCTGGAGACGCGTCACGGCCACCCCGTGGTCTCGCAGCGCGCGCAGCCACGACCACCGGGCGGTGCCCAAGCCAAGGTTGGCGTCCGTGAACTCAAGCTGGGTAGTGAGCCCCTCGTCGTAGCGCACGCGCGCAATCTGCAGTGCTTTCTCAGCGAGCTCGACTCCGCCCCGGCACATCTCGACCGTCTCAGCGGCGCGCGTCATCTCTAGGAATGCTTCGCGGATCTCAAACCGGACGCTGCTCCGCAGATCGTCGAGGTCGGTCTGGGATTTCAGCAGCTCAAGCCGCTTCTGCGCGACAGTGGCTCGCGTCAGCCCCCCATCCCAGATGCTCCAGGAGGCGGAAAGAACGGCGTTCCAGTGCCACTGCCACTCGTCGTCCGATCCAAAACCGTACGAGTTCGCCCCGCCATACGCCGCTGTGGCACGCACCTCCGGCAGGCTCTTCGCCCGCGCCGCCGCCATATCCTGCGCGTGAAGCGCCACAACCTTCTGCATGACAACCACCGCAGAGCGCTTCTCCAGACCCGTCGCGATCAGCCCTCCAAGATCGACACGAACGGGCGTGAACGCGAGTTCGCCGACGATGTCGAACTCGCGCCCGTCCACGGTCACCAGCCTGCGCAGAGCTTCCAGCGTCAGCTCAAGGTCGTTGCGCGCCCGGATCAGCTCCGGTCGCTCGTTCTGCACGCGAACGCGCGCGCTCAAGACATCGAAGTCGGACGCCGCCCCGCTCCGGTTCTTCTGCTCCGTCTGCGCCAGCAGGGCCTCGGTCTGCGCAAGGTGTTCGACCCGGACCCCAACGCCTGCCCGCGCCAGCAGCACGTCGAAAAACCCGATCCGTATGTTTCGCACAATCTCGGATTCTTTCTCGCGCAGCTTCGCATCGGCCAAATCACGGCTGATGTCGGCCGCCTTGATTGCAGCGGTCAACCTTCCCCCGGAGTAGAGAAGCTGGCTCACCTCGGTCTGCGCGCTGTAGTTGTCGAGGAGCCCGATCTCCATGCTCTGGCCGCCAAAGTCCACCTTTTGCCGCACGTCGTTCCGCAGGTACCTTCCGTTGAGCGACAGCTGCGGCAGCGCTTCGGATCCGGCCTGCTTGCTAAGCGTGCGGGCAATTGCCTGGTCCCGCCTGGAATTGGTGGCAGAGGCGCTCTGTTCGAGTCCGAGCCGGACGCACTCCTCCAGAGTGAGCGCAGGCAATGGCTCGGCGCCGCGCGCGGACAATCCGAGCCCTATCGCCAGCAGAAGAACTACGCGCCAAGTCATACAGCGGCTCTTTGTGATTCTATTACGCATTCTCATTCCAGGCAAAACGTCCCCCAAGTGACCCTCTGACAAAGGGTATCGAGAATCGCGCGGTGGATGCAAGCCGCCAGTGACGCACTGTAACGCCACGGTGCCCCCTGCCCCGCCGAACGCGCTCCCTACGGGTACCGGTGCGGCGAGCGAGTTCCGCGGAGCGACCTCTGGCGAAGCCTCACACCACATGAGATTCGGGCTGCGCGTCACTTTCCCGTGATCATGTCGCGGAAGCGCCCGAACAGGTAGAAGGGGTCATGGGGGCCGGGGGCAGCCTCCGGGTGATACTGCACGCAGAACATCCTGTCCTTACGAATCTGAAGCCCTTCAACCGTATTGTCGTTGAGGTTCATGTGCGTAACCTCGACTCTGGATGAATCGAGGGAAGCAATATCCACCGCAAAATTGTGGTTTTGGGACGTGATTTCAACCTTGCCGGTCACGAGATCTTTCACAGGATGGTTGCAGCCGTGGTGCCCGAACTTGAGCCGGTACGTCCTGCCGCCGCTCGCGAGGCCGAGGATCTGATGGCCGAGGCAAATGCCCATGACGGGAACCTTTCCAAGCAGGTCCTTCGCGGCCTGAACCGCGTAGGTGACTGCTGCAGGGTCGGCCGGACCGTTCGAGAAGAACACGCCGTCCGGCTTAAGCGCCAGCACGTCCTTCGCCGACGTCTTTGCCGGCACGACGGTCACGTCCATGCCGCTGCGGCGCATCCCGCGCAGAATGTTCCACTTTATGCCGAAATCAAACGCCACGATCTTCATGTCCGGCTTCGGCAGCGACTCCGCGACGCCCCATGTGCACGTCAGCTTCCCATCTGCGTCCCACCGGTACGGCACAACGCAGGAAACCCGCGCCGCATAGTCCTGGCCGTCCAGACCGCACCATCCGCGCGCAATCTTCGCCGCCGCGTCTTCCTTAACTCGTTCGCTCCCGCCGGAGCGCTGGCGGTCCAGCGGGTCCTTCGCAAGGTCAGGCTCCACGGCAGGGCCCGCGCCCACGGACATATAGCCGCGCTGCGTGCCCTTCTCGCGCAGCAGCATGGTCAGGGCGCGCGTGTCGATTCCGGCAATTGCAGGCACGTTCCACCGTGTCAGAAACTCGCGTAGAGATTCGTCCGCTCGCCAGTTGCTCGTGGCGTTCATCTCGTGGATGATAAGGCCGCTGGCAAAAAGGCCTCGCGATTCCATATCCGCCGCGTTGATCCCGTAGCTGCCGATTTCCGGGTACGTCATGGTCACGATCTGGCCGCAGTAGGACGGGTCGGAAAGAATCTCCTCATACCCCGTCATGCCCGTGTTAAAGACCACTTCGCCCAGCGCGTCGACGGGCGCGCCCACCGAGTGCCCGCGCAGAACCGTACCGTCCGCCAAGGCCAGGAACGCCGCCTTCTCCCTCTGCTCCTTCCAGTTCCACGTCATCTTCGCGCTCATGCCTGCACCGCCTTCTTCGGCAATGTCAGGCGCGGCGCATGCCTGTGGTATTCCTGGAGACTGCACACGGCCATGCCATTCTGCTTGCGCAATGCCTCCAAGCCATCCACGGCTGCGCGAACTCCGTCAATGGTCGTTGTGATCGGAACGCCACGGATCATGGCCAGCGCGCGCATTTTGATTTCATCGACCATCGGGGCGGCGCCGCCCGTCGGGGTATTGATAATCCAAGCCACGGTGCGTTCCTCGATCATATCCAGCACGTTCGGCCGGCCGCCCTTGATGTGGAAGATCGCGTGGCTCTTGATGCCCTTATCGCGCAGCATGGTGCTCGTCCCGACGGTGGCAAAGATGGTGAACCCCAGCGAGAGAAGCCTCTCGGCCATCTTCGCGGCAATCTCCTTGTCCTCGTTGCGTACGCTCAGAAAAACGTTACCCGCCACCGGCAGCGCGTTGCCCGCCGCAATCTGGCTCTTGTGAAACGCCATCGCCACGGACGAATCGATGCCCATGACCTCGCCCGTGGACTTCATCTCCGGGCTCAGCGTCACGTCCACGCCCGGGAAGCGCACAAACGGGAAGACCGCCTCCTTCACGGAACAGTGGCGCGGATGGACCTCCTCGGTGAAGCCGAGCTCCTTCAGCTTGAAGCCCGACATGACCAGCGCGGCCAGCTTGGCCAGCGGCACGCCGATCGCCTTGCTGACAAACGGGACCGTGCGCGATGCGCGCGGGTTCACCTCGAGCACGTAGACTTCGCCGCGCTGCACGGCGAATTGAATGTTCATCAGGCCGCAGACCTTCAAGGCCTTCGCCAGGCTGTGCGTATGCTTGCGGATCGTCTGCTGCACCTCCTCCGAAAGGCCCTGAGGAGGTATCATGCATGCGCTGTCACCGGAATGAATTCCCGCCAGCTCGACGTGCGCCATGATCGCGCCGATCACCGACGTCTCCCCGTCCGAGATACAGTCCACGTCCACTTCGTACGCCTGCTCAAGGTATTGATCGACAAGCACGGGCCGGTCTTCAGATACGATCACGGCCTCCATCATGTACTTGCGCAGCATGTCGCGGTCGTACACTATGACCATCGCCCGTCCGCCGAGCACAAAGGAGGGGCGCATCAGCACGGGATAGCCGATTTCCTCCGCAATGCGTTCGGCCTGCTCAATGTTCACGGCGGTCCCGCCGCGCGGCTGGCGAATTCCCAGCTTCGTGACGAGCTCGTTGAAAATCCTGCGGTCTTCGGCCGCCTCGATATCCTTGGGCTGGGTGCCAATGATGTTGACGCCGTTCTTCTCCAGCCCTTTGGCAAGGTTCAGCGGCGTCTGCCCGCCGAACTGCACGATGGCGCCCCAGCACTTCTCCTGCCGGTAAATGTGCAGGACATCCTCAAGCGTGAGAGGCTCAAAATACAGGCGGTCGCTCGTGTCGTAATCGGTGCTGACCGTCTCGGGGTTACTGTTGACCATGATGGTCTCAAAGCCCGCATCCCGCAGCGCGAAAGCCGCGTGCACGCAGCAGTAGTCGAACTCGATTCCCTGCCCGATGCGATTCGGCCCGCCGCCCAGAATCATGATTTTGCGGCGGCTCGTCGGGCGGCTTTCATTCACCGACCCATACGTCGAGTAGAAATACGGCGTAAACGCAGCAAACTCGGCCGCGCAGGTATCCACCTGGCTGTATACGGGCAGAAGGTTCAGCTCCAAGCGCGCGGCGCGCACGTCATCCTCGGTGCTGCCCACAAGATACGCAACCTGCCGGTCGGAATAGCCGAACTCCTTCGCCTGCCGGAACAGGGCGGCGTCGCTCTTCAGACCGTCCAGCGACTTCGCCCCGCGGATTTCCTCCTCGTACGCAGCCAGTTCTGCCATGTGTCGCAGAAACCAGCGGTCGATCTTTGTAACGGAGTAAATCTTCTCGACGCTCCATCCGCGCTTGAGGGCCGCGCGCAGCTGGAACAGCCGCGCGGCCGTCGGCCGCGCCAACCCGGCGCGCAGCTGGTCCTCCGTCAGGCTCTCAAAGGGGCCGTCCTTCCCGTCAGCGCCGAAGCCGGCGCGCCCGATCTCAAGCGACCGCAGCGCCTTTTGTAGCGACTGCTTGAACGTCCTGCCGATGCTCATTGTCTCGCCGACGGACTTCATCTGCGTGCCCAGCGTGTCCTCCGCGCCGGGAAACTTCTCAAACGCAAACCGCGGGATCTTCGTGACCACATAGTCGATCGACGGCTCAAAGCAGGCGGGGGTCTCGCGCGTAATATCGTTCCGGATTTCGTCCAGCGTGTACCCCACCGCCAGCTTGGCCGCGATCTTGGCAATAGGGAACCCCGTCGCCTTCGAGGCCAGGGCGCTG
>CAYRKB010000129.1:0-11755 GCA_964424705.1 uncultured Victivallales bacterium
CATGGACCCGCTATCCGCGCAATGAAAAATCCCCCCACAAACCCAGAAGCGCCCTCTACTGAGGGTTCGGAACACC
The DNA here is from genome assembly GCA_964424705.1 of uncultured Victivallales bacterium. Taxonomy (GTDB): domain Bacteria; phylum Verrucomicrobiota; class Kiritimatiellia; order UBA8416; family CAYRKB01; genus CAYRKB01. Next base: position 77 of record CAYRKB010000129.1, read on the forward strand.
CGCCACATCTTGACGAGCAAATGAGCTACCCGCGGCCTGCCGGGTGCAGGCTGCGGGTAGCGGCACGCTATTCCACGTAAGGCGCGAGACGTCGAGAGTCATAGAAGTAACATGAGAACTCACCCTCGAGGTCTATTTCTCCGGCTTTCAGGGTGAGTCTCTCTTTGAAATGCCGACTCCCGGAATCTCCGCGCTCCTCATCGAACAGTGGTGTAGGAAGCACCTCTGTCACAATGATAGGTTGGCCATACGCGGGCGTGCGCTTGTTTTTCAATCCCTTCTTCCAGACCACCAATTGGCCTTTCTTGAAAGGATGAGAGATCTCAAGGCGCGCTTGGCACGCCTTCAAATGTGCTATCATTCCCTCTCGGTCCAATGACAGCGCGGTTTCATTCTCGCCGCGGGCCAAAGCATCGCTTGCCTGCGCGCCCATTGTCGGAGCCAATGATGCCGCACCCGATCTTCCACTTGTCCGTTTCTTTGCCACGATATGTATCCTTTCCGCAATATGTCGACCGCTACTACACCCACGACTATTTTCGCTTCCTCGGCATCTTCGGCACCGCCCTGGTCGGCCGAGGTACCCGAGGCTTACACCGGATCATGGAATTGCCGCGTATGATTGAACCCTTCACTGCGCCCTCCTTTGGTTTGTTATTAACCGCCCTAATGACTACCTGAATGTTTATCGGTGGCTTCTCCTGTATTCAGAATCAGCTGTTGTTACCTGACCATGTCGCTTTCGCCTGTCACATGATCAGATGTCCAAGCCTCTCTTCGTCGGCCTCGTCAGGCCCGCTGCAACTTTCACGGATTCCTTGTAACGGATCTTGTTGTCGTCCTTGTATCTCTCATACAACTGCTTCAAATATTCATCGGTCTGCTCCGACAAAAGCCTCTCAGTCGCGGCCTTCGCAGCCTGATTGCCAGGACAGTTAATAGCTATGCATCCCCGCAGTCTGTTCGCTCTTCCAAGCCAGATCGCATCGCTCACGAACGGCCTGCATTTCTCGATGACATTCCCGATATTCAGATCCAACATAGGCTCGCAGCTCACGCTCGTCTCGAAGCCGGCCTCATACGCGGACCTCAAGGAAGCCAGCCTTTCAGAAAAGCCTTTAGCCCCTGGCTCCCAGAATCTTAAGACGTCATCGTCCGTCGATCCGATCGTGAACCGGAAGAGGATCTTCTTCTTGAACACAAACAGCTCTCTGCACAGAGCTTTGACACACTCCAAATGAGGCTTGCTCACGATGAGAACCCTATTACCCGCCGCCAGCATCTTCTTGAGGACCACAATGCATGACGTAAGATTCTCTGGATCAATATCATGCGACGTAGGAAACATGATCGTCCCGGCCCGTTTATGATATGCCTTATCCACCTTTTCCTTGACGATCTCAGTCTCTCCCCAGTTCGCCGGCGTACGCCTCTTAAACCGCACAGAGTTGTTTAAAGCAAAGCAATATAGACATTTATGAATACATCCAATTTGGATATTCACCGACGAATCTGCCCACTCTGCAACTCCCGCCACCGCCCGCCCGTCTTTTACTTGCCCGTCCTCGATCTTTCCTGTAATACTCAAGCTACACCTCTGTTTTTATAGTTTCATTAGGATCATTAGTTTTTTTTGATAAACACAGTATACAGAATAGGACCGTACCTTGTCAATTGAATGCATAAATTCTGCACGGCATATGATGGCAGATCGATTCACGCTATAGTGTATCTTATATTATTGCAGTATAAACAGATATGAATGTGATGTTGTGATCGTCAATGCAATGTTATGGGTTGAGCACACCATGTACGCGCCTCTTTCTCAATTATGACAACAAGACAAGACATCTCGAATGCACAGTGGCGGCGAGTTTTTATATGCGACTATTTGAAGGCGAAAGCGCCGGGCGGCGAGACCAGCACTCTTTCGATATTAGAGCGTATGAACGAGGAACTCGTGAGGCTAGGCCGAAAAGAAGTGAGGAAGCGAACGGTTAATGCGGACCTTGAATACTTGCGCGATAGACTGGGCGCCCCGCTGAAGTGCTTGCGACCTACAACAAAGGGTGAGCTCGTAATCTATTACTGGCAACTGACGGATCCATCGTGGCAGTTGAACAACTTCACTATCAGCGTCGAGGACGTCGAACTTGTTGAAAAGGCCATCCAGATTTGCAGTATGTTCCACTTCAATGACTTGTCGAAAGGATTGCAGTCGCTCTATCAAGACAAGCTGTTTCCAGTAGCAGGCTCCCCTCCCGGCCCTGGATCACGTCGTTACCGATTCTTCAACGACGGCACACAAGTTCTCGAGGTTTACCCCATCTTGGAAGAACTCATTGTCCTCACGACAGTCGGTCGGAGGAAGATCACTTTCACTGCGCTTTCGGACTTACCGCAGGAGAGAATGCAGTACGAGCGTCTTCTGCCCTATCGCGTGGCCCATATTCGGAGCGACTGGTATCTTGTGACGTCTACCTCAGATCAAGATGCGACACCTCGCATGTTCAGAGTATCGCAGATTCAGGACTTGGTGACCGAATGGGCGAACGCGAATAGACCAGCAGATCTGGAGGTCGATGACTGGATCAGAAAGACCCATAATCTCTGACCAGGCGCGTGCGCTCACAGGGCATGGTATGGCGCCGCCGACGCAGGCCGCAACAAGGCCGCCCTGACACCGAACAATCATGGAGCTGTCCGGCTTGCCGATAAGAGCATAGTCAGTACTTCTCCGCGTGCGCCGGTCGCATCTGCTGTCCGTTCAAGAGACCCCGGCAGTAACTCCTGCAGGAAGTGCTTCTGTTCTGCTGGCGCAGGTCGTCCGCCTCTGCTTTGAGCCGGGCCATCTTCTCTTCTGCCTGGGCGAACAAGCTGGCATCGCGCTCGGTCTTGCACCACGCGATGACTTCGTTCCCTGCCGCTGCGGTGGCGTCGCACACTGCAAACGGAAAGCCGGCCGGTGGGGCGGGTAGATCGTTTCGTGCCATCAGTTTTCTCATCGTGGGCTCCTGTTGTGCGCCTTTGCCTTCAAGCCGTACTTCTTCAGCAGTTCCCCGTACACTTCAAACAGGATCTCCTCCGAGGCGAAGGTGGCCAGGCTGTCGATGGTCTCGTCGAAGAGGGCCTGCTTGGTCTTGAGCTTGCCGAGGATCATCTCCTCGATGGTGGCTTCGACCCAGAGGTGGTAGACGAAGACCTTCTTGTTCTGCCGGGGGCGGTGCGCGCGGGCCGTGGCCTGGTTGGTGATCGCCGGATTCCACCAGTGGTCGAAATGGATAACGTAGTTCGCCGCGACAAGCTGGTTGAGGCCGAGACCGGCGGTTCGAGGGTGACCGACGAAAACCTTGCGTTCCGGATTCGATTCGAATTCGTGGAGGAACTGCTCCCGGAGCTTGTCGCTGTTCGCTTCCGAGTAATTCATCGGCTGGAACTCCTTAGATTCGTCGGCGATCCACTCGGACCCGCCGAACCGGGGCTGGCGGAATTGGGTGAAGACGAGCGCCTTGTTCCCGGCCCCGGCAATGTTGTCGAGGTTCTCCTGCAGCCACTCGCCCTTGATGCTGTCGCCGCTCCGGGGATCGCGGTTGCAGATCTTCTTGAGCTCGAGGATCAGCGTCAGGATGCTCTGTGCCGTGATAACCTCGTTCCTGGCAAGCTCAAGCACCTGTTCCTTCTCCATTTCATCGTACGCCGCCTGCTGTGAACTGCCCATCTTCAACCAGATCTCAAACTCCTCCTTTGGCGGGAGGTCCTTCAACACCTCTTCCTTGCGGCGGCGCAGGAGATGCGGCTTGAGCAGGGCCTTCACCCGCTGCGGGGTGAGGATGGCGTTCTTCATCAGGTCCGGCCGGATGTAGGAACAGATGGCGCGCACCTCATCCAATCGATTCTCCAGCGGCGTGCCGGTCAGCCCCCAGCGCCGCGCGGCGTTGATCCGTTTGAAGACCCGGGCGGTGGCTGTGCCCGGATTCTTGATCCGCTGGGCTTCGTCGAGGACGACCAGATCGTACTTCAGCGCCTGCTTCTGTTCGAGCCAGTCCTGATCCTGACGCAACGTTTCGTAGGCCGTCAGCTTCACATGGGCAGGCCGCAGCCAGAGCGTCTTCCGCTCGTCCGGCGTACCGCGGACAAGATCGACCATCAGGAGCTTGGCCCACCGTGCGGCTTCGCGCTTCCATTGCGGGAGTACGCTGATCGGCGCAACGACCAGCATGGTCCTGATCAGGCCCTTCTGGAACAGGATGCGCGCGGCCAGCAGGGCCTGGATGGTCTTGCCGGTGCCCATGTCATCGGCGAGCAGGAAGCCGTCGCTCCCGGCAAGGGCGCGGACGCCCTCCCACTGGTAGGCGTAGGGCTGGCAGCCTTCCGGGAAGTCGAGTTCGGAGGACCACGTGGGGTCAAGGCTCACCTGCAACGCAGGCAGGAGCAGCCGCCAGCGCGTGGGCAACCCGCCGGGATCGTCCACTGAGAAGCCGTCCACATCGGCGGGATCCGCCATGACACGAAAGCCGGCCTTCTGCGGAAGGGTGCCGGCGTCGATCACGGACCAGTTGACAGAGTCTCCGCCCTCCAATCGTGAGGTCACCAACGGCTCGGATTCGATCGCTTCTGACTGTTGGTGAAGAAGATCAGCCGGTGCGGCAATCGATACCGCGGGGAAGCCGAGCCCGGCCTGGCTCATCGATTCGACCTGCGGCAGGCGATCGAGCAGGGCGACCGGCTCCGTCACAACGCTGTCGGCGCGTCCCGCATCGAACGCTCCGGCAAGACGGCCGCCGACTTTCCGCAGTAGATTGCGGAGAACGTTCATCTACCTTGCGCCAGCCTTGTCCTGGACCAGTTTCAGCGCCGCAGCAATCCGGCTGAACGGCTCAAGCGGATCGATTGAAAGAGCGACCTGCCGGACCAGCTCGACGGCGTCCGGCATGTCGTCCCCGTGCCCGGCATGGCAGGAGGCCAGCACCGTGTCGAAAAGCCCTGCTTCTGACGCCACCAGCTCTGCGGCTTCGCCGGCAAGACCGCCGGACGCCGCGGGTCCGATCTGCGACTGTCGCCGCAGCCAAAGCATAGGGATGCCGCCCTGCGGACGCAGCGACAGGACGTCGGGGCTGTCCGCCAGAAGTACGGCGGGTGGTTTCGGAAGAGCGCCGAGCAGAGGGAGGCCGCATAGGTCCAGCGCAAGGTGTTCTGCCAGCGTGCCGCCATACAGGACGCGCTGGATGGCATTCGGCTTGATGGCCGAGGTGCAGCGGAAATCCCGCGGTTTGCCTTTGGCGTCCGTAATCAACAGACCTCCCCGAAACAGCTCGCCAGAGAGTGCCACAATGCTCAAGTAGCCTACTAGCGGCTCCTCGCCCGGCCCGTCCTCATCCTTTGTCCTGCCCATGGTTCTGCTCCCTCCCGTGACTGCATACCTCGTGGTGTGGGGTTTGTTATAGCCGGGGGTGGGGGACACTACGTGTCCGTGGCGGCCCCTTCTTTGAACGGAGGCATAAGCTGCCTCCCCAAGTCCTCCTACCGTTCATGCACAGCGCCCACCGGTCCATCGTACGGCTCGAGCCGTCTTGCATCGTAGTGGTAGCAGAGGAACGATCCGTCGTCCACGATCTCACCGGCCACGAGATCCATAGGCTCGCGGAAATAGGGGCCGCCCGAGTCGTTCGCATCCGGATCAAACACGGGTTGTTCGAGCACTTGCATGACGATGACCGGCTCGCCGTAGGCCGGCGTCTTCTTGTTCTTCAAGCCCTTCTTCCAGCGGACCAAGTGCCCGGGCGCGAAGGAATGCTTCTTCGCAAGCCGCGCCGCGCAAGCTTTCAATCGCGCGAGCGTTTCCGCCAGGTCGAGGGCCTCCGTCTCGCAATCGCCGCCCCCAGTTGCTTCTCCATCCGCCGCGTTCATTGCTCTCGCCAACTTGTCCAATTCATCACTATCGCCGCCTTTTCCCGTCCCGCTCCTTCTAGATGACATATCAATATGCTCCCTTCCTGGCGTAATTGAACCGCGAATCGACGCCAATAAACGCTAATAACAAAAGTGACTTCAGCAGAAGATCAGCTATTGCGCACCATTCGCGTCTATTCGCGTTCATTCGCGGTTTTGTTTGCCGAGTCAGTTCATGCCCCTTCCGCGAACGGCTCGAAGCGGTGACTATCAAAGTGAAAACAGATGAAGTCTCCGTCGCTGTCGATCAGCCCCGCCACCAGTGTCAGCGGCTCCATGAAGTACGGGCTGCCTGCGCCCTTTGTGCCGGCGGCGTCGTAAATCGGTGTATTCAACACATCGACCACAACAGCCGGCTGCCCGTAATCGGGAGTGCGCTTGTTCTTCAACCCCTTCTTCCATCTGACCAGCTGGCCCTTCCTAAATGTGTGAGCTCTTTCGAGAGAGATCGCGCAAGTCTTGAGCCTTGCGGCCAATTCCCCCTTATCGGAAGGCTTCCCGGACTCCGCGTCCCCGGCTCCGGCCTCGCCGTCGCCGGCTGACTCCAGCAAGGCGGCCAGATCATCCAGCTCCCGATCCCCGCTGCCGCCGCCCTTTCCATTCCGTTTCGTCGTCATGCTACTGCGCTCCTTTCATTTGTTAAGGCCGTTGATTCACAAGCGTTCGCGTTCAGGTCGATGTGCCGGCATCGCGGGGCGGTCATTCTCGGCCTGGCGCCGGATGCCAGGCGGCGCAGATCGTCCGGCTCGATGCTGACCACGCCCTTGACGTCCTCGTACACGAGATGGTCTGCCGCGGCCTGCAGCAGCGCGCGAAGCCCCCTGCAGTACGTCTTCGTCTGGCAGACGTGTTCGGCCATGGCGTGCGCCGTGCGCCGGCCGACGGCGAGTTCAACTCCCAGGCTGCGGAGGGTCCGGTTACAGTTCTGAAGGGGGCCGTTCTCAAACTGAAGCACGCTGATCATGTCAGCGGGCGTCGGGGTAGGCAGGGTCAGGATGCCGGTCAGCCTGTTCATGAACTCGGGCATGAGACCGTAGGACACGAGCGCATCCCGCAACGCGTGCTCGCGCGCCGTGCAGGCGGAAGCGTCGTCTTCGCGGGCGAACCCGGACACGTTGTGGAGCTTCCCTCCCTTTGCCAGCTCCTGTTCGAGTCCCTGGAAAGAGCCAGCGAAGACGAACATCAGGCCGCGGGTGTGAAACGGGGTGGCGGGCCTCTCCCGGTTGCGGCGGCTCTCGATCTGCACTTCCGTGCCCTCCATGATCTTCAGCATTTCCCCCTGGATGCCCTGGCTGAACCCGTCCTTCTCGTGCAGCGGGCGGACCCGCTTATCCCACTCGTCCAGCAGGCAGATGCCGTACTGGGCCAGGTTGTTGTTGGAAGACGCCTTGTTGATGAGCGTGGAGAATACGTTGTTGATCCCGGGGCCCGAGTAGCCCTCTGTCGTCAACGAGGCCGCGTTGGCGGAGGCGAAGGGAATCTTGACGATCGACGCCACCTGTTCCACGAGAAACGTCTTGCCGGCCCCGCTGGGCCCCATCACAAGGATACACTGGTTCGTGTCCGGCGGCGTGCGCTTGGACTTGAGGTCCATGGCGCGCCTGAGATGCAGAGCAACGCGGGTGCTGATGAAGCGCTTGGCCTCGGCCAGGCCTGCGAGACGCTTGTCGAGCGCCGCGTTGATTACCGCCGGCCGCACCGGCAGACTCGTGCAGGGCTCCGTGAGCTGAAGATTGGATCGCAGATGAATCATGGCAGTTCGCCTTTCCTGTGGCGGGAATCCGGACCGGGGCTGAACGGGCAGGGGCGGGGCAGACTGTCAACATGACCAGCCTTCCATCCGCTCCGTCCCTTGTCGTCCTGCCTGCCCGTCATGACTCCCTCGTGGGTTACACCGCGCGTGTTTTCCTTCCATTATAAACAAGGGGACGGACATGGCGTGTACGTCTGAAGTTCTTGTTGAAGTTTATAGGCGATTGCACTGGCGTCCGCGGACGGTGTGGAGAACCGCAGATTGAAGAACAGTAGAATGGGAATCTCGAAGGGAGAGGGCTGCGCATTGCGGGCGCGAAGTGCCTGACAGGCCAGCGATCTACAGTCTGCTGACCCGCAGTCTGGCAGCATATGTAGAGTCGGGCGGCCCTCAATCCTTCGGTTCCGGCTGGATGCCGGGACCGGGCTTGATGGGATTGGAGCGCGGGCGGGGTGCGGGGGGCGCCGAGGGCTTGACCGGCGTTCTGACAGGGCGCGCGGGTGCGGTCCTGGGGGTGGTTGGGGCGATAGGCATGATCAATCCTCCTCCATGCAGCCGATGAGCTCCCCGGCCAGCCGGCTTCCGGCCGGGCCGTCCATCGGCCCTGCAAAAGAGCGACAGGCAAAGAGCGCAGTCCTTGCCGGACTCAGTCTGGCGAAGGCCCGGTAGAGCATAGTCACCTCGCCCTGCGGGGCGATATCGTCGTTCCCGGCCCGTTGCAGCATGCGGCGCACGGCCTGCGGATCGCGCGCATGGCATGCAACGAGGGCGCCATGGATGCGGAGGGAGGCCTCCGGAGCCACTTTCATCAGCTCGTACTCAAGATCCGGGCCGGACGTGAGCTCGCGAAACACCGCCTCGTCGGCGCCCAGCTCCTTCGCTGTGGGCATTCCGGGGTGGAGCAGCGCTTCGTAAAGGCCTTTCACGATCTCGTTGAAAAGGCTCGGTAAGTTGATGCCCTGCACGGAGATCCGGAAGGATTCCTGCCGGATTGACACTTCCACCCGCCCGGCCCGGATGGCTTCCCCGCCGGGATACGGACCCCGGTAGAGGAGCATCATCAGCTGCAGCGACGCGCCGAAGCCGATGTAGAGATCCGTCAGGCCCGGGTTGCCCCTGTCGATCGTCTCCCGCATCAGCGGAAGCGCCTGATAGAAGAACCGCAGCGAGTGGCCGTGTATCAGAAGATCGTGGGTGAGGCGCTTCGCCACCAGCGCCAGCAGCGGCCTGCGCTGTGCAGTCTGGACATCTTCCGGCCTCGTGGGCCGCGCGGGTGCGGGCAGCCCGCCGCCGGCGAACGCCTCGGCAAAGCCGCGTGTTTCCCAGCGGACATCCGTGAAGAGGGCGCGGATTGACTCCTCCGGGAGTCCCACCGCATCCGTAAGGAACGAAAAAATGCCGGCCAGCATTTCCTCGCGGCGCCCGGGTGAGAGCCTCGACTCGATCCCGGCGATCCGGTCCACCAGCCCGGCGATCCGGATGCTCAGCCCCATCAGTTGCATCTGATTCCGCGGACCGGGCCTCCTCAGCTCCGCAAGCTCTGCGTCGCTGAAGGTTCTGGCGCGCTCCAGATAGCGAACCAGGTTCTGCTGCTCCAGCTCGACAAAGTGCAGCTGGCGCGCCCGGTTGATAACCGGGTGCCGGGCAAGTAACTCAGGCCATGTTCGGGCCAAGGGCATGTTGTCGGATCCCCATCTGACTCCAAGGCCTTCATGGTGTCAACTTTCGGACCTGCCGGACAGCGCTATTTGTTGTTGTTTCAAGCGGAAGTGTTCTGTGGGACGGACATCCCTTGTCCGTGGCGGCGTGCATACTGATACGGAGAAGTTGAACTCGAGGACGAAGCCCATGCGTGAGTACAAATGGCCGGCCAAGATCCGGCGATACAAGATCATGTGCCCCTGCCAGCGGCTCCTGATTGCCAAGTACGAAGCCGTTGTGGACTGGAACGGCGACAGGATCGAATCGCCGGAAGCGCTGGACGAACATATCTGCCGGAAGATGCTTCCGGAACTGAAGAAGCGGATTGACCCCTCGGCGGGGGAAAGTCACTACTGCCGCGAAATCAATCTCCTTCACATGCTGCAGAACCCCGCGCCGCACATCGGGCAGACGCGTGACGTGTTGAAGCGGCAGGGCTGGCAGGCGGCGCGCACTTTCCTTCTCAACCATATCAACCGGCACAAACAGGAGTCTTTTGAGGGGTGGTGGAACTACCTGACCGCAGGGAATCCGGTTTACGCGAAGCACCCCGCCTTCCAGTACCTCATGCTCAGGCCCGTGATTGACTCCTCGGACGCGAAGTCCACCCGCTCGCCCGTGCAACCGGACGCCGAGGCGGTGGCCTATGTGTTCGAGGGCATCATGGAGGGGCGGATATCACCGGTTGGCAAATTGCTGCGGACCGCGTGCGAGTACATGGCTTTCGGCCGCCGGAACGGCAACGGGCAGCTCCCGTTCGACACAGCCTGCGGCTGGGTCCGGATCAACGGCAACATGGCGAACACGGTGACGCGGCTGGCCGCCCTTGCGCAGGGAAGTGGATGGTGCGTGGCAACTCCCCTGATGGCAGCCAGGTACCTGGAATCCTCCGAATTCCATGTGCTGGTCGAGAACGGGCGCGCCGTGTCCGCCGTACGGATGGCGGAAGGGAAGGCCGTCGAGATCCAGGGAAACGGCAACAAGGATCCGGGCCCCTGGTGGCCGCGCATCCTGCTCTATTGTGCCGCGCGCGGTGCCCCGATCAGCTGCCGGAGGGGGCGCGACGTTTCTGCCGTTGCGGCACGCTGCCGCGAAGAGCTTGCGGGGAAGACCGCTTTCAGGGAACTGGCATCCCATCTGGCGGAGCATCCTGCCGAGGTCCAGTTCGTGGCGCAGGACGTGATGAACGACGAGAGCTTCCGCCCGGTCATCGAAGGCGCCTGGCTGGCCTGTGCGAAGGCGGACCCGGGCAGCGCCGCCCTCGTTCCATCGTGGATGGCCAGGGACGCGAACCTGGCCGGGGTGCTGGTCGAAGGCTGGCGCAACGTGCTCATTCTGGATCCGCGAAACATCGTTGGCATGCCGGAGTCGCTGCAGCGCAGAAAGGAGTTCGCCGCTGAGCGGATCCTGTGCTGGGGCCTGGCGATCCTCGACGATGCCCGGATGGTGGACGAATGCCCGCCGGACGTCCGGTGCGATCCGGAGCTGATGACGATTGTACGAAAAGCGTGGGTTCGTCTGCTCCGAAGGGTTCCGTCCAAATGGGAGCAGTGCCCCGCATATCTCCACGGGGACGGGCAGGTGTTCAAGGCCCTCCGGAGGGCGTTTGCGGACCGGCTGGAGAGGGACCTCACGATCTGGGCGAGCCGGCCTCCCTGCCTGGGTGACGAAGCTCAATTCGCAAAAGCTCTGAAAGCGGGATGGATTCGCGAGATCCGCAAGGCCCCCCGCGCGTGGGTCAACTGCCCGCCCGCACTGAAGCATGATGTTGATGTGATTGCCGCTTTGAAGGACGCATGCGTGAATTACTTGCGCCGTGCGGGCCGGCGGGATATGTGGTGGGGCTTCTGGGATATTCTCTCAGGCGATGCGACCATCCTGGACCGCGCTACGGAATGTCTCTGCCGCGAACCGGTCCTGTTCGACGATTGTCCCGACGCGCTCCGTACGCACGCAGACGTTGCTGCCGCAGTGAAGCGTGCGTGCCTGGACCGGGTCGCGCACGACTCCTCGTGCTATTGCGGGTGCCCGGCCGCCATCAGGGCCGACCCCGATATTCAGGCTGCCTGCGTGAAGTCCATGATCCTGCAGCTGAAGTCCAACCCGGAATCGGTCTGCAGGATACCCCGGGAAATCCTGGCGTTCGACGTTGCGTCGCTTCACGAAGCGATCGCATGTGCGAAAGTGGAGCGTCTGCGGGCACTTCCGCGGGCACTGTATGAACTGGGCGCTTCTGGGTTTGTGTGGGGATTTTGTGCTGGCCCGGACGTGATTTG
>CAYRKB010000130.1:0-11153 GCA_964424705.1 uncultured Victivallales bacterium
GCCGTGTGCTTTCCAACATGGATAATGCTTCCAACGGACAGGAGGCTGGAACAGCTCGCCGGCAAGCCGTGGACTGAGATATGCCCCACCAACCCGGAGAGGTCAAGATCTCGGCGTTGCGTGGAGGATCGGCGCGCAGAACGCACAAAGTTCAGACACCTCTCCGTTTCAACGGCCAGCTCCGCCTGCCGAATGAATTCATTGGGCAAGAGCTGCAACCCGTTGCCATACTCCCGGCTCAGTCGGTTCAGGCGGCGGATCAGGCTTCCTGCGAGATGTGCCGTGGATATCGTTTCCTCCGTCAGCCACCTCTCGCCCTGCTGCAGACGCAGCGGCGTCCGCAGAACCACACGCTGTGCCATCGGCGGATGGTGGATGCCCTCGAAAGCCAGGTGACACACAGGCCCCCAGTCAACCCCGATCACCCTCACACCCCCTTCCCCAAACGGCCGGCCGGCGGCGTGCCTCATCACGGCCTGCACGGCGGGAATGAACACGTCCGGCGGATCCCAGGCGACGACGCGGAAGGGCCAGCCATCCGTCACCGTTGCACGGTCAGCAGCCGGCTGGAAGGTGTACGCGGCCGGGCAGTTCCCTTCCTGCCCCGGCTTGAACCAGCGGTCCGCGACGTCCGGCCGATGCTCGCGCAACAAGTGCCCGACGAGCCCCCGCACCGTTGCCGTAGCCATGTTCCGCACTGGAACCGGACGGTCGAGAACGATGAGACCCTCGACCACCCGCGCGCGCAGGCCGTCCACCGAACTGGCGATGGCATCACTCATCCAGCGACAGGCCCCGAGCTATTTCCCCCGCGATCACGCTCTTCGGCCGCCCCGCGACCGTCGTGCTTCCTCTTCCATGAGCTGCCCCACCCCGGCTTTCTGCCGGCGGAATCAGCGCCCAGCACCTGGCCCGGAATGAGGGCGCCTAGGTGTGTCACCAGCTCGGGACAGGCTCTACAGCACACCATTGCAACCCCGCGACTGCTCTCCACCCGCTTTAGGATGGCGGCTGTCGTGGGCGGGTTCACGGACACAAGAACCGCCCTTCCAAGTGCTCCACCCAGAACCGCCCGTGTGTTTTCAAGCTTCTGTATATGCTCCTGGGTTAGAGCTCCCGCCTTGCACTCGACCACCGTCAGGCTGTAGCCATCGGTGATGGCCAAATCCATGTCCTGCGCCTCATCCAGGAAGTTTCTGCTCGGTGGCTGGCCTTCCCATCCTGCCCGCAGGCCAAATCGCACGTCGAGGCCCGATGCTGCCGAAAGAGGCCTAACCAGGCTCGCACAATACTCTTCAAACCAGGCGCCGGCGGCATATCTGGCCGCGGCCTTCCAGTCCTTGCCCGAGTAGTCCGGAAAAGCCGCCTTCCATTTCTCGCCCAGTTCAGGGGCGTCTGCCGCAGAAAACGCAAGCAGGTCCTCCACGGCGTCTGAATACGCGGGGGGCATGGGCTTGCCGTGCTGGGCAAATGTTGCCGCCTTTGCGAACTCGGCGATGCGGCGCCTCACACGGTCGCGGTGCATCCAGAACGTGCGACTCAGGTCGGCCCGGGAGCTCAGGGCCGCATCGTCCGGAGACAGCCCCCTGTTCGCAATCGAGTAGCCCGCAAGGCGAATGAACTCCTCCACCGAGTTGAACACAGGCGGCATGTCGAGAGTGGCAAACGGAGCCTTGAACATGTGGATCTTGCGCGTTGTCGTGTCCACATAGAACGGGACGATGTCCGTCTCCCGACAGAAGTCCAGCGCAGCCGCGGACATCGGCTTGGTGCCGCCGGTAATATTAAACCCCACTCGCCGGCCCTGAACGCGGTCTCTCCGACCCCGCAGCGCCTCCATGATCGCCGGGTACTGGAAGGCGGGAACGACCAGCTCGCGGATTTCGCAGCGGTCGCCGAGTTCTCGGCTCAGCCGATCTATCTGCACCTGCGTGTTCGTCGTCGCCACGACCACATGGAACGGACATTCGCACAGGCGGATGGCCATGTAGTTGGGCAGTATCTGCTCCCCCGCAAGATGGAGGACAACGTCGAACGCGAGCTCTTGCATCAGCCGGGGCCCTCCTCATGAGGCTGGGAGGAGAGAGAGGATTGCATCTCGGAGATTCTCGCGCGCAGCGCTTCAAGCTCCGACCTCATCTGTGAACCAGCCCCCGTCAGCGCTTCAAGGTCTGTGCTCAACCGCTTGTTCTCGCCGCGAAGCCTCTTGATCTCCAGCCGAAGGGGCTCCTGCTGCCGATCCACGCGCGATCTCTTCTCAGCCACCTCCTTCTGCAGGCGTGCATTCATGGACCTGAGCTCGTCGTTTTCAACTTCCCAGGCCCGGTGCAGGCGGTCATCGCCCGGCTCATCTGCGACGGGCGGAGACCATCGGACGAACGAAGAGAGGTCGAACTGGCTTCGCTTCCGGCCGGGCAGGTCCCGCTCATACTCGTCATGGCTGCCGTAGAGACAGCACACGTAGAACAGGTTGCCCCGGCTGACCCCGGCCGCCCGCTCGGATACGCCGCCGGGCTTGTAGGTCTCGAGATCCGTGGCCGCGAACGAATGGGTGTGGATAGCGCGCCAGAGCGGGTGCGCCAGCTTGCCAAGCAGGTTTTCCAACACGACCCTCCTGACACCTGCCGCCCGCTTGAGCTGGCCCTCCGCCTGCGAGGACAGGCGGATCTCCCCGCCGCCGCCCTGGTCCATCCTCAGCAGAACGAAGGCTATGGGGGACAGTGTTACCAACCCACCCTCAGCGGGCTCCACGAAGCCCGCGAAAAGGTCCCGCTCGTGTTCCTGAAACCCCGAGATGGCGCTAAAGTAATCAGACTCGCGGACCGCGGTTTCGCGGTTGATCAGGGACAACGCCTCGGCTGCGCGTTCATACAAATGGAGGTCGAACGTCAAAGGCAGCGGCGGGAGCGAGATCAGTGCGTCCGAGTGTTCAAAGACATAGACGGTCCGGAGCCGGAAGAGCATGCCGATCACAGCCAGAAACGGAACCACGCCTTTGAACCCGCCGGTGGGGTTTAGGACGATCTCACTGCCATAGCGTACCTCCGGATTCTCCACATAGGCCAGGACGGTGTCGATGAACTCCCGCAGGCCTTCGGTCCGAAGCCGTTCGGCATTCCGCACCTGCAGGCCGCGAACACGATGGAGCGTCACGTGTCCGTTCGGAAAGCCGAAGGCCTTCTCCACGGCCCTCTGCAGGCCCTCCGCGCAGGCCCTTCCATCGGCGGTATCGGTAGCCAGCAGCACAATGCGGTCGTCGGGAGAGACGCAGAGGCGGTGCAGGGAGTTCAACTCCGCGGAGGCCTCAATGCGGCCCCGATCCGAACGCAGGTCATACTGCGCCAGTCGCTGGGCGATTTCCGCCGGCAAGTCTCCGGCATCGCTATCCCAGGTTGAAGCGCTCCTCTGGTGCGCAGCGAGCGTCCTGCAGCCGCCGGCGATAGACGTTCCCGTCGTGCAGATAACGGTCTTCATGTCGCCCGGTCCTTGATCCGGCTGGCGAGGGCCTCCAGGTCCGGCCTCCAATCCAGCTGAGGCGGCGTATAGGAGTGCGGCTGGTTCGCATTTCTCTTGACCGCAGCAACGAGGCGGGCCCGCTCAGTTTGCGACAGCGATTCGATGCCGGCGAGCCTCTTCTTCAACTCCCCCTGCTTGAGTCTTGGGGCGTCCTCGATCAGCCGCTCAATGGCGCTCTTCTCCACCAACTCCTTGGGCCGCGTGTCGTTGGATGCCCCCTGCGCTGGTTTGCCGGCGACCTTGGCATCCGCGGGTCGGCCAAGCACTCTATAGTCCTTCTTGAACCCGACAAACTGGTTGTCTCTTCCCCGCCCAAGAACCGGGTACGCCAGTTCCATTGGCCAAGTCGCGTTCAGGTTGGACATCTTCTGCAGCGCCTTGATTTGCGGGCTGCCGGCCCAGTCGGGAACGGCGCCCTCCATGAACTCAGCAAACCTGCTCTGCGCCTCATCGACGGTCACGGGGGAGCCATCACAGATGCGCTTCAGCTCACAGGAGGCGATCTCCACCTTGATCGCCCCATAGTGGTAGGGCTTCGCCATGCCGATCGAATGCAGGAGGTTCCCCTTCGTATCGCCGAGGCGAAGCGCCCAAATGATGGCACCAAGCTCCTCCGGGCGCAAGTTGTGTGCACGGACCTGACCGAGGAACACCGTACCCGCAGGGAGCGGGCTGAACACCGTGGACACGGTCTCCTGCCTCTCGCCCGGGGCCTTGGCGGCGGCCGGCGACGCCACCGGGTAGCGCTTCCATCCACGGACCCGGCACCCGGCGTGCATCAGTGTTGCGTAATGGCCCTGGAGGCTGCCATCCGGCCCGGCTTTCTGCTCCATGTAATTCGGGTAGTATGTCGGTTTAGGTCCGTTGAGAATCGTCGTGACCGCGGGCTTCGGACGAGGGGCCCCTTCAGCCAGCAGCGTTCCGACAGTACAGCGCCCCCTCAGCGCCGCATTCTCCCGCACATGCCCGAATATCAGCTGGGAGATGTCCATGCGGCCGGCATCCAGATGATCCGCCGAGGTGTGCCTGATTGCATCGTGTATCGTGTGCTTGTACGGCAGGCGGTACATCATGGCCAGGCCGACGGAGGCTACGGCGCCCTGCTCCTCTAGATAGAAGACAGGAACCTTGCGACCCTCCCGGAACTGACCTCGCCAGTAACCCCATTCTTCGTTGGGAACCCCATTCGGATCTGAGTGCACGAACGCGAAGTCCTTGCACACGGGTTCCGGAACTTCCAGCACGGCAGCAGATTCGTCAAAGAACACGAACTCCATGTGTTTGGAACCACTCTGTTGACGGCCATCACGATCCAGCCGTGGGCTGGGTTGCCCCGTGAACACCAGTACGCCGGGCTTGCCTCCTTCGGCGCAAAGCTCCGCCCGCCTGTACCTCAGCCGCTTCCCGCCGCTGTGAGGGTGATCCGTCAACGCTTCAATGTTGAAGCGCCGCCTAACCCCCGCTCCCCATTTGGCATACTTCTCTCTGGCGCTCATCCGAGCACCGAGGAAGAGCTTGCAGTCGCGTCCATGCTGCGAATTCTCCAGTTCTTCCTGCTCAATCCTGGCGAACTCGCACGGCTGGATCTGCCACCCCCCGCTTTCGCTCAAGTAAAGCCACCCGCCCTTGGCACGCGGCTCAAAGGGACCGTGGGGCCTAACGCCTCCTGTCATGTGGTCCACGTAGAGAGAGGAATCCTTGTTGTTGAGATCCCTGACGGCATACCGGTGTTCATCACAGCCGGAACCAAGCTTTCCGAAGCCTGCAATCTCCACCACACTCCGCAGCATGCCCTTGAAAGACGAACCAGGAATGGCATACTGCCCGTCTTCGGTGACGCGAAAGAAATCCTGATACTTGGGGTCCCTGCTCCGCGCCCTAGGGTCTCGGGGGTGGTCTCCGCCGCTCCGGATATACACATCGGTAACCGCTGTGATCCGCAGGTTGATCGTGCCGGATATGCCATCACGGAACGGGACATCCATGGAGACCTGATCGGCCCAATCAGGGAAGACAACCTTCTCGGAGAGCGGCACAAAGTTGTAGGGTGAAGGAATGCTGTCCGGCAACGCGGAGGGCTGGGATCCGCCATATCCCCCGCCCGGTCCCCGCTGCTGTCGGTTCTGGCTATAGTTGTTAGGCATGATCTTTCGCTCCTTTGCCAAATCCGAGGAACCGGCAGGTATAAGGCCTCAATTCCCTATGCGATCCGACGACCACTTCACGGTAATACACTCCATAGCGCAGAGATCCAGGCGCTCCCGAACCCAGATGCTCCGCTTCTCTCATGACCATGTCGCCCCGAGGCGCCTCCTCGATCACAGTCAGACACCAACCGCCCGGCGCCCGCTGCAGCCGCAAGCTCCGGCTACCGGCGCATCGCTCGCCCTCTTCCGGCCATTGATCCCGCGCCTCGGAGATGTCGTTATTGATCCATGGCGTCGGCACTCCGGCCGTCAACAGCCATCCGGAGCCGCCGAACGCGATGAACTCGGCCATGACTTCTTCGGCCAGGGAAACAGCCTTCTCAGAGACGGTCAACCCGACCGACGAGACGGAGTTCAATCCGAAGGACTCCAGTGACGCGTTGATCGCTTCGATGTTCATGCCTGATCTCCCTGCGCCCACTTGCCTTGATCTGACCACCGGACAGAACCCGTGAAGTAGCCGTTCCCCCTGCCCGTGCCGCCGCCCAACGCCAGGCGCGACCCGGCAAGGTCCGCCAGAGCCAGGCCAAGGGCCTTCCGGGCCTCCACGCTAATGGCCTGCGGCTCGCAGACGGTCACGCTGAGAGGCCAGTCGAGGCCCTGCCACAGCGGCCGCTCGCTGAACAGCGCACCCGTCCGAGCCCCTCCTGTAAAGCGGTCGATCGACACGTGGTGCACGATCTGCGACGACGGCTCTTCAGGGACGAAGAAATCGTCAATAATCACCCTGCCCCTCTGGCCCTCGCCCTTCGCACCGTCCGCTTCCCCCTCGCCCTTGACATATCCGAAGAGCTGTCTGATGGCCTTGTTCCGGGAGCCCGCCACGGCCTCGATCGCATCCCGCGTCTTGCCATCGGCGAACTCCTGCACGATGGCATTGTGGTGAAAGGCAACGCGATGGGCAATCGCACCCTTGACGGAACTGCCAGGAATCACGAGCGCATCCTCAGCCACGGCGCCCTTCCCAGCTGACCAGAGGATCCGAGCTTCTCTTGCCGGCGCCATGTCCACACCACTCTCATCTGTACCCCCGCCGAACATCCAGTAGCCTTCGGGCTTGAGGGAGAGTGACGCCGTTACAACCCCACTCACGTCCGGCTGCGCTTCTCGATGCATCGCCTGCAACGCACAGGGCTGAGAGAGACGGACCGGATGCGCGGCATACGCTTCACGACCGGACCTGTCCGAGAGATCAAAACGCCGCTCCAGCAGCCGCACGATCTTGAACGCGCCGAGCCCACGGCGGGTCTTCCCGCCCAGCCGGGTGGCAGGTGATGCGAGGATCGCCATCAGGATCTCCCATGCATCCCCGTCATCCGCCGTCCCCACCAGCTCCAATTCAAAGCTGAAGCGGTGGCCGGCACAAACGACGAGCTCGTCGAACTTCCCGCGCCCTTTCGCATCCGCGGCACCGCGGTCGTTGATCCTGACGTGATCGCGAACAGCCGAAGCCATGGCGTTGCCAAGCACGGGGTCAGCGCATAGGGAGGCCTCCTCAGGCATCCCCTCCACAGGGCTATCGCTGGCATCGTGGATGCACCCCCAACTGACCCGCAGCCGCGAGCCGTGCCCTTCATCCCGCTGGAAGCCGAACAGGGCATCGCAGACCTTTTCGTCCGACCGGGACAGGAACGCGGAACGAAGCACGCCGGCCAGGCTGCTGCCCGGAACCGCCGGCAGTCCGTTCACATCGCGCACAACCTCGGCATCGGCTACCGCCCCATCGCGACCGGAGCCGACGTGGAACGGCGTTGTGAATTCAATCGTCACTCGCGCAACGTATCTCAGGGGGTAACCCGTCATCGCTGGCCCTCCTCATTTCCTTCCAAGGCCCGGCTCATGGCGACAGCCGCATGCATGAGCGCTAATCGACGTACAGCATCAGGAAGCTTCTCCGACACTTTCGACAGCAGCCGAGCATGTAGCGACACCCAGGCTCCCGCCTGCCTCACTTCATACGTCCACCACTTGGAGCGGGAGTCCTGCGTCAGCTCGTTCAACCCCTTGATCAGATCCTCGACCCCGCCGTTGGACCGTATGGCCATCTGCCTGACCAGCCCCCACTGCGAGGCTCCCGGCACCGGCTGCCCCTCCTTGCCAATCAGCCTCTGCAACCTCAGCAACTCCGCCACCCATGCCCGTGACAGGGCCAGGGCTTCAGGCGTGGCGCGTTTCTCGTCGTTCGCCTTCTCCATGTAGCGCGCCAGCCTGTGGTTCGGAATCGCTTGAGCCATAGAAGCCTTCGGAGTGCCAGCAAGAGCGAAACCTTTGAGGCGCACGGATCGAACCACGAAATCTGGGTTCATGAGCACGACTCCGAGCCCTTCCTCCGGGTAAAGGCCCACGCCTTTGGCCAGGGCCGCCACCACCGCAGACGGATCGACCTCATCCCTGTGGCGGTACGTAAGGACGCTGCCGCGACAGATCACGTGCCTTTCGGTCATCCGCCTGTTGTGAAACGCGTTCCATGGAGAATAGCGCCGTGTCCGGATGAAGCTCTGAGCCAAGTCGAACTCGGCAGACCGCGGAAGTCCGAAGGACTCCGGTGCCGGCACAAGGGCGGGCCCGCCGGCCTCATGCAGGCATACGTCGGAAGCGCAATAGAGCGCCGTGAAGGGCCCCATCGGCTGCGGCTCGGGCGGCACGGGGGCGTCCCGCATCCGGGCAATCCGCACGCGGCCGTATTCCGCGGATCGTGACCGCCCGATTCGAAGGTCACCGACAAGAAGCTCCGCCATCGCATCAGTGGTGGGGGCATCGCATCCCGACAGACAGAAAGCAAACGTTTGGCTGGCCGCTATGGCCTCGTAGCCGAACAGCTGACCTTCAGCCACCCCGCCGAAGCGGGTCCGGTCAATCGCCGACTTCATCCCGAACGCGGTGGCTACTTTCACCCGCTGGCCATCCGCGGTAAGGTACCCTTCGCGCAGCTGTTCCCCCGTCGCTCGCTGCCCCTCGGCCAAGGCGCTGACCGCCTTGTCATCCGCCTCCCCCTTGTGCTTATGAAAACACAGCGGAATCGGCCAGGCGATGCGCCCGTCCACCCATGGCAGGGCATCAGAGACGCGCAGCCTCCCCGAGAAGAACAGGCCCGCGTCAAACGGCTCGCCCTTGCGCTCAATCGTAGCCCCCAGGAGTGCGGAGCCGGGAATGCAGTCGAGCGATTCCTGCGCCCCGCCGGTCGCCGATCCCCGCGACACCACGACGTCCGATAGCGTATCCAGCTTGAACCATCTTGTGTTCATTTGGAGCCTTCCCTTGAGATCGTAACCACACAGCGACCAAGGCCACGGCTTCTGTGACTTCCGAGCCCTCGCATGAAGCGCGCCCCCTGCTTAAGCACTTCGATCCAGCTCGTGTCATCGGGCCCGCTGACGGTGGCAGCCAAGGTGACAGGCACGCACACTTCGACGCAGCGAAGAGACTTGTCCCTGGCTTGCCCGCTTGCATCCAACTCCGTCGACGCCAGGGGTCGGTACAGGGTCTCCGCCGTGCCCTGCGTGGACCGTGCCCATGCACAGAGGTCCTCCGGCAGACAGGCGTTCGAAAACGAGAGCACTCCGGGCTCTGATCCATCCGGTTCGCCCTCTCGAGCCGGTCTTCCAAAGAGCTTAGCGACCGAGGCTTCGGCTACCTCGCCAAAGTCCTCCGCTATCTGCAGCCCCTCCCGCAGCAAGCCCTTTACGGTGCGGCCGGGGAGGTATGGAAGATTGTGAGAATCCTTGCGAGTCAGCGCGTCATAGGCCGCACCTTGACCGTGCCCAGTGCCCGCGTGCCAGTATGAAAGAATCTCAATCTTGATCGTTGCCTTGATCACGGCTCTTTCTCCTCTGAAACGCAGGTCCTTACAGCCTGCAGCTCAATTGCATCCAGCAGGGGCGTTCGAAAGGGTGATGAGGTCCACAGCGTGCGTCCCTCGCAGCCCAGCGCCGCAAGGCACTCGATCAGCCTCTTTGCCTGCTTGCCCTCGGCCACTGTCAGCACGCGTTCAAAGTCTCGATCCGCCTGATCTCTGCTCTGGTATACGCTGGTCATGATCTGTCGCAGGCTTCCCGAAGGCACCCCCCCCGCCCGCATGGCCTCATGCAGCCTAAGGAGATCATCGATGTGCGGCGTTCCCTTCACTGCGCGCGATCCCACCCGGTAGGGATTCATGGTCAGGACCTCCGAGCCGCTGGCTGTTGTGAGTTCGCGATGCACCACGCCGTCCTCATAGTCGGTGCCCAGACTCGTCGTCACGCGCCAGAACGCCAGTGCCGAGGCCTTCCGATCCACCATTCTCTTCGAGTACTTGCAGAGGGATTCGCTCAGCTCGTAGGCACGCCAGTAGGGGTAGTGCTTCTTTACAAAGGCCACACCTGCGCAGGCGGTCAGGCCATCGGTGATTCCAATCTGTAGCTCCGCAAGCCTTGCCTGGCTTTCCTTCTCGAACTGAACAAGGAACTCGCGAACGTAGGCAAGGGCATGCTCGGCCTTGATGACAACGGTCAGATCATCGCCGGCGCACACAATCGGTCGAAGGGGATAGAATTCGCTACTCTTGATCTCGGCCTCGACTACACGAAACGCCGCCCGCGCAGATGACTCCGTCGCATCCTGGACGGCGGAGGAGAATCGGCGGTAGAGGTCTCTGGCCTTTGCGAAGTCGGACTCACGGGCAAGCGTCTCCCTCAGCTTCTGGACAACGGCGCCCAGGCTGTTGGCGTCCGCATGAATGACCGCAAGATAAGCCCCTTCGCCCGCCATGTCATCGAAGTTGAAGACCCATTTCCCGACATTGCGCCGGTCCTCTGGGGCCACGCGGGCAATCAGCGCCTGCGCTGCCTGTCGCCCCGCCTCATTCTTCCTGCGGGTCTCACCGTCTACGGGTTCCTCGCCCTTGCGGGATGATTCAGCACCGACCGCCGCGAGTCCAGACCGAGGGCAGCGCTTTGAAAGGGAAGATGCAGGGGGGAGCTCGGGATAGCCAAGATTCCTTCGCTGCGACATCAGTCTCTCGCCGCTGTCAATGGTCGTCATAAGGTCTGAGCCCATCGGCGCGACGACCTGTACAACCTGAAGTCCGGGGGCGTACTGATCGCACAGAAGAGGAAACATCCGGGCAACCTCGTTTGCCGCGGCATCCTCCCTGAAGAGCATGCGCACACCCCCAGCGGCCTGCGTAAGATACTCATAGTCCGCCCCCGCCCTGTATCCCAGATGGGCCAGCACCCCGGGAAGGAGCCGGCCGCTCAGCCCCTCGATCAACTCGCTCGCGCCTACCATTTCCTTTAGGCGGTCACTGCGCAGGATGTAGTTCTGTATTCCCTTGGCCGAGAAAGCGTAGTACGTGCTTTGATTGATCCAATCGCTCATATGCGTGTCCTTTCCGCGCCCCAATCGATCCGCAGCACCTGCCAGCCGTCTATTTTCCCGAGCGGCACTTCCTCT
>CAYRKB010000131.1:0-739 GCA_964424705.1 uncultured Victivallales bacterium
ACGCCTCCGGCCCGGCCACCGCAATATACACCAGCCCGACCGGCTTCGCCAGCGTGCCGCCGCCGGGCCCCGCGATCCCTGTCACCCCGACGCCAAAATCCGTCCGCAGCTTCCGCCGCGCGCCCATGGCCATCTGCCGGGCCACGCGCTCGCTGACCGCCCCGTGCCGCAGCAAGGATGACGGAGACACCCCGAGCTGCCGCACCTTCACGTCGTTGGCATACGCCACGACGCTGCCGCGAAAGTACCGCGAGCTGTCCGGCACGGCGGTGATGCGCGCTGCGATCAGCCCGCCCGTGCAGGATTCCGCCGTGGACACAGTCCGGCACGCCGCCGCAAGAAGGACTCCAATCTCCCGTTCAAGGCCCACGTCACAAATCCTTCTCACCCTTGGGCGCCGCGTACCCGCGGGGGTGGGCAACGTGCCAGCGCCACGCGCTGCCGATGATCTGCTCCAGGTCCGCATGCTTCGGATTCCACTTCAACACCTTGCGCGCTTTGTCTGCGCATGCGACAAGCCGGGGCGGATCGCCGGGGCGGCGCGGCGCGATCACGGCCGGAATCGGGTGTCCCGTGACGCGGCGAGCCGTGGCAATTACCTCCTGCACCGAATGCCCGCTGCCGTTGCCCAGGTTGAACGCGCCGGACTCCTCGCAGCGCAGCGCCAGAATGTGGGCCTGCGCGAGATCCACGATGTGAATGTAGTCCCGGACGCAGGTGCCGTCCGGCGTCTCGTAGT
>CAYRKB010000131.1:749-11113 GCA_964424705.1 uncultured Victivallales bacterium
CGTAGTCATCGCCGAACACCGTGACCTCTTTCTTCTGTCCAAGGGCGACCTTGAGCACGTTCGGGATGATGTGCGTTTCGGGGTCGTGGTCTTCCCCGTACTTTTCCGTGGCCCCGCACGCGTTGAAGTAGCGCAGAAAGATGCATTTCATTTCGTGCAGCTGGCTGTACCAGCGCAACGTCCGCTCAATCACGAGCTTGGACTCCCCGTACGGATTCGCGGGGCGCTGCGGCTCATCTTCCGTGATCGGCACCCGCTCCGGCTGGCCGTACGTCGCGCAGGTCGAGGAAAATACGATGCGCCCTACACTTGCCTTGAGCATGGCTTCCGCAAGGTTGAGCCCGCCCACGACGTTGTTGCGGTAGTACATCTCCGGATCCGTCATGGACTCGCCCACGAGCGCATACGCGGCAAAGTGCATGACCGCCTCCGGCTGCACATCCCGCATCGCCTTGAGGATGGAATTGAAATCCCGCAGATCGCCCTGGATGAACCGGGCGCGCTCATCCACGGCCTCGCGATGCCCGCGCTCCAGGCTGTCGAAAACAACCACCTCGTGCCCCTGGTCCAGCAGAAGCTCGCTGGTCACGCTCCCGATGTAGCCTGCGCCGCCTGTTACCAGAATCTTCACGCCTGCTCCCCGCCGGGCGCGCCGCCGCACTTCTCAAGCTCCCGGATCCGCAGTTCCATCTGTTTGACGCGTTCCTTGAGCTCTGGCAGGCGCATCAGGTGAGCGTGAATCTTGCACGCCTCGCTGTGCGGCGCGGCCGGGTACCCTGAAACAAACGTCTTCGGGGGCACGCTCTTGGTGACGCCCGCCCCGCCGCCCACCACGCACTGGTCGCCCACGCTGAGGTGCCCGGCGATGCCAGCCTGACCGCCGATCTGCACGTAGCGGCCCACGGTGCTGCTGCCGGCGATCGCCGTCTGGGCGGCGATGGCCGTGTGGTCTCCGATCCGCACGTTGTGCGCGACCTGCACGAGGTTGTCGAGCTTCACATCGTTGCCGATCACGGTCTTGCCGAAACGCGCGCGATCCACGGTAACGTTCGCGCCGATTTCAACGTCGTCCCCGATCTCGACCGTCCCGATCTGCGGCACCTTCTTCCAGGCGCCCGCGTCCATCACGTAGCCGAAGCCGTCGCTTCCAATCACAGCGCCGTTATGAATGATGGTCCGGCTGCCGATCCGGGTGGATTCGCGCACGCTGACGTGCGGGTACAGCTTGCAATCCTCGCCGACGACTGTGCCGTGGCCCAGATAGCATCCCGCCATCAGAATTGTGCGCGCGCCAACGGCCACGCCGGGCTCCAGCACGCAGTACGGCCCGATCCGCACGCCCGCTCCGAGCCGCGCGTCGCCCGCAAGCACTGCGGTCGGGTGCACCCCGGCAGGGAGCTCGACCGGCTTCGGGCCGAGGAGGGATGCGGCCGCGGCAAACGCCTTGTCAGGGTTCTGGGCGCGAATCAGCGCGCAGCCGCACGCGCCCTTCCATTCGCGGCTCACGATCACCGCGCCCGCCCGCGTTGATTCCATGAGCGCCGCATAGCGCGGGCTGGAAAGAAATGAGAGCGAGCCGGGCTCCGCCTCCTGAAGACCGGCCAGCCCGTGCAAGGCAACCGCCCCGTCTCCTTCGACCTCGCCGCCCACCGCCCGGGCAATCTCTGTCGCGGTCATTGCCATCCCCGTTTGCTATTTACTTCGCCGGCTCTTTTTCCGATGCGGGCTTCGGCGCAGCCGCCTCTGCGGCTTCCAGCGTCGGCTTGCGCGTCTCCGCCAGAAGCTTGGAAATGGCGGCGGTAATATCCATCCCGTCTGCGCTATGCACCACAACGCCGAAGGCGTCCATCACCGGGCCGGCGTCCAGCACGAGGGCATAGCCATTCTTCAGGGCATACTCGCGGACCAGGGCCTTGATGTCATCCACGATTCGCTGGCGCATGCGGCTCTTGCGATCCTTGATCTGCTTCTGGCGCAGGCCGGTCGTTTGCCTCACCTGCTCATCAAAATCGCGCATTTCCTCGATCCTGCGCTCGGCATCCTTGCGCTTCAGCGCGCGGCCCTCTTCGCTGAGCGCCTTGTTCTCCGCCTCGGCGCGCACGTCCTCGAAGTCCTTGCGCATCTTCTCAAACTTCTTCACCAGCTCGTCGCGTTCCGCCTCGAATTCCTCGATCTGCTTCTGGATCAGCTTCTCGGCATCTTTGGTGTCCGGGTGCGCCGTCAGCGCCTGCTCCATATCCACCACCGCGATCTTCATGTCCGCCGCCCGAAGGCTGACGGCACAGCACAACCCGAAAGCCACTGCCAATACTGACCTTGTCATCTTTGCCTCCACTTGCTTGTTTCAGAAGTCATACCCGATCCAGAAGACCCAGGCATCCTCCTTCGTGATTTCGTTATCTTTTCGCACCGGCCACGCACGATCCACGCTGATCGGGAATCCGGGAAGATCCAGCCGGATTCCGACGCCGAAGCTGGACGCCATCTGATCGGGTTTAAAGTCATACGCGTCGCGCCAGACGTTTCCTATATCAAAGAATGTTGCCAGCCGTATTGCAGAAATGACCGGCACCGTGTAATCCGCCTTGGCTACGAAGAGGGTGCGGCCGCCTGCCGACCGATACGAGGCCGATGTCGAAGTCGGGGCAGCTGGAACGACCTTCGGGCCAACGCCGCGGTAGTCATACCCGCGAATCGTACGCCCGCCGCCGGCGAAGAGCCGGTCGGCCAACGGCACATCTTCCGTGTCCCCGAACTCCTCAACAACCTCGGCCCTCGCGCGCAAGTACAGCACGTGACCCAGCCAGAGCGGGAGGTACTGCCCGGCCGAAAGCCCGACGTAGTAGTAGTCCGTGTCAAAACCCATCGGCCCGCCCGTCACCTGCCCGAACACGGAAGAGATGTTCCCGCGCGTGGGGATGAACGGCCGGTCCCGCGTGTCGTGGCTCAGCGTCAGGCGCAGGGAACTTTCAATCCTGTTCTCATCCTTTGTAAAGTAGAAATCGTCCTGGGGCGGATCAATATAAACGTAGCGGTTTGTATCGGTAACGTCCGTGATCTCCCACTTCTCGATGCGGTACCCCAGCTTCACGCGACTGGAGGCCGGCAGCGCACGGCTGAGGCTCACGCCCGTGCCCGTGCGCTTGACATCGTAGTCGTCGTTATTCACTTCGCTGCGGGCCACGTCATAGTTGAACGCCAGCTTGCGGTCGAGGAACCACGGCTCGGTAAAGTCCAGGCTGTATTCCTTGCGATTGGCTCCGTATTCCGTGCGCAGCCTCAGCTTCTGCCCGCCGCCGGTAAAGTACGGCCAGCCGAAGAGGTCGAAATTGCCCTGGGACAGCTCGGCGAACCCGATGATCTTGTCGATGCTTGAGAAGCCGGCCCCAATATGAAACTGTCCCGTATTCTTCTCCTCCACTTCGAAGAGCAGGTCCCGCTCGCCCGGGTTCATGGTGGCCAGGTTGTCGGCGCGCACGCCGCCGAAATAGCCGAGGTTCTCCACAATGCGCTCGCTGCGGCGCACCTTGACCTGGTCATATATTTCACCCGGATGCACAAGCAGTTCGCGACGGACAACCTTCTCGCGCGTGCGGGAGTTGCCGCGGATCAGGATATTGCGGATGTGAACCTGCGCGCCTTCCTTGACCTCGTAGACCAGGTCCGCAATGCCGCGCGCGCGATCGGGCTTCAGCACGGGCCGGGCCAGCGTATCAATGTAGCCGCGGCTGCCATAGTAGTCCTCAATGCCGCGACGGCCTTCGTCCACCTTGGACTGTGAAGCCAGGGCGTTCGGGCGAACCGGAGCCGTTTTCGCAAGGGTGGACTCCGGAAAGAGCTTGCTGCCTGCGATGGAGAGCGTGCCGAACCGGTACTGCTGTCCCTCTTGAATCTTGTACGTAATGATCAGGCGCCCGACTTCATCCTTCTTTATCAGGGGAGGATCGACCTCCACCTCCAGGAACCCGCGGTCGAGATAGAGGTCGCGAATGCGCATCTGCGCCATTTCGACGTTGTCGCGCTCGTACCGGTCCAGGCTGAACCAGCGCGTCACATTCCACCACGACGGCGGCTGCAGCGTCGGGCGCAGATCGGCTTTGGACACGCTGCGGTTGCCTTCGAAAACCACGTGCCGTACGCTGGCGCGCATTCCCTCGCTCACGGTGAGCTTCACATCCGCCAGGCCCTCCTGCTCGTCGACGACCGTGATCTTCCACGTCACAGCCGCATCAGAATAGGATTTTCCGCGGTACTTTTCCAGAACGTTGCGCGCGCGGTCGCCCAGGATGCCATCGTCCACCGGGTCGCCCGGCTTCAATTCCATCAGCTTGCAGATCTTGGCGGGCTTGTAGTACGCGCAGCCCAGCACTTCGAGGTCGTGCGCCAGCCGCAGTCGGTTGCGCAGCACATAGATCACCCGCACCCCGCCCGTCACAGATTCGGACAGAATCTCCGCATCGGAGAAACGGCCGGTCGCCAGCAGCGCCTTGACGTCGCGCTGGAGGGTCGCGCGATCGAGCTCCGAGCCGACCCGGATGCTGGTGTGGGCCGCCACGTATCCCTGATCCACTCGCCCCGCCCCCGCATTGCGGATCTGTATATCCGTCACCGTGGAAGCCGGGCCCTCCGCGCACGCGACGGCGGCAGCCAGAAGGCCGGCCCCCGTCAAGAAGAAGCGTCGAAATGTCATCATGGCTCCACCTCCGCCTGCACGCCCACAGCCGGCCCGTCCACTCCGTGGGCCCGGTCCCGGAACCGAGTATACTCGGCTTCAAAGTTCAGCCTCACATCGCCGGTCGGTCCGTTACGATTCTTCACCACTTCAAGGACCGACAGGGTCGTGTCGTTGAAATCCGGATCGTCCGGATACTTGCAGGGACGCCGCAACATCCACACGGCGTCCGCGTCCTGCTCGATGGCCCCGGAATCGCGCAGGTCGGACAGCTTGGGCACGCCCGACGTCTTGTCGCGCTGATCGGGCGAGCGGTTGAGCTGGCTGAGCACCAGCACGGGCAGCTTCAGCTCTTTGGCCATGGACTTGAGGCTGCCGGAGACGTGTGCCGTTTCAAACTGTTTTCCCTGCCGGGCAAACTCGCTGGCATGCAGCAGCTGCAGGTAGTCGATGACAATCAGCTCAATGCCATGCTTCTTCTTCATTCTGCGCGCGCGCGCACGCAGTTCGAGGATCTCGAGCCCGCCCGTGTCGTCCAGGAAGATGGGTGCCTTGCCAAGCACCGAGGCCGCCTGCGTCAGGCGGGCATGGTCGGAGGCCTTCGATCCAAAGCCGCTCGTAAGATGGTGCGCGTTGACAGAAGCGTGGCTGCAGAGCATGCGCAACGCCAGGGCCTCGTACGACATTTCAAGACTGAAGATGCCGACGGCGCGAGGCTTGCGGTCGATATCCCCCACCCCGCACGCCACATTCTCCGCGATATTCATGGCCAGGGACGTCTTGCCCATGGAGGGGCGTGCCGCCAGCACCAGCATCTCACTCGGCCGCATCCCCTGCATCCGCTCATCCAGGTTTCTGAACCCCGTGGAGATGCCAGTCAGCCCCTGCCGGTTCTGCAGGAGCTTTTCCACGCTCTGCATCGTGGTCTGGACCGCGTCGAACCACGGCACCATGAGGCCGTGCTGATTCTCGGTGATATCGAAGAAGGATTGCTCCACCTTGCCGAGCAGCACGTCGGCGGCTTCCTGCGAGCTGAAGCATTCATACTCGGCATCGCGCGCACAGGCGATGATGGCGCGCAGCAACTGCTTCTGTCGGACGATCTCAACGTAGTACTCGGCATGCGCCGCGGTGGGCGTGGCATCGATCAGGCGTTCGAGCGCGAGCACCCCGCCGACGCTGTCGAGCCGATTCGACCGGCGCATCCACTCGGTGACGGTGAGCACGTCCACCGCCGTGCCCGCCTTGGCCATGTCCATCAGCGCTTCGAACAGCACGCGGTGGCCGGGAACGTAGAAGGAGTCGGGCCGGATCTGCCGCTCGAGGCACAAATCCATGACCCGCGACGCATCGAGAAGAACCGAGCCGAGAACGCCCCGCTCGGCTTCTTCGCTATAGGGGGGAACCCGCTCGGCACGTGCTGAGGACGCTGGGGAGGCGGATTCCGCGGACATTGGATCTATTCCTCAACGATCCAAACCTTCACGGCGGCGGACACGCTGGGATGCAGATTCACGTTGACGCTAAAGACGCCCAGAGATCGGATCGGCTCTTCAAGCTGCACGCTCTGCTTTTCGATCTCAACGCCCTGCTTCTTCAACGCTTCAGCAATATCAGCGCCGGTCACGGAACCGTACAGCTTTTCGCCGCCGCTCGTCTTGACGGTCAGGGTAACAGACAGGCTGGCCAGCTTGTCCGCGAGCGCCTGCGCGGCGCCAAGTTGGAGCTTGAGCTTCGCATCGCGCTCCGCGCGGGCCTTGACCAGCTTGCGGCGCGTCGCATCGGTCACGGGCGCTGCAAGGGACTTGCGGAAAAGAAAGTTCCGCGCAAACCCCTCGGCAACCCGCACTACATCGCCTTGCTGTCCGAGATCGGGCACGTCGGCCATCAACATAACTTCAATCGCCATGATTCTATCCTCTTTTCTCGCGCGAAAAATCCGCGCTATGTTCCAGACATAACGGCGGCCGGCCCGCCGTGGCACCAAGTCGCCGCCTGCGTGTCAGCCCCGCCCCTCGGGAGCCACATGCACGGGGCTCGCCCTACGGAAGCAGGCCCATCACGCGGCAGCGCCGGACACCATGCTTCACCTGCCGCTGCTGCTTCGCCGTCAATCCCACCAGGCGGGCCGGCACGATCTTGCCATGCTCCGTCAAAAACTGCCGTAGGAATTCAGCATCATTCAAATTGATTTCCCGGATCGGACCGGTCTGGATCGCCCGTCTTCGTGGGCTAGCATCGTCATCCCTGCGCATGATTTCGAATCTCCCTGCTTACTGCATTATCCACGCTGCGACCGCGGGTCCGCCTGGGTTGCGACTCCCTGCGCAGCCTGCCATCTCTTTCACCGCGGACACTCGCCCGCATCCCGACAACCTAAAAAGGCAAATTCTCGTCGTCGCCGCGCACTTCATCGGCAACGCGCTCCGCCGGGGGCGGCGTGGGCGCGGCGGCGGGCGCATTGCCCGGGCCGCGCGGCGCAGCGCCATCCTCCTGGCTTCCCTGGTCCCCAGCGCCCCCCTTCGGGCTTCCAAGAAACTGGACGCGCTCGGCCACAACCGTCAGCCGGCTCGACTTTACGCCATCCTTCTCCCATTCGTCGTACTTCAGGCGGCCTTCGACCAGACAGGGCGATCCCTTGGAGAGATACTGCGCGCACGTTTCCGCCTGGCGCCCCCACACGGTGACGCGGACAAAACAGGTCTCCTCGTGAGTCTCGCCGTCCTGCGTCTTGTAGCGGCGGTTCACCGCCAGGCCCAGCTCGCCCACCGCCATGCCCTGGGGAGTGTAGCGGGTCTCCACCGGGCGCGTCAGATTGCCGATCAATAGAACTTTATTGAGGCTTGCCACCGAAAAGTCCTTTCGTCACGGGTCAGGCCGCGGGCTTCACCTTCTTTACCTTGACCTTGCGCGCGGAGGTCTTCAGTTCGACAAGCTGCATCCGAAAAACCTGTTCGTTGAGACGCAGCCGTGCCGAAAAAGGCGCAATAGCCGCCGGCGGCATCTGGAGCAACAGCTTGGCGTAATGGCCGGCCTCCATCTTCTGCATCGGGCGGGCAAACACGCGCTTTCCGATCATCTCTGTCGACGTAACGGTGCCGCCGGCCTTCTCGACTTCGCCGCGAATCGTTTGCAGGGTCGCCTGAACAGCGTCATCCGACATCGAACTGGAAAAAATATACAAGGCCTGGTATGTCTTCAATGCTCTGTCTCCCTCTTGTCTTATGCCTGACCCTTGCGGGCCTTCGTGTCGTCCGCTGTCCCAGCCTGAATCGTGAGTCCGTTGTAACGATTCATAGCCGCCTCCACGCCAGAAAGCAATATAGCTAACACTGCCTCGGCGGCCTGATCAACCACCTGCGCCACCCACGCCCTTTCGTCTGCGGAGAAAGGGCTCAGCACATGCTCCACCAGCCCCGCTCCCGCCCGCTCCCGCCCGATGCCCACCCGCAGGCGCGGAACATCAGCCGTCCCAAGGCTCTCGATCACCGAATCAAGCCCGCGATGCCCCCCGCTGCTGCCCCCGGTCCGGATCCTCATCCTTCCCATCGGCAGGTCCGCATCGTCCATCACAACGACCGCTTCGCCGGGCTCGATGCCGTGGAAGCCCAAGATGGCCGCCACCGCCTGTCCGCTGCTGTTCATGTATGTCTGGGGTTCCACCAGCCAGACAGATTGTCCGTCGGGGAGTATAGCTTTCCCCATTCTCGCATGAAACCGCAAACTCCGCTTGAGAGTCGCGGCCAGCCGGCCCGCCACGCAGTCTACGACCGCGAAGCCGACATTATGCGGCGTCTGCTCGTACTGACGCCCTGGATTCCCCAGGCCAATGAGAGCTTTCACGCCAGGTGCAGGGTTGACGCGCTATTTCTTCTCGCCACCCTTCTTCTCTCCGCCTTTCTTCTCTGCGGGCTTGGCCTTGCCGGCAGATTCCTTGCCGGCCGACTCCTTGCCGCCCTTGGCCTTGGCGCCCTTGTCCGCCGCGCCCTCGGCGCCCTCTTCTTCCTTCTTCGCGCCGATCACTTCGGGCTCGCCGACCGCGCCCGCCGCCGCTTCCGGCTTCGCTTCCTCTTCCACGCGCGGCGCCGAAACTGCGGCCACGGCAATGTTTCCGGTCGTCACGATCGTCAGCTTGGGATCGATCTTCAGGTCGCGCACCAGAATCGAGCCACCCAGCTTCATCTCCGACACGTCGATGATAATTTCCTCGACGAGGTCTCCGGGCAAACACTCCACCTGCAACGTGCGCAACGGCTGCTCCAGAACGCCGCCCTCCTGCAGCACGCCCACCGGATCGCCGATAAGCCGCAGCGGGATGTCCAGGCGGATCTTCTTCGTCATCGAAATCTCGATAAAGTCGATGTGCAGCGGCTGCCCCGAAAGCGGATGATGCTGCACTTCCTTGATCAGCATCTTCTTCGGCGCCTCACCGTCCACACTGACTTCAAGAATCAGGTTCTCGCTGCGGTGCCTGTGCAGCATCTTCTCGAAATCGTGGCTGTTAAGGCGCACCATGCGCGTCGCGCCCTTGTCCACGTTGATCACACCGGGCAGCCACCCCTCGCGGCGCATGCGCCGCGCAGATGCCGTTCCCGAGAGAGTCCTTGATTCCGTCTTTAGTATGCCTTCCTTCTCCATAGCCTCTTCCCAACCCTTCTGTTTACTGATCTGCCCGTTCCCCGTGCCGGGCGCTTTAGAGCCGGAACAACGAGGAAACCGACTGGTTCTCGTGAATCCGGAGAATCGCCTCTCCCAACAAATCCGCCACCGTGAGGACGGTAATGGGAAAACCCGAACCTTCCTCCATCGGGATCGTATCCGTTACCACCAATTCCTTGATCGGTGAGCTGCGCAGCCGCTCGAAGCCGACCGGCGCAAGCGCGGCGTGCGTGACCGCACCGTACACCTCCAGCGCCCCCTTCTCCTTCAACAGCTTCGCTGCGGAGCAGAAGGTCCCGGCCGTCGTCGTAAGGTCATCCACCATGATCGCCGTGCACCCCTCCACGTCGCCGACCAGCGTCATCGCCTCTACATCCGACGGGCTCTTGCGCTGCTTGGCCACGATCGCCAGGCCGCACGAAAGCATCTGCGAATAGGAATGCGCCGCCTTCACGCCTCCCACATCCGGGGACACGATGATGGGCTTCGTCAAGTTCTTCTGCTTCCAGTACTTGACGATAACGGGCGACGCGTACAGATGGTCCACGGGAATATCGAAGAATCCCTGGATCTGCTGCGCATGCAGATCCACTGTGAGAAGCCGGTCTGCGCCCGCCGCGACCAGAAGATTTGCCACCAGCTTCGCGGTGATCGGAACGCGCGGCTGGTCTTTGCGATCCTGCCGGGCGTAGCCGTAGAAAGGCAGCACGGCCGTAATGCGCGCCGCCGAAGCCCGCTTCACGGCGTCGATCATGATCAGCAATTCCATCAGGTTCTCGTTGGGAGGCCGGCAGATGGACTGCACGATGAATACATCGCACCCCCGGATATTCTCGCCGATTTTGACGAAGGTCTCCCCGTCCGGAAACTGGCGGATGTCCGCCTGGCCCACCGTGGTCTTGAGATATTCTGCGATTTTACGCGCCAGGGACGGATTGGAATTCCCTGTAAATATTCTCATTGTCATTTGAGCTGTATCCCGCTGCTTCGCCAACTGTCCCTGGTTGCCCGACCAGGACTCGAACCTGGACTC